>DATJHY010000274.1:0-5661 GCA_035493635.1 Gemmatimonadaceae bacterium | reverse complement strand
GCCGTCCCCGCCTGGCGAATGTCGAGCTGCGCGGGCGCGCCGTCGCTCGTGATGGTCTGCGCCACAGCGGACGGCGCTGCGACACAGACCAGCACGAGCGATACGGCTTGCCGAGCTATTGCAGTCACATCTTGTCGGCGCGCGCGGTGCGTACGCCAAATACTGGCGCGATGCGGCCGTTCGGAGCTTCCGCCTGGAACCGGATCGTCACCTTGGTCTTGCCTCGCGTGAGATTCGCCGGCACGTGGTACGTCGCGTCGAAGAAGCCGACGGGCTTCTCGTTAGGCTCGAAGCGTCCGATGGACGTGCCATCGACCAGGATCTCGAAGTTCCCACGGGCCGGCGCGAGTCCGCGCTCATTCAAGTACGTGACCACCACCGCGGTGTCGGCCGCCGGGTCGACCGGCAGCTCGAACGAGAACCAACCCGGCCCGCCACGGCTCGACTTGTCGATCGCCCGGACCACAAGCCGGTTCGCCGGATCGGATTGGTAGTTCGCGGGCTTCTCCGAATTCGTGTCTCCGGGTTGCACGAAGCCGATCGTCGCCGCTTCCAGCCGGCGCACACGCTCCTTTTCAGCCTCGAGCGCCGCGACGCGCGAATCGAACTGCTCCTGGCTCACCACGTCGAAGTGCGCACTGTACGTTCGGCCGTGCGTGCGGTAGAACGGTGTCAGACTCACATCGCCAACCGCGCCAGGCGACGCCGGCACTCGCGCCACCTGCTGCGCGCGGAAGTCGCCCTTGCGGTCCCCGGACGGCACGACCCATTCGCTGACCGGATTCCCAGCCGCCACGAGCATGGGCACCGCCGCCGGACCCACCGGCACCACCGCCGATTCGTCGGCGGTTCGCATTCGACCTTCGCGACGTGCGCCAAGGTTCCCCACGAGAACGAGCGGTCCCCACATGATCGCTGCCACCGAGCGGTCGTCGGGCGTGGGCTCGAGCCGCACGGTTTTGGGAATCGAGAGCTCGATCTTGTCACCATTCTTCCACGCGCGTGTGAGCTCCACGAACGTGCTCGGCTGCGGAAAGCGATCGTCGTGCACGATGTCGCGGCCGCCGGCCCCACCGGCGCGCAGGCTGGCGATCGGTGGCTGCGGCACGGGCGTCCCATTCACCGAGATCTTGAAACCGTCGCCGGCCCAGCTCGGCCGCCTCACCGCAAGCGTGAACGGCCGCGACGGCGCCGACGAGATCGTGATCGTCGCCGAATCGCCATCGGGGAAATCGCTGTCCATCTGCAGGCGCATCCCATTGGTGAGCTGCGCAGTGGACGGAGCAAAGATGTTCACCCATGCCGTGTCGGGCGACTCGTAGTAGATCCCGTGGCCGTGCAGCGCGTGGTTCTCCATGCCGGTGCCTACGCAGCACGTGAAGCTCCGCTGCATGTCCTGATACTCCTGCTGCACACCTCGGCCCACCGGCACCATATACGACATTCGGACGTCGTCCGGATCGAACGACGCGAGCGCGTGATTGAACAGCGCACGCTCGTGGAAGTCGGCGTAGTACGCGTCAGGCCGAATCGAGAACATCCGCCGCGTCAGCTTGAGCATGTTGTACACGTTGCACGATTCGCACGTGCGACCGTCGACACGCGATCCCAGTACGTCCGGCGGTCCGAAGTACTCCGACAGTCCATGGCCGCCGGTCGAATAGCTGTGATGCTCGGTGACGCGGTCCCAGAAGAAGCTCGCCGCCATGAGGTCGCCGGGGTCGCCCGTGTACGTGTAGCGCGCGGCCGAGCCGATGAGCTTGGGGATCTGACAGTTGCCGTGCTTGCCGTTCAGGTTGTCCTGGCCACGCTTGAGCGCATCGGTGAACTCGTGGTGCTCGAACCGGTACGACAGAACGAGCCACCGCTTGTCGCCGGTGTCGGCATAGAGATCGGCGAGAACCTCGTTCATACCGCCATGCTCGGTATTGAGCATTCTCGCAACCTGCTTCGCGTCGAGCGGCTCGAGCACACGCTCAGCCCAGCCTGCGAACTTTGCCTCGACGTCGAGCGCGGTTGCGTTTCCGGTGTAGCGGTACGCGTCGCGCAAACCGGCGAAGGTCTTGTGCAGCGTGTACCACGGCGACCAGAGTCCGTTCAGGTCGAAGGCGGCCGAGCGGATCTCTCCCTTCGACAACGCACCGAAGGCCTCGCGGCCGTGCTCCAGCGCGCTCAGGTAGCCGTCGCCGTTCTTGTCCTGCACGACCTTGAGCTCCGAGACGAGGTAGCTCGCCCGCTGCTTGAAGCGCTCGTCGCCAGTCGCGCGGTACATGAGACTGACCGCCGACAGGTGATGGCCCGCGATGTGGCCGGTGAGGTTGCGACCGCCGCCGTCCCAACCGTTGTCGTACGGCGCGGCCTTTTGCGCGAGTCCGGCGCGAACACGGTAGTACGCCATCATGCGATCGGGGTCAAGCGACAGGAGATACTTGGCGTCGGACTCCTGCGCGTGCTTGAGCGGTCCGCCGGTGAGGCGGACTCGCTCCAGGGGCACCGGATGCGCGCGAATGAACTTGGCCTCGACGCCGCGCGCTCGAGCGTCGGCCGCCGCGGCAGGCTCGGGCACAAGTCCTGTCACCGCCGCGGCGCCCGGAGCCAACGCGGCCAGGGCGGCGGAGGAAGCAGAGCGTTGAACGAAATCGCGTCGCGTGATTCCCATACGAGAACTCTCCTGTTTCGACTGCACTCGAAGGCGGGCGTCGATCCGGCTCACACAGCCCGCTCGTTTATCCAAACTACCGACACGACCGGTGGCGGCGCAGGCCGTTCGCGCGGTGCGCCTGGCGCCGGCGGCGAAGGCGGTGCTGGCTGCGGCGGTGACGCGGGCGCGGGCTCCCGGTTCATACGGGCGTAGTTCGGGATGGCGAGCAGCGGGCTCCCATCGCTGAACTGCCCCTTGATTACGAGAACTCCGTTCAACAGGTCGCCGCGCCACTCGGTCGAGAGCGGCGCGTCGGCCGCGAGGGTCTTGCTCACGTCACCCACGTCGACTTTCTCGATGTTGTACACCAGCGGCCCGTAACGCAGCGCGACCTTGCCGCGGTCGGCCGCGATATCCTCGGCGGCGCGAACTCGCTGGACTTTCAGTGGAAGGTCGAGCTCGATGAGGTCGCCGGTCTTCCACGTGCGCGTGATGACGGCGTAGCCTCGCTCGATCTTCGGCTTCACGGCGGCGCCGTTGACCTTGATCGACGTGATGCCGTTCGCGTTCGGCGCGCTCGTGTACAAGTTGCTTACGTTGCGATTCGGAACGCGGATGCGCATCGCGAACTGCTTCGACGCGGCCGGATTCACGATGATGGCGACCTTGCCATCCCAGGGATAGTTGGTCTTCTGAACCAGCTCCACGTCCGTGCCGCGAATGTTGTCGAGCTTGACCGTGCTGCCGACGAAGAGATTCACGTACACGCCGTCGGGACCCTTGGAGTACGTCCACGAGGGCATCGAGAGCAGCGTCCGTGGAATGTTGCCCACACAGCACGGCACGCTATGCCACGCCGTCCGCAACGTCCGAGCGTCGAGCGGATTGGGGTAGTAGTACGTCTTGCCGTCGAGCGCGAGGCCGCCGAGGAGCGCGTTGTACATCGTCTCCTCGTAGAGATCGGCGTACGACGCGTCGTGGTAGGTGAGCCCCAGCTTCCACTGGAAGAAGATCTCGCCGCAGCTCGAGCACGACTCGCAGTAGGCGTTGTTGCGAAGCGAGTAGTTGGGACCGAACCCCTCCGAGGTCTCGCCGCTCCCCACGCCGCCGGTGATGTAGTACTTCCGATTCACGATGTTGTCCCACAACGATCTCGCCGCACTGCGATAGTCCGGGTCATGCGTCTCCATCGCGACGTCGGCGATGGCGGAGTACGCGTACACGGCGCGCACGGCGTGGCCCACGGCTTCGTACTGCTCGACGACCGGTAGATGGCTCTGGTCGTACTCCGACCGCTCGCGCTCGTTGCGCGCGGCGTTGTACCGGCAGTCCAGCAGGAACTTGCCGAGGTCGATGTACTTCTGCCCCTTCCCCGCGCCCTCGTTGTCGTTCACGAAGCGGCCGAATCGCACGAGCGCCTGCTCCATCTCCTCGTGTCCGTCGTACCACGGTTTCTTTGGCGCGGGACCGAGGTTGTCGTACCAGCAATCCGCGAGCTTCTTGGCGGCGTTGTACAGTCGCGCGTCCTGCTTGTTGTTCATTATGTAATGCGCAATGGCCGACTCCAGGAAATACCCCGCGGTGTAGCCCTCGTGATCGGCACGGCGCTCCCAGTGGTTGAATGACCCGCCGTCGCGATCGCCGCCGGCATTGCTCACGCGGGGAAGCGTGAACGCGGTCTGCATGTAGCCATCCGGCTCCTGCGCGCCGAGAATGATCGGGATCCACCGGTCGAGCGTTTCGCGCATATGACTCTGCGCGTTCGCGATCTCTGCGTCGCCTTTGGGATCGAGCATCAGCGCGATGCACATCGACTCGACGGCGTTGTGCACGTACGCGTTCGCGAACACGTAGCCCTTGTGCTGACCAAATGGCTCGCCGCGCAACTTCTTGCCGGCTTCGATGAAGTTGTCCAAGCCGCCAGTCGGCAAGTCCGTGCGCTCGAGCTGCGCGATGCAGTGCGGGATCCAGTTGACGATCAGCGCGCGGTATCGATCGTTCCACAGTTGACTATCGACCGACCAGCGTCGCATGTGGACGACGTCGAGCTGCCGCTCGGGCGGTGGCGTCTCAACTCTGACGGTGAGTGTCGACGATGCGGTCGCCTGGCCGTCGTTCGCGGTCAACTCGAGCACGAAGGTGCCCGGCGCGCCGAACGTCGCCGTGGTGGTGAGCGCGGCCGCGTCGGCGAAGCTGACGCGGCCCGGCCCTGAGCGCTTGCGCCACGTGACTTTAGGTGGTGGCCCGGTCGGCGCCGGAGGCGTCGAGTCGGCAGGAGTCGGCCGCCGTGGACCACGACGCGGCGGCTCGCCATAGCCTGCCCATCCGCGAAGGTAGGTCTTGCCAGGCAGTACGACGACGCGGTCGATACCGGCCACGCCGTTCACCGCCGCGAGCGACCCTCCTCGTCGGCGCAGCGACCCGCCATTCGGCAGGATCGTCGTGCGCAAGACCGGGTGCGCCACGACGATAGCCGCGGCAGACTTGGCCACCGTCCCCAGCATCTCGCGCCGGCCGATCCTTCCCTCCCTCTCCGGCCGCGACTCATCTCGGCTCATCTCGTCACCTCGGCAGATCTTTGAGAGACACGCTTTACAGGAGCCTCATTGGACTCGTGATACTGGCCGTCGCCCGCCGTGCCCATGTACGCCGCCCAGCTCCGCACCGCCGGTGTCTTCGCCGAGAGATCCAGCCGCTGGAGCTGCCAGTTGACGTTCGGATGCGCCATCGTGCCCCCCTCGCGTCCCGCGGTCCACGACAGCGCGACCAGCTCGAGCTTCCCCGTCCCGCGAACGTCGGCGACCGTTGGCGTGCTCCAGAGATTCGCCGCCACGCCGTGCGAGACGAGCTTGTGCGACGGCAAGTGGAGCACATACACGTTGGCGCCCTGCGCGGCCGGAAACTTGATCGAGAAAAAGATCGGCTCGTCCACGCCGTCCCCGGTGAGATCCACAGCGAGCGGCGCACCACCCGGGTAGTTCGGATCGCGATAGCTGTAGAGAATGCGGCCATCCTTCGCA
>DATJHY010000273.1:0-38244 GCA_035493635.1 Gemmatimonadaceae bacterium | reverse complement strand
TTGGCCAGCTCTTTGTCCCAGTTGCGATCCACCATCAGCCGACGCTCTCCCGTGTGAGACCGTAGCGTTCGATCTTCTTGTAGAGGTTCGACCGCGGCATGTCGAGCCCGCGCGCCGTCTCCGACACGTTCCAGTCGAACTCTCTCAGCTTGGCGAGCAGGAACGCGCGCTCGGCCGCGTGCTTGAACTCCTCGAACGTTTTGCAGTCGAGCAGCGATCCGAGACCCGCCTGCTCGGTGTCGCGGGTGCCGACGAGGCGCGCGACGTCTTCCGCCGTGATCCGCGGCCCGGACGACAGAATGAGCAGACGCTCGATCGTGTTTCGCAACTCGCGCACGTTCCCTGGCCACTCGAGCTGGGCCAGGCGTTGCACGGCTTCCGGCGCGATCGTTCGCGGCGCCATGCCGTCGACGTGCGTCAGCACGCCCACGAAGTGCGCGACGAGCAGCGGAATGTCCTCGCGACGTTCCCGCAATGGCGGAACGTGAATCGGCACCACGTTCAGGCGATAGTAGAGGTCCTCGCGGAAGTGGCCTTCGGCGATCTCGTTCTCGATGCGCTTGTTGGTCGCGGCAAGGACGCGAACGTCTACCTCCACCGGCTTCGATCCGCCAATCCGGCTCACCACTCCGTCCTGGAGAACGCGCAGCACCTTGGCCTGCGCGGCGAGGCTCATGTCCCCCACCTCGTCCAGAAACAGCGTTCCGCCATGCGCCTGCTCGAACTTCCCCGCCCTGTCGGCCACGGCGCCGGTGAACGAGCCCTTCATGTGACCGAACAACTCGCTCTCGATCAACTCGCTTGGAATGGCCGCGCAGTTGACCTCGACGAACGGTCCGTCAGCGCGCGTGGACTGCGCGTGAATCGCCCGCGCCACGAGCTCCTTGCCGGTGCCATTCTCGCCCGTGATCAACACGCGCGCCGGCGTCTTGGCCACGCGCTCGATCTTGTCGATCACCGCGCGGATGCCGTACGACTTGCCCACGATCTCGTAGCGCGACTGAATCGTCTCGCGCAGGCGCGCGTTCTCCTCGTGCAGATCCAGGTGCTGCAGCGCGTTTCGGAGCGTGACCAGAATGCGGTCGGTATCGAGCGGCTTCTCGAGGATGTCGTAGGCACCAAGCTGCGTGGCCTCGACCGCGGTCTGGATGGTCGCGTGCCCGCTGATCATCACGATGATCGCGCTCTCGTCCAGTTCCTTGAGCTTCTTGAGCGCTTCGACGCCGTCGATGCCCGGCATCTTCACGTCGAGGAATACGAGATCCGGACGCTGCTTCTGATACTCGGCGATCGCGTCAACGGCGTTGCCGACCGCGCGCACCTCGTAGCCCTCGAACTCGAGCAACTGCCCGAGCGCTGCACGAATGCCCTGCTCGTCGTCGACGATCAGGATGCGGCGTGCCGTGGTCATTGCGTGTTCTTGTACAAGGTGATCCTGCCGTTCGCCACCCGAATGTCGCCCACGTAGTGTGGGATCGGCAACGGGAGTGCGTTGGCATCGAGTTCCGCCGGGCGCCGCGCGCGCGAGAAACGCGAAATCAGGGTCGGGATCATCCCGCGCGGCAGCGGGAGCTCGCCGATCCGCACTTGCTGCACCTGGAACTCGGCGAGCCCCGGCGAGGCCAGGCGCAGCGTGCCGGTGAGCTGCACGCGCTCACGTCCGCCGAGCATGCCGATTGCCCCTCCCAGCCCGCGCAGCTCGGACATGTCGACGCTGGCGCGCATCGACATGCGATCGCCCTGGACCATCGCCTGGACGCTGTCGGTGGAGGGCGGCAGCTGCCGCGCGACCTCACGGAACACGTACGACGCCACGGCCGCGCCCGAAAGGGTCTGGAATACCGGACCGCGCGGCTGACTCAGCTTGGTGAGTGCTGCACGCGTGCTGTCGGCGCCCGCCTCGGACAGCGGCTGCCACGCCAAGACGCTCGCGGTGGACGGATGGGTTCGGAACCGATCGGGGAGCCACAGATCGCGCGTGAACCAGCCGAGGATGGCCAGGCACACGACCACGAACAGGCAGCCAAGGCGGGCGATGCACCCCATGGCTCAATCGCTCCGCAACGGCGCCGCGACCAATTGCCGATACGCCGCGCCGGCGGGAAGAAGCTCGCTTTGCATGAGATCGACCGATTGCACGATGCACTCCGTCCGATAGTCAATTCGCCTTGCCGCTCGAGCCAGCTTGCGCAACTGCTCCTCGGGCAGCGTGTGCTTGGCCCGCGCGAGCGTGAGGTGCGGGCGGAACGGCCTGCCCTCGAGCTCGAAGCCAAGCGCCTCGTATGCCACCTCGACGTCGTGATGCAGCAATTCGAGGCGTGGGTCCTGCTCGACCCCCATCCATACGATGCGAGCTCGACGAAAGTTCGGGAATGCGCCGACCCCGCCGAGGGTCATCACGAGGCCGCGATGGCGGGCGGCGACGGCAGTGATGGTCGACTCGATGGCGGCGAGGCGCTCTGGCTGCTGCTCGCCGAGGAACTTGAGGGTGAGGTGAAGCCGGGGCTCGTCGAGCCACGAGAGCTCGGGCGCGATGTCGCGGAGCGGCATCGTGGCATCCAGGATGTCGCGACGAACGTCGAGCGCGAGGTTAATCGCCAGAAAGAGCCGCACGCGGAGCGATGGCCTCGTTGAGCGCGCCCGACCGGAAGCCGCGCGGATCGAGCTCGACTCGCGTATAGCCGCCGGCGTCGATCACAGCCGACTCGAGACGCGCGCGCTCGTCCGAACCCGACCACCGTCCCAACTCGGCTTGCGCGAGCTCGACTCGCGCCAGCTCGCCAAAATGCCGAACGCGCAGGTCGCCTTCGATGCCGAGCGCACGCAAGGCAGCTTCGGCCCGTTCGACCCGCTTGAGGCGCACCACGGTGACCGGAGTGCCGTAGGGGATCCGCGACGACAGGCACGGTGAGGAAGGTTGGCGCCACGTGGAAAGTCCGCGGGCGCGCGACCGTTCGCGAATGTCGGCCTTTGTCAGCTCGAACATGGCGAGCGGCGAGAGCACGCCGTGCTCGCGGGCCGCCTGTGCGCCGGGGCGGTAGTCGTGCACATCGTCGGCATTCGTGCCGTCGACGACCGTGTCGATCCCGCGTTCGCGCGCGACGGGAACGAGGCGGGACCAGAGCTCGGTCTTGCAGAAGTAGCAGCGGTTGGTCGGATTGGCGGCGTAGCGGGGATCGTTCAGCTCGTCCGTGTCGATCTCGATTACGGGGAGGCCGATCTGCGTCGCCACGGTTCTGGCGCTCTGCCATTGGCTGTCGGGATACGACGCGCTCCGGCCGATGATGCCGAGCACGTGATCGGCGCCGAGCGCTTCCACCGCAACCGCGGCCAGGTACGCCGAATCGACGCCGCCGCTGTAGCCGATGGCGATGGAACCTCGTTCGGCCAGCCACTCCACGAGGCGATGCTCCTTGTCGATCGCGGCATCGATGAGGCCGGGCATGGCGCGATTCAGCATGCGGGAAAGCTAATCGGGTGCGTGCGTGCTTCGGGCGAGTCGGTGCTGGATCCGGACGCACCGACAGTTCCGCAGGAATGCACGCCACCGACGCAATAGCGACGCGTATCAGAGAGCCCGCCGAGGCTCTCGTTCCTCCTATTCACCTCGGGCGGTATCGCAGCGCCTCGGCGACGTGCGCCGCCGCGACGCGATCGCTCTCCTCGAGGTCGGCAATCGTACGTGCCACTCGGAGTACTCGATGATATCCCCGCGCCGAAAGCTTGAGCGTGTCCATGGCGGAGGCCAACAGCTCACGGGCTGCGGACTCGAGCCCGCCGTGCAACAGGAGCCATCGACCCGGCGCATGGGCGTTACACGCCACACCGCGCGACCTCGCAAAGCGATGGCGCTGCAGTTCGCGGCTCCGCTCGACGCGCGCACGAATGTCCGACGATGACTCACCGTCGCTCGCGCGTTGAATCGACTGCACGGGCACAGCGCTCAGCGTGACGTGCATGTCGATGCGGTCGGCGAGCGGGCCGGAGAGCCGCGCCCGGTAACGCACGATCTCCGACTCCGCGCACACGCAGACCCGCGTTGGCTCGCCCGCGTTGCCGCACGGGCAAGGGTTCATCGCGGCGATGAGCGAGAATCGCGCGGGAAATGCCACACTCTGCGCCGCGCGCGCGATCACCACGCGCCCGTCTTCCAGCGGCTGCCTGAGCGCCTCCAGGGCGCCCCGCGGAAACTCGAGCAGCTCGTCGAGAAAGAGCACGCCGCGATGCGCCAGGCTCACCTCGCCCGGCCGTGGCACGCCACCGCCGCCCACGAGACCGGCCGATGAAATCGAGTGATGCGGCGCTCGAAACGGTCGCGACGCCGCGCACGCGCCCGAAGGCGAGAGGAGTCCGGCAACGGAGTGGATCGCCGTCACCTCGAGCGCTTCGTCCTCCGTGAGCGCCGGCAGAATGGATGGCAGCCGCCGCGCGAGCATCGTCTTGCCGGCGCCCGGTGGGCCAATCAAGAGACACGCATGCCCGCCGGCCGCTGCGATCTCGAGCGCGCGCTTGGCGCTCTCCTGGCCGATGACGTCGGCAAAATCGTCCGCGTCGGCGCGGCCGGGACTGAGCTCACTCGGGATCGCGCGGACCAGCGTGTCAGCCCCGAGCGAGTCCACCAGATCTCGAAGCGTCGACGGCGCCGACAACACCAACGATCGCACGAGCCCGGCTTCGTTCACGTTCGCGGGCGGGAGCACGAGGGCGCGCACGCCGCACGGCGCGATGTGGCGCGCCACCGACAGTACGCCGCGCACCCCGCGAATGGCGCCGTCCAAACCCAGTTCGCCGAGGAACACGAGTCCATCCACTGACGCCGCCGGCAGCGCGCCGAGAGCGACAAGCAACCCGACAGCGATGGGGAGGTCGAAGCCGGTGCCGGCTTTCTTCGTATCGCCGGGGGACAGACTCACGGTGACGCGCCGCGACGGCACGCTGAACCCGGAGTTTGCCAGGGCCGCGGTCACGCGCTCCCGGCTCTCCTTCACCTCGCCGGCCGGCAATCCGACGATCGTCCAATGCGGAAGCCCGGGCGCGACGTCGACTTCGACACAGATATCATATGCGTCGATTCCGAAGACGGCGGCGGACCGGATGGCGGCAAGCATGACGCCGATGGTACGCTGGCTTCGCTCTCTGCCATCATCATGCGGCTGCCAGCGACATCGGATCGTCGCCGGGCCGGGGGGTCGTTTTAGTTTGATGCTGAAGACTCATGCCCGGGGAGGTCGGTCCATGAAATGGGCGCTCATCGTCGGCGGGAGCCTCGTCGCGATCGTGCTGCTCGTGGCGATCGTCGGCGCTGCGCTGCCGCGCGATCACACTGCCGCGATGTCGGCACGCATTCCGGCGTCGCCGGAGTCGGTGTGGGCCGCGCTCACCACGCCGGCGGAATTTCCACGGTGGCGATCGGAGGTGAAGCGGGTCGAGGTGCTGCCCGCGACGCCGTCGGGGCCGTCGTGGCGCGAAGAGGGCGGCAATGGGACGATCACCTACGTAGTCGAAGCGTATGAGCCGCCCCGCCGACTGGTGGCGCGAATCGCCGACCAGGGACTGCCCTTTGGCGGGTCGTGGGAATACCGCATCGAGCCGGAGGGTGCCGCGGAG
Source organism: Gemmatimonadaceae bacterium (assembly GCA_035493635.1). Classification (GTDB taxonomy): domain Bacteria; phylum Gemmatimonadota; class Gemmatimonadetes; order Gemmatimonadales; family Gemmatimonadaceae; genus JAQBQB01. The sequence goes on along the minus strand of DATJHY010000273.1, from coordinate 32,637 downwards.
AGCCGCGTGACGATCATCGAGCGCGGCTCCGTGTACAACCCGGTCTTCCGGTTCGTGTCACGTTTCATCATGGGCCACACGAAGACCATCGACGGCTATCTTCGCGCGCTCGCCCGCCGGTTCGGGGGCGACGCGGCGCCCACTGTCGTCCCGGCAACGGGAGATGCTCATGGGCCATGAAACCACGTGTCACGTGCGCGTCGACGACCACACGGGAACGGTGCGCGAGGCGCAAGGCAAAGTCCTGCTCGAGACGGACGAGCTGATCGTGCGCGGCGAAGCCCGCATTCGCGTGCCGCGGAGCTCGATCGAACGCGTCACGCGCCGTGACGGCGTCGTCTCGATCACCGCGCCGAGCGCAGTCGTCACACTCACGCTCGGCGCCGACGCCGCGGTCCGCTGGCAGGAGAAGCTCGAGGAAGCTCCAAAGCGCCTCATCGACAAGCTCGACGTGAAGCCGAACGCGAAGGTCTGGCTACTTGGCGCGACCGACGCGACCCTCGAGTCCGAGCTCGAGGAGCGAACCACGCGGATCGCGCGCGGACGTACGGCCAGCGGATGCGACGTGGTATTCGCCGGCGTCGAATCCGAGAGCCAGCTCGATCGCGTGGATCGCGCCGCCGCAGCGATCGTGGACGACGGCGCGATCTGGGTCGTGCATCGCAAGGGCGTTGAGGGCCTGGCCGATACGACCATCTTTGCGCGCGCCAAGGCGCTGGGGCTCAGGTACACCAAGGTCGCGCGCGTCTCGGCGACGCACACCGCCGAGAAGCTCGTTCGCCCGCGCGCGGCACGCGGCCAGGCGGGCCGTTGATGCGCGGCGGCAAGGAATCGTGCGAGGAATGATGAGCGACGGTTCGGCGATGCTGCTCTACGACGGGAGCTGCGGCTTCTGCGCCGAGAGCGTGCAGTTCGTGCTCGAGCACGATCGGCGGAGCCGTACGCTGCGCTTCGCGTCATTACAGGGGCCCACGGGAACCGGCGTTCGCGGCCGGCATGCGGGCCTCGACGCGGTGGATTCCGTGATATGGTACGAGCCGGCGTCGCCAGGCGGACGCGACGTCATTCTGGTGCGCTCGTCGGCGGTGCTGCGTGTGCTGCGGTATCTCGGCGGCTCGTGGCAGGTGCTCGCATGGCTCGGCGCCCTCGTCCCCCGCCCGCTGCGCGACGCGGTGTACGACTTCGTGGCGCGACACCGGCACAAGCTCGTGCGCGGCGCGCCGGTGTGCGTGATTCCGAGCGAGGATCAGCGCACGCGATTCGTCGACTGACGGCGCGACGCGGCTCCGGTGTACGGTTCGCCGCGCCACGAGCCGGGATTGAACTACACAACGCAGAGGCGCAGGGGCGCGGAGGCGCAGCGGGCTCCGTGGGCATTTGGCCCGATTTCTGGCGTGGAAGTATCTACGGTTTGGGATACGGATGCTACGGATGGAACGGATCTTTCGGATCGGTCCCGGTGGTGCGAGAGCTCGACGCCCAACGTGCCGGGATTTTTCTTGGGAACGGCCGCTCGGGTGGCTTCTCATGGCATCCCGAGCGGCAGTGCCAAAGAAAGATCGTCCGGGCTCGTGACGAGAGAACTTGTCGCGCCACGCCGAGCGATCCGCAGGATCCGTTTCATCCGTAGCATCCGTATCCCAAATCGTAGATGCATCCATGCTAGGACGCAGCCCGAGGGCGTACGGAGCCCGCTGCGCCTCCGCGCCCCTGCGCCTCTGCGTTGAGTAGTTCAATCCCGGCTCGTGGCGCGTCGGAACCCTCAGTCTGGCCGCGATAAGAACTCTCGAATCGCCGCGAGGACCTGATCCCGGTTGCTGATGAAGATCCAGTGGTGCGCCCCGTGGAGCTCCAGTACGGTGCCGTGCGCAACCTGGGTCCTGAACAAGGCGCGTGATCGCGCGGTGGCGACGCCGACACCGCGCACGAGATCCCGAAGACCCTCGACGTGCAGCGTGTCCGTGCGTTGCCATGGCTCGAGCTGGCTCACCGAATCGGTGACGGCGTAGATGGCGAGCGCCGGCGCGCGCAGACGCCGATAGGCGGGATGCTCCGCGGCGATCGTCTGGTACGCGAACGTCGCTTCCTCGCGCCAGCCATCGCATCGAAAGCGCGTCCGGATGTCGGCTTCCGGAATGTCCACGCCGCGCGTGCGATGCACGAATGCCACGTACGCCGCGGGCGTCGCGGTGTCGGCAGCGGCGGGCTGCGGCACAGGCGGCACGTCGGGCGGCACCGGGAACAACGCGTCGAGCGCGTCATTGAGCACGATGCGATCGTATGCCGCATCGAGATAGACCAAACGGTCGACGCGCTCCGGGTACGTCACGGCGAATCGAGTCAGCTCCTCGCCGGCGATGGAGTGCCCGATCAGCGACACGCGGTCCAGCCCGAGCGCATCGAGTGCGCGCCGAACATCCTCGACGAGCCGGCGCGTGTCATATCCGGATTTCGGGTGATCGGATTCGCCGAAGCCGCGACGGGTCAGTGCAATGACGTGATAACTGTCGGTGAGGCGCGGCGCGAAGTCGTCGTAGGCATGCGCGGTGTTTCCGAGCCCGGCCAACAGCACGACGGTCGGGCCGTGGCCGCCGAAGTCGAGATAGTGCAGCCGCACGCCAGGCGCGACACGCACCATGCCCGCCGTGTGGTGCGTCGTGTCGCGCCAACCGTCGTCGCGCGTGTCGCGCGGTTGCGCACGGACGCTGTTGGCGAGCAGGAGGAATACGACCGCGGCGCAAGCGCAACCCTGCGCTCGCGCCGCGGCTCGGACCGTCGATCGTGGCATGTCTTCGGCCAGATGCGTTACGGCACCACCGTGCCCGACGACAGTTCCTTCACGAGGCGATACAGGAAATCCTGGCTGTCGTAGTACGACTTGATGAGCACGCGCTCATCCCGGCCGTGAGCGCGGTTGTCGTTGGGATCGCTGAACAGGCCCGAGACGCCATATCCCGGAATCCCTACGGCGCGGAGCCACTTGCTGTCGGTGGCGCCGGTGCCCATGGTCGGAATCACGGCGACGTTCGGCCCGAACATCTCACGTGTGAGCTTCTCGACGGGCCGCATGACCTCGGGCGTGAGCGGCGACGGCGAGGCGTGCTCCATGACGGGCGCGCGCGACACGCTGACGCCCGTGTCGGCGATCGCATCGACGATGCGCGCACGAACGTCGGCCGGATCGTGACCCGGCGCCAAGCGGCAGTTCACGTTCGCCGTCGCTGCCTGCGGCAGCGCGTTGCGCGCGTGGCCACCCGAGAGCATCGTCGCCACGCAGGTGGTGCGGAGCATCGATCGATATCGCGGGTCGCGCGAGATCGTCGCCGCGGCCGCCGCGTCGTTGGGATTGGCGACGATCGCCCGCATCGCCTTGCCCATCTCGGGTGTCTCGATGTCTGCCGTGCGCGTGAAGTATGCCTTCGTCACCTCGTTGAGCATGACGGGCATTTGCAGCGTCGCAACGTGCGTCAACGCCTGCGCGAGCTGGTAGATGGCGTTGTCGTCGCGCGGAACCGACGAGTGGCCGCCGCGGTTCGCCGTCGAAACCGTGAAGTTCGCCGAGACTTTTTCCGCCGCGCCCACGGCGTTGATGAACGGCTTGCCGTCGCGTAGCGCACCACCGCCGCCCTCGTTCAACGCATATGCCGCGTCGATCAGCTCCTTGTGGTTGGCGAGGAGCCAGCGCACGCCGTTCGAGCCGCCGCCCTCTTCGTCCGCGGTGAGCGCGAGAATGAGGTCGCGGTCGGGGACGTAGCCTTCTCGCTTGTAGCGCAGCAGGTTGGCGACGAAGATCGACGCCATCGCCTTGTCGTCACCGGTACCGCGACCGTAGTAGTAGCCGTCGCGCTCGGTGAACGTGAACGGATCGAGGTCCGGCGACCAGTCTTTCTTGAGCGCCTGTACGACGTCGAGATGCGCGAGGAGCAAGAGCGGCTTGCGCGCGCCCTTTCCGTGATAGCGCACGACGATGTTCCACTTCTCAGGACGCGGGCCACCGAGGAAGATGTCGGATTCGGGGAAGCCGGCGTCACGAAACCGCTTCGCGACCGCGTTGGCGGCTACGGTTGTGCTACCGACGGAGTCCGCCGTGTTGATCTCGACGAGCTCCTTGTAAATGTCGTGCGCGAGCTGTTGCTCTGGACGCAGCGCGGCGCCTTGCTGCGCCTGCGCGGCGAGAACGGTCGGAACGAGGATCGTTGCGAGCGTGGCAACGCTGAATCGCATCGCGAAACTCCGGGGTGAGCTGGGCCCGCGAAGTTTGCCATGCGGCGACAGCCGTCGCCAGATGCTCGATCAGCTCAGCCGGCGCTGATGCGCTTGCGAATCTCGCGCGCGCCTGACGAAACGCCGAGCGCTACGCCGGCCCCGAACAGAATCGCCGTCCCGCCGCCGACGAGCGGCAGCAGCCACACGATTGGAGCCGCCACGAGGGCCGCGCCAAGGCCGGCAAGAAGGGCGATACCGCCTCGATGCACGGCATCGACGTACCGCAGCTTGTTCTGCGTGAATTGGCGCGCTTGCCAGTAGCCGAACATCGTCGCGCCTAGCGTGACCGCGATTCCGGCAAGTGAAGCGATGAGGTGAAGCACGGCGTTCCTCCGAGTGACGCATGTGACGCGCGCACGCGCATATCAACATACGTCACGGACACCGCCGGGTTTCAGTGGCGCGCTGGTTAAGCATCGGGGCGCTGAATAGCTTGCAGACGAACGCGGCGCGACCGCGTGCCTCACCCGTTCCCCGCCCACCGTGAGCGTCCGATGGTCACATTGCGTGTGGTTCGTCACGATCGGGACCAGGTGCTCGCCGAGTGCCAGAGCGCGGTGGTACCCGCTCGGGGCGAAGTCCTGCAACTGGACACGCTGGACGAACAGGGCGAAATGTCGCGGCCGAGCACGCTCTGGCGCGTCGTTTCGGTCACGCTTCACGTGCCATCGCTCGCATCCTCGGCCCAAAAGGGAAAAACACCGCTTTCCGTCCGTCAGGTGGACGTGAGCGTGCTGCCCGACGTCGCGCTCGTTCCGGAATTCGCCGCGGCAGCCGAGAAGATTCTGTCCGAATCCAAGATGTGAGGCGAGAGGTTCTGCGACGATGAACACCGGCGGGATGTACACCACCACGCACGAGCTGCCCGAGCACCTCCGGGAATGGCAGCTCCCGCCAGCCTGGCGATGGGGCACGGAAGGCGTTCTCGGCCAACACCGTCACTACCAGGAGATCATCGACGCGCTCGATCGCTCACTGTCGCTGGTCACGGTGACGGATCCGGCCCACTACGCCTGGCTGGAAGCCGAGGCGAAGCACCTCGCGCATCGGAATCATCCCGCCGTTCCCACGACGTATCACTACTGGGCTGAGTTCTCGGAGTCGCGCCGAGGTCCCGGCTACCTTCGGCGCTGGATCGCCGGCGAAACTCTCGCGTCACGTTTGAGCCGTATGGGCACCGAGGACCTCCCGGGCGCGCTGCGCGTGATGCGCGAGATCGGGTCCGCGCTGAGCTACCTGCACGATCTGGGAGCGGTGCACGGGTGTCTGTCGCCGGAGACCGTGTGGACGACACCAATGGGCCGCCTGTGGGTGATGGGGTGGCAGTGGGTCATCCCCGTTTCCGAGATCCCACCCGGGCTCGCGCCGAACTTTCGACACATGCCGGTGCCCAACGAATGGTCGGACGGGCACTGGACGCCGACGCCGCTGTCGGATCAATGGCAGCTGGCCGCGACGTGCTTCGCGACGCTCACCGGTGAAACGCCGCCGTCGCGCGAGGTCCCGCCGATCCAGCTGCTGCGCCCCGATTGTCCACAGTCGATCGCCGTGATCATCGATCGCGCGCTCAGACCCGATCCGTCGGAGCGGTTCCCCACTATGACCGCGCTCCTGCGCGCGGTCGATCGTGTGGTTGGCGGTCGCACGATGGTCGCGCTCGCGGGCGACGAGCCCGGCGGGGTGCGCGCGACAGAATCAGCCGAAGCGCGGTTGCGCTGGGCTCTCGCCGACGACTACGAGGTGCTGGCATCGCTCGGCAGCGGCTCGTTCGGTTCCGTGTGGCGCGTGCGCGATCTCACGCTCGGCCGCGAGGTGGCCCTCAAGCTGCTTCACCCGCACGTGGCGCGCGACGAGCGCATCGTCGGACGGTTCCGGCGCGAGGCCAAGCTCGCCGCGCAGCTCGCGCACCCGGCCATCGTTCCGATCTTCGACTGGGACAGCCGCGCCGACGTGTCGTGGTACACGATGGAGCTCGCCGAAGGCGGTTCGGTGGCCGATCTCGTCGCGCGCACGGGACCGCGACCGCTCACCGAGATCGCGCCGCAAGTCGATTTCGTGCTGAACGGGCTTGCCGCAGCGCACGCTGTCGGCATCGTCCATCGCGATCTCAAGCCCGAGAACGTGCTCATCGATCGCTACCGTCGCTGGCGGCTCGCCGATTTCGGAATCGCGAACGTCACGGGCGAAGAGGCGGCCGGCGCTTCCGGCACGCCGGCGTTCGCGCCGCCGGAGCAACTTCTCGGTGAAGAGCAGAACACCGCTGCCGACTGCTTCTCGCTCGCCGCCATCGTCGCGTTCGCGCTCAGCGGTACGCCGCCCTTCGGCGAGCGCGACAGCGCGGCGATTCTCGCCCGGCAGTTGCATGGCGAGCTCGATTTCTCGGCTTATCAGCCGGAGCTGGCCGCGTGGCTGGCCCGAGGCCTCTCGTCCAAGCCCGAGGAACGGTTCGAGGATGCGGCCGCCATGCAGACGGCGTGGCGCGAGGCCGTGCAGGCGATCTTCGAGCGCGAACGGCAATTACCGTGGTGGCGGCGGTGGCTCGGCGGCGATGGCGCGGGAGTCGCATGGACTGGAGACTCGCTCTACACTGCCTGAGACACTCGGATGGCGATCGAGACCGTCAATCCCGCGACCGGTGAGCGCATCCGGTCGTTCGACGAGCTGACACCGCTCGAGATCGAACAGAAGCTCGAACTCGCGCGTCGCGCCGCCGAGCGCTGGCGGCGCACGCCCATCGAGGAACGTTGCGCCGTGGTCGCACGTGCGGGCCAACTGCTCGAGTCGCGCAAAGAGGAATACGGGCGTCTCATGACGCTCGAGATGGGCAAGACCATCAAGGCGGCGATCGACGAAGCCGCGAAGTGCGCGACCGCGTGCCGCTACTACGCCGAATGCGCGCCGCGCCTTCTCGCCGACCAGCCGGTCAGCGTCGACGGCGAACGGAGCTTCGTGACGTTCGAGCCACTCGGCGTCGTGCTGGCGGTGATGCCGTGGAACTTCCCGTTCTGGCAGGTGATCCGCTTTGCGGCACCGGCGATCGCGGCGGGAAACGTCGGGCTCCTCAAGCACGCGTCCAACGTTCCACAGTGTGCCCTCGCGCTCGAGCAGTTGTTCAAGGATGCCGGAGCGCCGGAGGGAGTCTTTCAGACGCTTCTGGTCGGCGCGCACGCGGTGGCGGGATTGCTCGTCGACGACCGCGTGGCGGCCGCGACGCTCACGGGCAGTGAAAAGGCGGGCAGGAGCATCGCCATGACGGCTGGCGAGCACGTGAAGAAGACGGTGCTCGAGCTCGGAGGCAGTGACGCGTTCATCGTCATGCCGAGTGCCGACCTCGACGCCGCCGCAAAGACGGCGGTGACGGCCCGTACGATCAACAACGGCCAGTCGTGCATCGCCGCCAAGCGCTTCATCGTCGCCGAGTCGATTGCCGATGAGTTCATCGACCGGTTCGTCGAGCGGATGCGCGCGCTGGTGGTCGGCGACCCGATGGACCCGGCGACCAACGTGGGCCCGCTCGCGACGAGGCAAATCCGCGAGGATGTCGACGACCAGGTGCGGCGGTCCGTGGCAGGAGGGGCACGCTTGCTGCTCGGCGGCCGACCGGGGCCGGGGACTGGATTCTTCTACGAGCCGACGGTGTTGACCGATCTCCAATCCGACTCGCCGGCGCTGCGCGAGGAGACGTTCGGGCCATTGGCGGCGATCGTTCGCGCGCGCGACGTCGACCACGCCATCGCGATCGCGAACGACTCCCGGTTCGGGCTCGGCGCCGCGGCCTGGACGCGGGATCGCGGCGAGATGGAGCGGTTCGCGCGCGAGCTCGATGCGGGCAGCGTGTTCATCAACGGCATGGTGGCATCGGATCCACGATTCCCGTTCGGCGGCGTAAAGAAGTCGGGCTACGGCCGCGAGCTGAGCGCGTTCGGCATCCGAGAGTTCGTGAATATCAAAACCGTGAGAATGCTCGGCGCCAGCACCGCGGACGACAAGCGTACCGAGTGACGTCCTGAAGGGCGGTCAGGAGGTCGACGGCCCGCGCAACGTCAGCGTGACCACAGCCCCCTGCCCCGGCGTGCTCTCGACGGAAATCGATCCGCCCCACCCTTCGACCAGCTGTCGGCTGATGGCGAGTCCCAGGCCGCTGCCGCTCGTGCGGGTCGAGAAGTGCGGCTCGAAGATGCGCGGCAGGACGTCGGGCGGAATGCCGTGGCCATCGTCACGAACGGTGATCGTTGCGTGAGATGCACCTCCGTCACCATTCCTCGAGACCGTGATCGAGACATCCGTTGCCTGCGCATGGCGAGCGTTCTCCAGGAGGTTGAGTAGAACCTCCTTCAGCTCGTCGGCGCGTCCCATGCCAAATACCGGCGTGTCGACTCCCGACTCGCGCCACACGACGCCGCCGTCCTCGCCCATCTGCTCCAGGGATACGACCTCGCGCACGACGGCCGCGACGTCGATCACCGTCGCTCGCTCGCGTTCGCCTGGTCCCGCGCCGTAGCGGCTGAACGCGCGCGCAATCTCGTCGAGCCGGTCGATCTCGGCGAGAATCTGATTCACGTTTTGATCGAGCACTCGGTCGAAGTCGACGCGGCTGTCGGCGCGCGCGCGCCGGAGGTGCTGCACGCCCAGCCGTATCGGCGTCAACGGATTCTTGATCTCGTGCGCGACCTGCCGCGCCATTTCGCCCCAGGCGAGCACGCGTTGGGCCCGCGCGAGCTCAGTCACGTCGTCGAGGGTGAGAACGGCGCCGCCGCGCGCGAGGCGCGTGAGCGTGCCGCGGAGCTGCTGCTGCTCCAGCGACAGCTCGAATTCCTCTTCGTCGCGTCCGGACGCGAGGAATCGTTCGACGAGCGGCGCGACCGGCCGCGGCGCCACCGACTCGAGCGGCGTGCCCGATGGCAGCCGGCCGCCGAGCAATGCTTCGGCACGCGGATTGGCCAGCGAGACGCGACGATCGAGATCGACCGCGACGACACCGCTGGCCACGTTTCGCAGCACGGCGGCGGTGCGACGTTGCGCCTCCTCGAGCGCCGTACGGCTGGAGTTCAAATCCTCCGCCATTCGGCGAAACGCCGTGAACACCGGATTGAATTCGACCGTGGGCTCGCCCTCGAGCGGCGGCGTCCTGACGCCGGCGGCGAGCGACAGCGCGGCCTCGCGCAGAGTGCGAATCGGCCGCGCGAGCTGGCGCGCGGCAACGCCGCTCAGCCACAGCGCGCCCAACGCGCCGATCGCTGTCGCGAACAGCACGAGAATTCCCAGATCGCGCCGCCGCCTCCCGAGTGGAAGCTCGGCGGCGCGTGCCGGTGCGGCGACGACGAGTGACGGCGATTCGGACGCGGTGAGTACACGGTACCCGAACAACGTCCTCGCGCCGTCGACTTGCTCCGCTTCGGTCGCCGCTTCCTCGCCGCGCACGGCGAGCGTGACTTCGACCGGCGGCGGGAGAAACCGCCCGATCGGCGCGAGGTCCCCGTATAGTGGATCGCTCGCCTCGTGCAGTTCGCCGCCGCGATACAGGAGGAGGGGCGTGTCGATACGGTCGCTCTCCGCCGCGAGCGCCAGCGGCACTTCCGGCGACGTCGGAAGCGCGCGAAGGGCCTCGCTGACGACGAGCGCCCGTGACTGCGTCGCATCGTTCGCGAGCTGGCCGTACGACCAGGTGGCGAAGGCGATGGCGGGGATGACGAAAAAGGCGAACAGCGCGAGCGTCAATTGCACTCGGAAGCTCCGCCCCCACGTTCGCCGTCGCGCGCGGAACCAACGTCCCGCGCCACCGTCGGCGACCACGCTTGCGAGCCACAGGAGACCGACGATCGCCAGGTCCAGAAGCACGATCAGCGCGCCGCGCTGGATCAGCGCATCGAGTGGACGCAGCTCGACTTCGACGTGCGCCGAGGCGGCCGCGCGCCCGGTGGTCACGACCCAGTCGCCGTGCAACTCGCTGTCCTCGCGCCACCACGTCATCCCGCTCGTGTCGGACGGGGAGACGATTCCTCCTCGAAGTCGCAGCGTGTAGGGCGGCTCGACTTCGGGATCGGTCTCGAGACCGAGCAGTCGCGCGAACGGATCCGTTTGGAAGAGCCGACTGCGCGGCGCGAGCACCACGGCCGTGACACCGCTGTCGGCGCCCGGCGCGGCCATGACGATCTCCACGGCGGTATCCGTCGGCACGGGCTCGATGATCGCCATCCGCGCCTGCCGCGCCCGTGCAACGATGCCTGCAACGGCCTGGCGAGGATTCGGAATGTTGGCGGTCCGAAACTCCGCGACCGGCCCGGAATCAGTTGGCCACGCGGAGAGCGCGACCGGGTTTCCCGCCGCGGCGATATCAGACGCGACGTAATGCTGCAACAGTGATTGGCGGGTGGACGGTGCCTCGTCGCTCGCCAGACTCATTCCCAAGCGATTCAGGAACGTGAAGGCAACGGAGTCCGGCTGGCTCAAACTGGCGAGGTCGCGCTCGGCGGCCTCGACGCGGCCGCGGGCGGTCCGGCCCCATACCAGCGTCGTCGCGCCGAACGCGGCGACCGTCGCGGCGCTCAGGATCACGAAGCGCGTTCGACGGCTCAAAGCGAGGAGTGCGATGCCCACGATCCACACGATCGTGTACCACCAGGGCCAGCGCCCGGGCGCCTGCCACACTGCGGGCGCGAGAACTCCGGCGAATCCGGCGACCGCCGGCGCCATCCAGGGCGGCGCGCCGCGACGCGCGCCGAGCACCGCGCCGCCCGCCGCGGTGCCGGCGAGCAAGACCGCCGTAGCGGCGAGAAACAGCGGAATCTGCCAAATGAGCCAGAGTCTGGCGTCCACGCCGGACACGGGCGGCTGAATGCCGCGAGCGAGGTCGCGGAGCAGAAATGGGCCAAGACCCGCGACCAACAGGATCGCGACGGCGGCGGTCCAGAGGGAAACGCCTTGGCCGTGGCGCCGATAGACCGTGAGCACCCCGAGCAGCACGAGCGCGCTCGTCGCGGCCAGGGCGCCGGCATTGCCGGTGAGTGGCCCGCCTTCGCCAGTGAAATAGACCGCTGGGTCGAACAGACGGGTGAGGTTCGAGTATTGGCTCAAGGGCACGAGCGCGGTGCAAGCAAGACCGACCGCGAGCGCGGCCGCGCGCTGTGAGATCAATCGAGTGCCGCGCCATACGCCGATGATGAAGCAGACGAGCGCGAACATGAAAGCAGCACCGGCGCGCGCCCGGACGCTTTCGGTGACGTGCTGCGCCACTTCGCCCTGTAGCAGCGAGGCGGCCCTCACGTCGAACAGGCGGCGGCCACCGATGGCGTACCTGAGAACGTCGGAGCTGGTCCCCACGTCGCTCGGCGGCGCGAAGACAAACCGCGCGAGCCGAGCCGCCGCGGCAACGGGCTTGGCCAGCGTCGACGCGAGGCGGTCGCCCGGCGGCGCCGCATCGATCAGCGAAATGCCAATGGCTCGCGTGTCACCGCGCCGCACCGCGGTCTGGAGCGCCAGGTAGAACGGCGTGGCCACTACGCTCGTGCCGTCGTGCAGCTCGTCGATCGGCGCGTGCAGCGCCCCGGCCCATGCGAAAGCGCTGTCAGCCGAGTAGACGACGACGCCCTCATCCGGGTGGTGATCGACGAGTGCATGCAGACGATCGAATGCCGTCCGCCGGTCGGCTCCAGCCGTGAGCGCCTGTTGGGCCACGTCAGCCGAACGGGCGGTCGCGCGGTCGAGTCCCTGCCGCAGGGCATCGAGCCCACCCACAGTCGCCGCGCGCCGCCACGATTCCCAGTCGTGCTGGACGAGCCAGAGCTGTCGCTGGGCCGAGATTGCCAATGCGGCGGCTGCAAGCAGGCCGACGCACGAGCCAACCGCCCACCATCGCTGAGCGCCGGTAACGAGAAGGCACGTCGCCACAGCCGCGACGGTGGCGATGAGAACGGGGACCAGATACTCTACGCTCGGGGCGTGCAGCCATTGGCTCACCGCGAGCAGCGCGGCGGCAGCGGCCACGGCCCACCACGTCCACCGTCGCGGCGTCGCGCCCGCACTCACCTGCCTTGGCGGCGTGGCTTCCGCGACCCGACCCGATTGCCCATTGGTAATGAGTCAGCCCCTCCCGCCCCACGGTGCGCTCTCGCCGCACCGGCTGAAGGAGATGCGTCCGGCGGACGTGGCCGCCCTGATTCGGCGGGATCCGCGGCTGATCGTTCCCGTTGGGACCTGCGAGCAGCACGGGCCCCATCTGCCGCTCGGCTCGGACACGATCATCGTCGAGCGGCTCGCCAATGATCTCTCGGCGGAAGCAGGCGTACTGCTGGCGCCGACCGTGGAGTACGGAGTCAATGTGGTGACGGAGCGTGGGTTTGCGGGAAACGCGTCACTACGCAAGAAGACACTCCACCGAATGCTCAACGACCTGATCGACACCTGGGAATCGACGGGAATCTGCGAGTTCATCCTGCTCACCGCGCATGAACACGATCCGCACCTCGAGGCGCTCTCGACCGTGATCACGTCCGGGGCCAGGGTTCGGGTGGTCGACATCTTCAGCGTGGACTTCTCGGACCTCCTGGAGGGTCAATCCGAGCCAATGCACGGGGACGAGGTGGACACCTCGCTGCTGCTGTACATTGCCCCATCCCTGGTTCGGACCGAGCTCGCGCAGGACTATATGATGTCTCGCGACGAGCTTAGACGATACCGTCGGGGCTGGCTGCGCGTTCCCCGGGCAAGCCCGGGCTCCATTGGCAGGCCGACCCTGGCGGGCGCCGAAAAAGGGCGGGCGATTTACGATCGGATCCTCTCGCGCGTCCGGGAGCGCGTGTTCATCGCACCGCCGGATGAGTCATGAACTGAACGTTCCGGACCGGGTATCAAACTTACCATGCGCCTGCGCTCCCTTACCTCATCTGCCGTGCTGAGCCTGCTCAGCGCTGGTGTCGCCTTTGGCCAGGGACAGGTCATTGACGAAGGCGCGTTCACCGTGACGCGGCCGGGCGGCCAAACCGAGACCGAGACGTTCAAGATCGTCCGTCTCGACACCGACGTGCTTCAGGCGACGGGCCAATTGCTGTCGGGCGGCCAACGGATCACGTCGCGACTGCGCACGGACGCCTCCGGCACGCCGGTCGAGTACGCGAGGACGGTCTGGGACGGCCGTGCCAAGGTCATGGAGATCACCGCCGCGGCGTCCACGGGACGGTTGTCGGTGTTGACGAGGAACCAGCGCGGCGACGAGTCGATGCGGGAGTATCCGCTTTCGGGCGGCCGCAGCCTGATCCTCGACGACGACCTCCTTCATGAGACGTATTTCGTGGCGCTGTCCAAGCAAGCGACTGGCCGTGCCCAGGTGATCAATCCGCGAAGCGCCCATGCGGTGTCATATACCGTGACGGCGCGCGGCATGGAGCCGATCCAGGTCGCGGGTCGCACGGTCACGGCGACACACTACTCGATGGAGAGTGGCGCGCTGCGGCGTGACTTCTGGCTGGATGCCGCTGGCCGGTTGCTGCGGGTAGAGGCGTCGGGCACAAAGGCCACGCGCGACGATTTGCCGGGCTAGCCCGGGAACCCGTTCGTCGCGGCTGGTCCAGCGGGAAGTGGTTGGTTTGGCCGGAGCCCTGAGCGGGCCCCGGCCGCCGCATTGCGAAGCCTGCCTGAAACTCGATTCGTCCCCCCTCCGTACGCCCCCACGAGACCCCATCCAAAGGACCCCCACACATGCGTTCGTTGAGCTTCATCGCGGCCCTGGTGATCCCCGCGCAGTTCACTCTTGCCCAGGTGGCACCGAATGCGGCAAGACCGGGCACCGGAGGCACTCCGCTGACGCTCGAGGATGCCATCACGACGGCTCGGCGTAACAACCCCGGCTTTCTGCAGGTCCAGAATTCAGTTCGCACCGCCGAGACGAGCGTTCGGCAAACCATGGCCGCGCTCCTGCCCAGCTCGAACGCGAGCTTCACCACCCGCTACCAGCAGGGAGGCACGCAGATCTTCCAGGGTGTCGCGCTCGGCGGCGGCTCGGCGGATTCGCGGCAGTCCCAGTACAGCCTCGGGCTCAACTACAACATCAGCGGCGCGATCGCGTTCGCACCGCGGTCGGCGCGTGCCAGCCGGACCGCGGCTGAAGCCGATGTGACCAGCCAGTCGGAGGCGCTGCGGTCGCAAGTCACGACGCAGTACATCGCGACTCTGCAGGCGCAGGCCCAGGCCGCGTTGCAGGATACGCTGGTCGAGACGGCGGCCGGCCAGCTCGATCTCGCGAATGCCAAGATGAAGGTCGGCGCCGGAACGATTCTCGACGTGCGTACGGCCGAAGTCGCCGTTGGTCAGGCACAGGTGAACGCGCTGACCGCGCACAACACGGCGCAAATCGAAAAGCTCAAGCTCTTCCAGCTCATGGGCGTTCCGGCGGACACGGGCGCAGACCTCGTGACGCAATTCAACGTGTCGCCGCCCGATTTCACGCTCGACACGCTGCTCTCGCTGGCTCGGCGCGTGAACCCGGACCTGGCGGCCAAGAAGTCGCGGGAGTACGCCTCGCAGCTCAACATTCGCTCGGCGCGTACGGGGTATCTGCCAACCCTGTCGATCGGGACGGGGTGGGGCGGAAACTCATTCGAGTACGTGAATCCTGATCTTCTCGTCGCCCAACAGACGCAGCAGGCGGCTTCTTCGCGTCGGTCGTGTCTGTCACAGGATTCGATTAGGACGCTCGTCGGCCTGTCGTCGCTGACGTGCGGAAGCGGCACGCTGTCGCAGGAGGACATCGCCGCGATCCGGGCGTCGAACAACACGTTCCCGTTCAAGTTCAACCGGCAGCCCGTCGGCATCTCGGCCACACTTTCGCTGCCGATCTTCAACGGCTATCAGCGCGAGGCCCAGGTAGAGCAGGCCAAGATCGCGCGCGACAACGCGGCCTACGAGGTCCGCTCGCGCAACTTGCAGCTCACGACCGATGTGACTCAGGCGTATCTCAACCTGGTCACCGCGGCCAGGACGGTGGAGCTGCAGACGCAGATCGCGGCCAAGGCCAGCGAGGAGTTGGCGTTCGCGCAGGAGAGCTACAAGGTCGGCGCAAAGACGTTCCTCGATGTAACGACGGCGCGCGGAACGTATGAAAAAGCACAGATCGATCGCGTCAATGCCGTTTACAATTATCACAAGGCGTTCGCCGCGGTGGAAAACGCGGTCGGCCGCCCCCTCCGCTGAGGCTGAGCAATAATGGGCAAGCGACCAAAGTGGGCCATCGGCATCCTCGCCGTCGCGGGCATCGCCTCTGTGCTTGTGCTGAGCGCCGCCAAGCGCGGCAACAAGGCAGTCGAAGTCCGGATGGAGCAGGTGCAGAAGCGAGACCTCGTCTCGTCAGTGACAGCGAGCGGCCAGGTCCGGCCGCAGACCAAGGTCGACGTTGCCTCCGACGTGAGTGGCAAGATCACCAAGCTGTCCGTCAAGGAAGGCCAGATCGTCAGCTCCGGCCAATTCCTGCTGCAAATCGACCAGTCGCAGCCCAAGGCGAACGTCGACCGTGCCGAGGCCGCCGTCGCATCGGGCCGTGCGCAGCTCGCCCAGGCCGAAGCCAACCTGGATCAGGCCAAGAAGAGCTACGATCGCTCGGCGCAGATTAAGAAGCAGAATCCGCAGCTGATCGCCGAGGAACAAGTCGAGCAACTTCGCACGGCGGTCGACGTGAACACCGCGCTGGTCGAATCGGCCAAGCACGCCGTGGATCAGGCCACCGCGTCGTTGAACGACGCCAAGAGCGCGCTGTCCAAGACGACGATCTACGCGCCGATGGCGGGACGCGTGACGCGCCTCGCGGTGGAACAGGGCGAGACCGCCGTCCCGGGCACGTTCAACAAGGACGCCGCGACCCTGCTCACGATCAGCGACATGTCCGTGCTCGAGACGCGCGTCAAGGTCGACGAAACCGACGTCGCGCGCATCAAGGTCGGCGACTCGGCGCAGGTGCAGATCGACGCCTTCCCCGACACGACGTTCGTGGGTCGCGTGACCAAGATCTCGAACAGCTCGGTCAAGGCGGCGACCACGTCGTCGACCGACCAGGCCGTGGACTACGAGGTCACCGTTCAGCTCTTGAACGCGCCGCACGACACGCGGCCGGACTTCTCGGCCACGGCCAAGATCATCACAGACAAGCGCACTGGCGTGCTGTCGGTGCCGATCATCGCGCTCACGGTGCGGGAGAACCAGGCGCTGCAGCAGGGAGACACGGCGGTCGGTCTGGGAAGGGCCAAACCTGCCAAGGAAATCGGCAAGAAGGACGTCGAGGGCGTCTTCGTGGTGGGAACCGACAACAAAGTGACCTTCCGGCCCGTAAAAGTAGGGATCGCTGGCGAGAAACATTTCGAGATCGTCAGCGGTCTCAAGGAAGGTGAAAAGATCGTTGCCGGAACCTACCAGGCGATTCGCGAGCTGAAGGACGGCGCGCTGGTGCGCGAAGCCAAGACAGACGCGAAGAAGCCGACGCCGGGGACCAAGACGTGAGTCAAGACACGGTAGAAGCGCCGCTCGGCCACACCGCCGAGCGGCAAATCGTGGTACAACAGGCCGGGACGGCGCCCGATCCCAAGTGGATCATCGTGACGCGCGGTATCAAGCGCGAGTACGACATGGGTGGCGAAATCGTGCGCGCGCTGCGTGGGATCGATCTCGCGATCGGCCGCAACGAGTACGTCGCGATCATGGGGCCGTCAGGCTCGGGCAAGTCGACGCTGATGAACATTATCGGCTGCCTCGACACGCCGAACGCCGGTGAGTATTGGCTCAACGGCCAGCTCGTATCGACGATGAGCGACGACGCGCTGGCTCGCGTTCGGAACAAGGAGATCGGGTTCGTCTTCCAGACCTTCAACCTTCTGCCCCGCGCCACGGCGCTCCACAACGTGGAGCTTCCGCTCGTGTACGCCGGCGTGAGTGCCGAGGATCGGCGACGGCGAGCCAAGGAGGCGCTCGACAAGGTGCAGCTCGCCGACCGTATGGACCACAGGCCCAACGAGCTGTCGGGCGGTCAGCGCCAACGCGTTGCGATCGCCCGCGCGCTGGTCAACAATCCTTCCATCCTGCTTGCGGACGAGCCCACTGGTAACCTGGACTCGCAGACGTCGGAAGAGATCATGCGCGTGTTCGAGAACCTGGCGAGCACCGGCCAAACGGTCGTCATGGTAACGCATGAACCGGACATCGCCGCGCACGCGCGTCGCGTCGTCGTGCTGCGCGACGGACTCATCTCGACCGACGAACGGCGCGACGCCTTCACCTCGCGGCTCGCCTTGTAACTTCGCCGCCCACTCTGTCGTAGAGACGGGGGACTGGAGTCGGGAGCCGAGAGCTCCGCACTCCCAGTCCCCCGTTCGACTTCCTGCCAATGCTCTTCTTTCAAGCGGTTCGTATTGCCTGGGAAACGATCCGTGTGCAGAAGCTCAAGAGCTTCTTCACGGTGCTCGGCGTAACGATCGGCGTGACGTTCCTCATCGCGGTCGTCTCGATCGTCGGCGGCATGAGCCGCTACATGCAGGACGACTTGATCGGCAAGCTGATCGCGGTGAACGCGTTCAACCTGCGGCGTCAGCCGGACATTCAGATGGGTGACGTGACGGAAGCCGAGCGCCGCGAATGGCGACGGCGTCCGCGCATCTACGACTCGGACGTGCCGGCGGTGGCTGCTTCACTCGCGCCAGACGTGCTCTGGGCCACGGAAAGTGGCAGCAATCTGACCGTGGAGTCGACCTATGCGTCGCCGAAGCCGGTCCAGTGTTCGACGGTCTCGAACGACTGGTTCACGATCAAGAAGATGGGCGTCTCCAAGGGCCGGCTGATCGCGCCGCAGGAGTACGAGCTCGGCGCGGCGGTCGTGGTGATCGGGCAGGATCTGGCCGACCACTTCTTCCCGAGCCTCGATCCCGTGGGACGTCAGCTCAGAATTCAGAGCATCCCGTACACCGTCGTGGGCGTGGCCGACAAGCAGGGCAGCGCGTTCGGGATCTCACTCGACAAGTTCCTGATCGCGCCGGAGAAATCGCCGCTCAACCGTTGGCTGAACCCGCATGGCGTGATCGACCAGATGGTGATCCAGTCGCCCACGGAAGACGGCATGCGCGAGGCGATGGAGGCGACGCGTGCCGTGATGCGCGGGCGGCATCACCTGCACCCGGCGCAGCAGGACAACTTCACGCTCGAGACGGCCGATTCGGCGCTCGAGTTCTGGAACAAGCTCAAAGGCTACCTCGTGATCGCCGGCATCGCATTGCCAACGGTCGGACTGGTGGTCGGCGCGATCGTGATTATGAACATCATGTTGGTGGCGGTGTCGGAGCGGACGCGCGAGATCGGAATTCGCAAGTCGCTCGGCGCGCGGCGTCGCGACATTCTCAATCAGTTCCTCGTCGAGTCGGCGACGCTCGCGACGGCGGGCGCCGGACTGGGCATTCTGTTGGGCATCGCATTCGCCAAGATCATCGCGGCGCTGTCGCCGCTCCCGGCGGCAGTCGAGCTGTGGTCGATCTTCGTGGCGGTCGGCGTCGGCGCCGGCGTGGGACTCGTGGCGGGCGTGTACCCCGCGAGCCGCGCGGCGCTGCTGGACCCGATCGCCGCGATGCGCCAGGAGACGTGATGTCGAACCTCGGCGTTCGCCTGCTCGGCATGCTCGAGGGAGTCGGCATCGCGCTCGACTCGCTCAGGTCGAACAAGGTGCGTGCGGCGCTCACTATACTCGGAGTCGCCGTCGGCGTGTTCGTCGTCGTCGTGATCTCGGCGGCGATCCACGGTATCAACACCAGCGTGGCGCGCGACTTCGAACGTGCCGGACCGAAGACGTTCTTCCTGAGCCGTTTCCCGATCACGTTCGAGGCCTGCGATGGCACGGACGACACCTGCAAGTGGCGCCACAATCCGCGGCTGACGTACGCAGACGCAAAGGCGCTCGGCGCGCTGCCGTCGATTCGCGCCGCGGCCGTGCAGCTCGGCATGAACAAAGAGGTACGATACAAGGACCGCGCGCTGTCGAGCACGACGGTGATCGGAGAGACCGCGAACTGGACGATCGTCGACAATGCCGGCGATCTCTATCCCGGCAGGAGCTTTACCGAGTCGGAAGAATTGAACGGTGAGAAGGTCGCGATCGTGAACGATGAGATGGCCAAGCGCCTGTTTGGCGACTCGGATCCGCTCGACAAGGTCATCACGATCGGCGGCATCCCGTTCACCGTGATCGGCGTATACCACTACGAGGCGAGCTTCCTGGCCGGCGGCAACCGTCCGCGCGCCATCGTCCCGTACGAGACGGCGTACCGATCACTGCAGGCGTGGGTTGGCGGCGTCGGGATCGCGATCGTGCCGCGTGAGGAAGTCACGCGCGACGAAGCGCAGGACGACGTAATTGCCGCGCTGCGCGCGCGTCGCGGCTTGCGTCCGGGGACGGAGAACAACTTCGCGATCATCACCCAGGACAAGTTGTTCGAGACGTACAACAAGATCTTCGGAATGTTCTTCCTGGTCATGATCGTGCTGTCGGCGATCGGACTGCTCGTTGGCGGCGTGGGCGTGATCGCGATCATGATGATCTCGGTCACCGAGCGCACGCGCGAGATCGGCGTCCGCAAGGCACTCGGCGCGACGCGCGCCACGATCCTGTGGCAGTTCCTCGTGGAAGCCGTAACGCTGACGGCGATCGGCGCGGTGATCGGCCTCCTGTTCGGCAGCGTGGTATCGATGATCATCCGGAACGCGACACCGGTGAAGGCATCCATTCCGCCGCTGGCGATCGTCGCGGCACTTGGCGCGAGCGCGGTCACGGGCGTGCTGTTTGGAATGCTGCCCGCGATGCGGGCGGCGCGGTTGGATCCGGTGGATGCTCTGAGATACGAGTAAGGACATTATCGATGGCTCGGCTTGCGGCTGACGGCTGTCGGCTTGGCTCACGGCTGATGGCTGACGGCTCGAGCTGACGGCTGGAAGCTGCCGGCTTGGCTGACAGCTGACTGCTGCAGCTGTTAGCCGTCAGCTACAGCCGACGGCTGACGGCTCCGGCGATCGGCGAGTCCGCCGCCGAGCCGATCGCAGCGAGCCTGGACCGATTGCTGAGAGCCATGCAGTTAGCCGTCAGCTCAGACCGACAGCCGACAGCTGTCAGCTCGAGCCGTCAGCCATCAGCCGTGAGCCAAGCCGAGCGCCGTTAGCCGTCAGCCGAGCCATTATGCCGATTCTCGAAGCCGTCCGTCTCGCCCTCGCCCAGCTCCGCGTGCAGAAGCTCAAGAGCTTTTTCACGCTCATCGGCGTCATGATCGGCGTGATGTTCCTGATCGCGGTCGTCTCGATCGTGGAAGGCATGAGCCGCTACATGGAGGACGACTTTGCGGGGCGTCTGCTCGGCGCAAACACCTTCACGCTGCGGCGCTATCCCTGGTTCGGAAACAACACGACCCGCGAGGAGTGGCTCGAGTGGCAGCGACGGCCTCGGATCTACGCCGCTGACGTCGCCTTCGTGCGGAGCGTGCTGCCGAGCGCGGCGCGGTGGGCGATCGAAAGTCAGGGCTCGCCCATGGCGACGTCGCCGTACGCGCGCCCGCGAAACGTCGAGGCGCACGCGGTCGACGGCGACTACTTCACGATCAAGAAGTACGATCTGTCGTCCGGCCGTACGATTGCGCCGCAGGAATATGAGCTCGGGACGCCGGTGCTCGTGATCGGTGATGAGGTCGCGAAGTTCTTCTTTCCAAACCTGAATCCAATCGGGCGTGAGCTTCGCATCGGCGGCATTCCGTATCAGGTGATCGGCATCATCGAGCATCAGGGGACGCTGTTCGGACAGTCGCTCGACCGGCTGGCGATCGGACCGTTCAATTCGCCGCTGCACCGGCTCACGAATCCGCGCGGCGACATCAGCGGGCTGCTCGTGCAGTCGTCGAGCACGATGATGATGAACGACGTGATGGAGACCGTGCGCGAGGCGTTGCGCGGGCACCGGCATCTTCGGCCGGGCGTCCAGGACAACTTCGTGATGGAGACCTCGGCGTCCGCGCTGGCGTTCGTCGAGCGGATCAAGCGGGTGATGACGGTCGTCGGCGCGGCGCTCCCGGCGCTCAGTCTCGTGGTCGGCGGCATGGTGATCATGAACATCATGCTCGTGTCGGTATCGGAGCGGACCCACGAGATCGGCATTCGGAAATCGCTGGGAGCGCGGCGGCGCGATATCCTGAGTCAGTTCCTCGTCGAAGCGGCGACGCTGAGCACCATCGGCGCGATCATCGGGATTGTGCTCGGGATATCGGCCGCCAAGATCGTCGCCTGGAAGACGCCGCTGCCTGCTGCGGTCGCGCCGTGGTCCCTGGTCGCGGCGACGCTACTCGGTACCATCGTCGGCATCTTGTCCGGTGTGTATCCGGCGCGTCGCGCCTCGCGCCTCGACCCGATCGAAGCGTTGAGGCACGAAACATGAGGCTCTTCGCGACGCTGGCGTACGCGGCAGAGGGCGTCGGCATCGCCCTCGACTCGATCCGCGCCAACAAAGGTCGTGCGGCACTCACGATCATGGGCGTGGCGGTGGGCGTGTTCGTGGTGGTCGCGCTGTCGTCGGTCGTGCGCGGCGTGAACGAATCATTCGCCCGCGATGTCGCCGCCGCGGGACCAACGTCGTTCTTCGTGTATCGGCGCCCGCTCACCCCGTTTCAGAATTGCGATCCATCGGATCCGGGCTCGTGCCCCGACCGCCGAAATCCACCGATCACGAACGACGAGGCACTCGGTCTCGCCGCGCTGCCGACGATCTACGCGGTGACGCAGCACATCGCCGGCGGCGCGCAGTTCAAGTACCACGATCGCTCTCTCGGCGCGGGCGTCGAGTACTACACGCCCAACTGGACCGACGTCGACGGCGGTGACATCTATCCGGGTCGCAGCTTCACGACGAGCGAGAACGCCTCCGCGGCCAGCGTCGTGATAATCAACGACAAGCTCGCGCAAACGTTGTTCGGCGACTCCGACCCGATCGACAAGACGATCAGCGTCAACGGCAGGCCGTTCACGGTGATCGGTCTGTATCACTACACGGCGAGCCCGATGGGGACGCCGACGTCGGCCGGCGGAAGCGACTCACCCAAGGCCATCATCCCGCTCGAGACGGGGCGCCGGCACATGTCCCTCTGGATTCCCGGCAACAACCTGATCGTGAAGCCGCGTGCCGGCGTGACCGTCGACAACGCTGTCGACGATGTGACGGCCTATCTGCGCGCGCATCGGAGCCTGCGTCCACGCGACCGCACGAACTTCGCCGTGGTCACGCAGGACAAGTTGATGGAGGTCTACAACAAGTTGTTCGGCACGTTCTTCATCGTGGGCATCGCGCTGTCATCGGTGGGACTGCTCGTCGGTGGAATCGGCGTGATCGCGATCATGATGATCTCGGTCACCGAGCGCACGCGCGAGATCGGCGTGCGCAAGGCACTCGGCGCGACGCGCGGCACTATCCTCTGGCAATTCCTCGTCGAAGCGGTAACGCTCACGGGCTTTGGCGCCGCCGTTGGCCTTGCGCTGGGCTTCCTCACGACGGTCATTGTGCGCGCCGCCTGGCCGTCGATCCCGGCATCCACGCCCATGTCGTCGATCATTTCGGCGCTCTCGGCGAGTGCGGTCACCGGAGTGCTGTTCGGCATGGTCCCCGCGCTTCGTGCGGCGCGGCTGGATCCGGTGGAGGCGCTCAGGTACGAGTGAGCGTTGCGGCGCAAAGCGTCAGGCGGCGCCGCGACGAACTGCCGCCCGGGAAGCGCCCAGGAGCATCCTGAGCGGCTGCTCCACAAAGAAGCCCGGCTCGTTGCGATCGACGCCTTCGCGCCCCGCAGAACGATCCGTGTGTGTCCGTCAGATCCGTTTGTGTCCGTATCCCAATTGTTGGGGCATCCCAAGCGTCCGGCCCCGTGACCGACATCGACTCCATTAATTTCCGCGCATGTCTGCGATCGACCTACTCGCCATTGCGGCGCATCGAGACGACGTGGAGCTCACGTGCGGCGGAACGCTCGCCAAAGCGGCACGAGCGGGCTATCGAACGGCCATCCTCGACCTCACGGCGGGTGAGCTGGGCACGCGCGGCACGGCGGAGATCAGAGCAGCCGAAGCAGATCGTGCCGCCCGGGTACTCGGCGTCTCGACGCGGGAGAATCTCTGCCTTCCCGACGCCGGAATCGTCAACGATCCGCCGACGCGCGAGCTGCTGGCGCGGGCGATTCGACGGTTTCAACCGAAGGTCGTCATGGCGCCGGCACTCGAAGGCCGACACCCCGATCATCGTGCGACCGCCCAGCTCGTACGCGATGCGAGCTTCGTGAGCGGACTCGCCAAGCTCGCTCCGGACACGCCAAAACATCGCCCGCTCAAGATCCTGCACTGCCTGACGTACCGGCAGGATTTCGTGCGGCCGTCCTTCGTCGTCGATATCTCCGATGTCTTCGAGCAGAAGCTCGAAGCCATTCGCTGCTACTCGTCGCAGTTCGAGGGCGTGACTCAGGCCGGCGAGGTCTATCCGAATGGTGAGCCGCTCGAGAGCGTCGTTCGGCACTACGCGGCGTTTTACGGATCGCTCATTCGCAAACAGTATGGCGAGCCGTTCTACACGACGGAGATGGTCGAGGTGAACGACGTGCTCGCTCTCGAGGTATCAACGTTTTGACCGACGAGCTGACCTACGGTTCGTACTTGGCGCTCGACGAGCTGCTCGAGCTGCAGCGAACGCGCTCGGCTCCCGATCACCCGGACGAGCTGCTGTTCATCGTCGTGCATCAGGCGAGCGAGCTGTGGTTCAAGGCCATCCTGCACGACATCGACGGACTGGTCGCCGCGCTCGAGGCGCGCGACGCGGGCCAGGCGTTGTGGCGCATTCAGCGCGTGAACGCGCTCATGCGCATCGTTTCCGAGCAGCTCTCGTCGCTCGAGGCGCTTCCGCCACAGCACTTCGCGCAGTTCCGGACCTATCTCGGGAGCTCGAGCGGCTCCCAAAGCGTGCAGTTCCGCGCGATCGAGGCGGCGTCGGGACTTCGCGACGACCACTTCATGCACGTCCTCGAGGAGCACGGAGCAATTCCCGAAGCCGTCGCCCGAGCGCTCGCTCGGCCGACACTTCAGGATCTCTTCCTCGCGCTCCTCGACTCGGCGGGGGTGAAGATGGAGGACTTGTATCTGGGCCCCGGCCCAACCGTGCTCTTCTTCCTCGCGGAGGCCCTGCTGGAGTACGAGCAGCAATTCGCGCAGTGGCGCTTCAAGCACGTGCAGCTCGTCGAGCGGATCATTGGCCCGCGCACGGAAGGCACGGGCGGCACGCTGGGCTCGCGCTACCTCATGCGCACCATCGACCAGCGCTTCTTTCCGAGGCTCTGGCAGGTGCGCGCGAAGTTCTTCGCGCACAAGTAGCTACGGCGCCAGCCGCCCCGCGTGGATCGCTATATTTTTCGACATGCCCGAGCCCATTTATCTCGACCACGCCGCCACTTCGCCAGTCAGGCCCGAAGTGCTCGAGGCCATGCTGCCGTTCTACGGCCCACGCTTCGGCAACCCGTCGAGCACGCACCGATGGGGCCGTGACGCGCGGACCGCGCTGGACGAGGCACGCGAGCGCGTGGCCCGCTGTCTCGGTGCGCAGCCCGACGAGATCTGCTTCACATCCGGCGGGACCGAGGCGGACAACATCGCGCTGCTCGGCGCCTGGCGAGCTCGCCGCGCGACCGGCCGCAACGCGATCGTCACCACGCCGATCGAGCACAAGGCGGTGCTGGGCGCGGTGCACCAGGCAACCCGTGAGGGCGCCGAGGAGCGTGTCGCAGCGATGCACGAGTCGGGCACCGTTGACGTCACGTCGTTCAACGCGCTCGTCCGCGACGACACGGCTATCGCCTCGGCGATGTGGGTCAACAACGAGATCGGTACCGTCCAGCCAATCGTCGAGCTGGCAGCGCACGCCAGGAGCGTCGGTGCGCTCTTTCACACCGACGCGGTGCAGGCCTTCGGCAAGATCGCGATCGACGCGCGGACGATGCCGTTCGACGTGCTCACGATCTCGGGCCACAAGATCGGTGCGCCAAAGGGAATCGGCGCGGTGTACATCCGCCGCGGTACGGTGATCGAGCCGCTGTTCCACGGCGGCACACAAGATCGCGGCCGTCGACCGGGCACCGAGAACGTCGCGGCGGCGGTCGGCCTCGCGCGCGCCGCGGAGCTCGCCATCGCCGAGCGCGAACAAGAGGTCGAGCATTTGACGCGGCTGCGCGATCGGCTCGAGGCCGCCATCCTGGCGCGAGTGCCCGACGCGATGGTTCACGGACGCACGGCGCCGGGTCGCGCACCGCACATTCTGAACGTGTCGATTCCCGGCACGGACAGCGAGTCGATGCTCATGGCGCTCGACCTGCGCGGCGTCGCCTGCTCGGCGGGATCGGCCTGTCAGAGCGGAAGCGTGTCGCCGTCGCACGTCCTGAGCGCCATCGGCGTACCGACCGATCTCGCCTCGGCCGCCGTCCGGATGAGCCTCGGGGCACTCAGCACGGAGGCCGGAGTCGATCGCGCGGCGGAGGTACTCGGCGCAGTCGTCGCCAAGGCGCGCGGCCTGGCGGCCGCCGGAGACTGACGTGGCCGAGCGCGTGCTGGTCGCCATGTCGGGCGGAGTCGATTCGTCGGTCGCCGCGGCGCTGCTCGTCGAGCAGGGCTATGATGTCGTGGGCGCGACGATGAAGCTCTTTTGCCACGACGGCGATCTGCCCGACCGACCATGCTGCTCACTCGACTCGGTGAACGATGCGCGTCGCGTGTGCCAGTCGCTCGGCGTGCCGCACTACGTGCTCAACCTGGAGAGCGCGTTCGGCCGCGACGTGGTCGACGATTTCGTGAACGAGTACGCGAACGGCCGTACGCCGATTCCGTGCGTACGGTGCAACACATTCACGAAGTTCCGCGATCTGGTAACGAAGGCCGACGCGATCGACGCACAGTGGATCGCCACCGGCCACTACGCGCGCGCCATGTCCGGCGAGCTTCATCGCGGGCTCGATCGCGGCAAGGACCAGTCGTATTTCCTCTGGGGCATCGACCGGTCGGTGATCTCGCGGATGCTGTTGCCCGTGGGCGCACAGACCAAGCTGGAGACGCGCGCCGTGGCGCATCGACTCGGACTCGAGGTCGTGGCGGAGAAGCGCGAGAGCCAGGATATCTGCTTCGTGCCCGACGGCGACCACACGGCCATCATCCGCCAGCGGCTCGGTGCCGACGCACCGGCGCTCGCGCGCGGTCCGATCGTGCTGTCGAACGGTGCGGTCGTTGGAGCGCACGAGGGATTCGCGCGGTTCACGATCGGACAGCGTCGCGGTCTGCCCGGCGGTTTCCGCGAGCCGATGTTCGTCGTCGCGATTCGGCCGGAGGATCGCGCGGTCGTGATCGGTCCGCGCGAGGAGCTACTCGGTCGCGGCGTGATCGCGCGTTCGGTGAACTGGTTGGTTGATCCGCCCGCCGTCGGGGCGATCGTCGAGGTACAGGTCCGTCATCGCGCCCCGCCGGCGCGCGCCGAGGTCGTGCGCGTGGGGCGCGATGAGGTCGAGTTGGCGCTCGACGAGCCGGTCGCGGCGATCACGCCTGGCCAGTCGCTGGTGTTGTACGACGGCGATCGCGTACTCGGCGGTGGACTGATCGAGCGCGCGCAGCGCGCACGCGCCGCGTTGCCGGTTCGCGCGGCCTGAGCTGACACGCTGGCGGCCCAATGCGAGCCGCCGCCTTCCTGCGCGTCACTTTCGTGTTCGCCGGCCTCTACCGGTGACGGGTCTTGCCGCGCATCGAGACAACCCGTCTCTTACCCCAAGTGTCTAAGGGTAGAGACTTAAGGGAACCGAGGCCGCCGTGGCACTGCTCAAGGGAACCTTGGATGTGCTCGTGCTCAAGACCCTGTCGTGGGGCCCGATGCACGCATTCGAGATCGTTTCGTGGCTGGAGGACCAGTCCGGCGGACGTGTCGCCGTCGAAGACGCCGCATTCCTCCAGGCAGTCCACCGGCTCGAGGAGCGAAAGCTCCTGCGCGCGGAGTGGGGCACGACGAAGAACGCTCGCCGCGCGAGGTACTACAGTCTCACCGAGCGTGGTCGCGCACATCTGCGCGTTGAATCCAGCAGGTTGGTCGACCATCTGGACGCGCTAGTCACCATCCTCGGCGCCAAGCAGCGCGCGGCGGCACCGTGAGGGCCGCCATCCGCGATGGTGTGCGGCGGCTTCTTCGACTGCCGTCGCGAACCGCCCGCCAAATCCGCGACGAGGTCGACGAAGAGCTCGACGGCTACCTCGGCGCGCGCATCGAGCAGCTCGTGTCGCGCGGCATGACCCCTGACGAAGCGCGGCGAGAGGCGGTGCGCCGGCTGGGAGGCTCGCTCGAACGAGTGCGCGCCGAACTTCGTCACTCGGCAACGCGCCGGGAGCGGCACTTGGCGGTTCGGGAGCGGGTCGAGGAAGGAATCCAGGACGTCCGGTACGCGCTCCGCGGACTCGCGCGGCAGACTGGCTTCACGGCCACGGTGAGCCTGACCCTGGCTGTCGGAATCGGAGCGACGACGTCGATCTTCAGCGCGTTGAACGCGTTGTTACTTCGTCCCCTGCCCTATGCCCGGGCCGACGAGCTGATGAAGGTGACCCTCGTTACGCCGGGACGCGGCGCTGTCCATGGTAGCGATGAGATGGTCTGGTCGTACCCAAAGTACGCCGTGTTCCGTGACGGACAACGGGCGTTCACGGACGTCTCCGCGTATGCACCAAACGACTTCACGCTCACGAGCGGCGAGGTCGAGCGCATCCATGGAGAAACGATCACGTCGCATTACCTGCCGGTGCTCGGCGTCCGTGCCGAACTGGGTGGCAACTTCGCGTCCGACATCGACGCACACGGTGACGCGCGGCGCGAGGCGCTCATCTCCGACGTTCTTTGGAAGCGTCGCTTCAACGCCGACCCGAGAATCGTGGGACAGATCATCGACATCGATCGGCAGCCGTTCACGATCGCTGGCGTGACGCCGGAGGGGTTCGCCGGGCTAAGCGGACAGGCGGAGGTGTTCGTGCCGATCACGACCCGTTCGGCAGAGGACCTGAATCAAGCGTTCGATCATGAGTACTCGGTCGTCACGCGCCGAAGGCCGGACATCTCCGCCGGGCAGGCGAGGGCGATGACAGCACTCGTTGGACAGGAGGTCGATCGGCGGTTTCCCGATCTCGAGATCGGCAAAGCATGGAGCGCCAAAGCCGAGCCGCTCGACCACGCCAGAGTGACCTCTCGAATCAGGCGTTCGCTGTGGGTTCTCATGGGGGCGGTCGCGCTCGTCCTCCTCGTGGCATGCGTGAACATCGCGAACCTTGTGCTGGCGCGGGCGAGCTCGCGCGGCCGCGAGATGGCGGTGCGCCTCGCGCTTGGTGCGGGTCGCGCTCGGCTCGTCCGTCTGCTCCTCACCGAGAGCATGGTCCTCGCCGCGCTTGGAGGCGCGCTGAGTCTGGTCGTTTCGTGGATCGGGATTCGACTGCTGAGCCGCGTCGATCCCACGGCCATCGGCGGAGTGGGACGCTCGCGATCGTACGGCCTCGTCACCGTCAACTCGATCCACCTCGACATCGCTGCGCTCGTCTTCACGCTCGGCGCGGCGATCGTCGTGGGAGTCTTGTTCGGCCTCGCCCCTGCGCTGCATGCCACCCGAGCGTCCGTCGCGGAGACGCTCAAGGACGGCGGCGTCTCGACAATCCAGTTCGGCCGGCGCCTCAGTGCGCGCGGGCTCCTCGTGATGACCGAGGTCGCCCTGGCTTTCGTACTGCTTGTCGGATCGGGGCTCATGATCCGCAGCGTGGCGAACCTGCTGTCCGTGCCGATTGGCGCGGATCCGCGGAACGTCTTGACCGTCAGGCTCACCGCTCCACCAGGCACCGTTCCGCGCGATTCCCTTCCCGGCTTGTACGAGAACATCCTTCGCCGGCTCGCGGCACTGCCGGGAGCGACCCGCGTGGCGCTTGGAGATTGTCCTCCATTGAACGACGGCTGCAATCGAACCTTCGCCGCTCGTGGCAACGAGACGCGAGGGCCGGATCGTTCTCCGCTCGTCGGCATCCATTGGGTCTCGGCACGTTGGTTCGAGACGCTTCACGTGCCGGTCGTGCGGGGACGCGTCTTCACCGACGCGGATCGCGTTGGGGCACCCAAAGTGATCATCATCAGCGTTTCCACTGCCAGAAAGCTCTTTCCCGGCGAGAATCCGATCGGTCAACGCTTGTCCGTCGGCCAGGGCGGATTCAGCGGCGGGGCGGACATCGTCGGCGTGGTCGGCGACGTGCGGCAATCGATGGACTCGACGCCAATGCTCGATACGTACATCCCGTTCGCACAGTCGCCGCGATCCGGCATGATGATCTTCATCCGCACGGCGGGTGACCCTGCCGCACTCGCCGCCCCCGTGAGATCTGCGTTGCGCGAGATCGCGCCTCGCTTTCCCGTGTATGATCTCAAGACCTTGTCCGCTCGGACCGCGGCGATCAGCGCACCCGCGCGATTCAGCACGACGTTGCTCGGGCTCTTTGCCGCGGTCGGGCTCTCCTTGGCGGCGATCGGGATCTACGGAGTCATGTCGCTCATGGTAACGGAGCGCCGGCGCGAGCTCGGCATCCGAATGGCTCTTGGCGCGGACCAAAGCGCAGTGCGGCGTATGGTCGTTCGGCAGGCGGCGCGACTCGCCGCCGCCGGAGCGCTGATCGGACTCATCGGAGCTTTCTCGCTATCGCGCGTAATGCGGGCCTTGTTGTTCGAGGTGACCGCATTCGATCCCGCGACGTACCTCGTGATTCTCTTCATCCTGTGCGCCGCGGCGCTCGCCGCAAGCTGGATCCCGGCCCGTCGCGCAACGCTGGTGAGTCCGATGGAGGCGCTGCGCCAAGGTTGAAAGTCAGTACTTCAGCCCACTCGCCTCGGCGAATTCCTTCATCGCCTTTTCCTGCTCCTCGGTGAGCTTCTCGGGCACGTTCACCTGCACCTCGACGAGCAGGTCTCCGCTGCGGTCGTCCTTCTTGATGCCCTGACCGCGCACGCGAAAGCGCTTGCCGCTCGGTGTGCCCTTGGGGATGCGGATCGACACCTTCTTTCCGTCGATCGTCTTGACGTTGATCTTCGATCCCAGCGTCGCCTGCGCGATATTGATCGGCACGGGCGCGATCACGTCCAGACCTTCGCGTTTGTAGAAGCGATCGGGCTCGATCTGAAAGGTCAGCACGAGATCGCCCGGCGGCCCGTTGCGTTGTCCGCGGCCGCCCTGCCCCTTCAGGCGGATCTTGGTTCCCGTATCGACTCCGCCGGGGACGGTGATGTTCACCTTCTTTCGCGCGCGGACTTCGCCTGACCCGCCGCAGGTTGGGCAGCGCTCGCTCGGCACCGTCCCTTTGCCCAGACACATCGGGCACGGGCGCTGCACGGCGAATCCGCCCTGCCCAAATGAGATCGTCCCGCGACCGGCGCACTCGGGGCACGTCTGGATCTTGGCGCCCGGTGCCGCGCCGCTCCCCTTGCACGTGGGGCATTCCTCGTTGACCTCGAGCTCGACGGGGATCTTTCCTCCGAGCGCTGCCGTGCGGAACGGGACCTGGAGCTGCATCTCGACGTCCTGACCACGTTCCGGCCCGCGGTTTCGCGCGCTCCCGCGGTTCCCGCCGCCGAACATCGAGCTGAAAAGGTCCCCAATCCCGCCCAGACCGACGTCGCCCAGGTCCTCGAACCGGAAGGTCTGGCCTCCGGCCCCGAACGGCGCGCCGGCGCCAGGCTGAGGTCCGCCGCGGCGTGGACCGCCGCCGAACCCGCCGAACGCGCCGAGCTGGCGCATCTGGTCGTACTGCTTCCGCTTCTGCGCGTCGCCCAGCACCTGATACGCCTCCGAGATCTCCTTGAAGCGCTCGGCGGCTTTGGGATCGCTGGGGTTTTTGTCCGGATGATGCTTGGCGGCGAGCTTGCGATACTGCTTTTTGATCTCTTCCTGGGTCGCCGACGCAGGCACACCGAGGACCGCGTAATAGTCCCTCGTCTGAGCCATATCGATCAGTACGTGCTCAGCCGTTCCACTGCTTCACGACCACACGGGCCGGTCTCAGAAGCTGGCCGTTGAACCGGTAGCCGACCTGAAACACGCGTGCGACGACGTGATCGTCCTCGGGTGAGAGCGCGGGCTCGGTGGCGACCGCCTCGTGGACCTGCGGATCAAATGTCTGATTCACGGGATCGATGATCTCGAGCCCGGCCGCGGTCAGCGTCTTGAGGAACTTGCGCTCGACCAGCTCGACACCTTGGGCAACCGTTGCCGCATCTGCCGTGGCGGGATCGACGTGCGCGAACCGGGCGAGGTCATCGAGCGCGTCCAGAAGTTGGCGCACGAGGTCGGCTTGGGCCCGAGACGTCTGTTCGCTCCGCTCACGCGCGGTGCGTTTGCGGTAGTTGTCGTACTCCGCGGCCAGTCGCAGGTACCTGTCCTGCTGCTCGGCCAACTGCTGCTCGAGCACGATCTGGGCGGTCGCCGGCGTACCACCCGGATCGCCGTCCGCCTGCTCGTCGACGTCGAGGGGCTCGTCCGCCGCGCTGGCGTCGCCGGCGTTGCCGGCACCGCGCGCAAAAGCATCCTCCGACCCGGGGCTACCGTCACCCGCGTCGGTTCGATTCCTGTTTCGAGGCTTCATGATTCCTGAATGTTCGCTGTCCCGTGTGCGCGGTGCAACGGGTATGCCCCCTACGGGCTGCCGGAACGGCAGCGGCGCCGCGGAATTGCGGCGCAAGCAGCACCCCCGAAAACACGGGAGGCGTCAGCCGTGCGCGATCAGTCGCTCGCGCAACAGTGCCAGCGTCCACTGCGCCGAGCGCTGGCGAATCTCTTCACGGTCGCCCCACATGCGAAGCAGTCTGCTGCTCACGTCGCCGTTCACGTCCGCGGCGATCCAGACGGTCCCGACGGGCTTTTCGGCCGTGCCGCCAGTGGGGCCGGCGATTCCAGTGATCGCGAGACCGATCGTAGCCCCGGTGGTGCGCCGCGCGCCGGCTGCCATTTCCCGCACGACTTCCTCGCTCACGGCGCCGTACTCGGCGAGCGCTACGCTCTCGACGCCGAGCATCCGGACTTTCACGTCGTTGTGATACGCGATCACGCCACCGAGGACGACGGCGCTCGATCCGCCGATTGCGGTGAGACGAGCGCCGAGCAGCCCGCCGGTGCAGCTCTCGGCCACCGCGATGGTCAGGCCGCGTGCACGACACAGATCCAGGACGATCGCCGCCAGATCATCGTCGTTTTCGCCGTAGATCGCCGTGCCAAGGCGATCGCGAAGGCGCATGGCGTCGCGGTGCAGGATTTCATCGGCGTC
>DATJHY010000272.1:0-15285 GCA_035493635.1 Gemmatimonadaceae bacterium | reverse complement strand
CGCCGATCGATTCGAACCTCGATCAACGGACGAGCCCTGGTTCCGCCACGACGAAGCTCCACGAGATCGTAACCGATCGCATCAAGCTCCGATACGACAACAGCTTCCAGCGCGTCCTTCACATCGAGTCGAGGAAGTCGTCCAGAACAAAAAAATGTGGGGAGCCTCCCCCACATTTCACTCGCGGCCACATGTGCCGCGCAGCATTCTGAAACTAGACCCCGTAGTGAACGGCGTCAAGTTGAAAGCGGGTCGCTCCTTAGACTTCTGCGAGCATCACGCTCAATTGCCGTCCCGCATCGCCGGCCCGATGCGAGTAGAAACGATCATTGTTGCAGCGCGTGCACGCGTCGCTGATCGTGATGTGACGAACACCCCGTGCTCGCGCGTGGTCAGCGATGAGTGCCCGAAGATCGATGGTCGTCGGTCGCCCGGGATCCTTCCCAGTGAGGCGCTCGTAGACGTCGGCGCTCACCTCGTAGCAGCCCCCGCAGATCGCCGGGCCGGCGTGGAGGCGAATCTCGGACGCGGGCAACCCACGCTGCACGAGCGCTTCGATGCCGCGCTCGACGATTCGCGCCGCGGTTCCGCGCCACCCCGAATGCAGCAGCGCGATCGCGCCTGACGGGTGCGCAAGAAAGACTGGAACGCAGTCGGCGACCGTGACGGCCACGGCGGTTCCCGGGTCGATAGCCACGTGCCCGTCGGCTTCATCGCCTCGCAGCCACCCCGTCCAGGTCGGATGGTGCACGAGCACGCCGGCGCCGTGGACCTGCTTCGCCGTCGCCAGCCGTGGTCCGGCCGGCCGGAGCTCGCGCTGGAGCTCGGACCAGCGGCCCATGACGTCACGCACGGGCTCATCGGTGTGGATGCCGAAGCTCCCAAGACTCCGGGTCGTGGTGAATGCGCGAATGCCGAACTCGGCAAAGTCGGGCGCGACCTCCGACTCGCCCACGATGGTCATTTCGAGCGTCGATCCTCCACACGCTCGATCTTGGCGCCGAGCTCGCGAAGCCGCTCGTCGATGCGTTCGTAGCCGCGCTCGATCTGGCCCACGTTGTTGATGGTGCTCTCGCCTTCGGCGCACAGCGAAGCGAGCAGCATCGCCATTCCCGCGCGAATGTCGGGCGAGTCAACGGTGCCGCCGCGGAGTCTCGATGGGCCGGCGACGAGCGCCCGGTGCGGATCACACAGGACGATCCGCGCGCCCATGCTGATCAACTTGTCCACGAAAAAGAGCCGCGACTCGAACATCTTTTCGTGAATCAGGATCATGCCGCTGCACTGCGTCGCGGTAACGAGTGCAATGGACATGGTGTCGGCGGGAAACGCCGGCCACGGCTGGTCCTCGAGTTTGGAGACGTGTCCGCCCAAATCGCTTTGAATGACCTTCTCCTGCACCGCGGGGACGATCAAGTCCGGGCCTTCGATCGTGCACGACACGCCGAGGCGCGCGAAGCCCATGAGCGTCGACCGCAGGTGCTCGACGCCGGCGTCGGCGATGCGAAGCTCCGAGCAGGTAACTGCAGCGAGACCGATGAAAGACCCGACCTCGATGTGATCGGGACCGATTCTGTGCGTGGCGCCGCCAAGCTGCCGCCCGCCGTTGATCGTGAGCTTGTTCGTCCCGATGCCGTCGATCTCGGAACCCAAAGCAACGAGGAAGTGGCAGAGGTCCTGAACGTGGGGCTCGCTGGCGGCATTCCGCAGCACGGTCGTACCGCTCGCCGCGGCGGCTGCCATGAGCGCGTTCTCGGTGCCGGTAACGCTGGGCTCATCGAGAAAGACGTCGGCGCCGCGAAGTCCCGGCGTGGTGAGATGAAAGCTGTCGTCGAGCTCGAAGGCCGCACCGAGGCGCTCGAGCGCCAGGAAGTGCGTGTCGACGCGACGCCTGCCGATCACGTCGCCACCCGGCGGCGGCAGCTCGATCTGACCGCATCGCGCGAGCAGCGGACCGGCGAGCAGGATCGAAGCGCGGATACGGCGGCACAGCTTCGGATCGAGGTCCGTCGCGCGGACCGTTTTCGCGTGGATCTCGAGCGAGTTGCGCCCCGACCACTTGGCGTCGACGCCGAGCGATGCAATGAGCTCGACGAGCGTCTCGACGTCGCGAATGCGGGGCACATTCTCGAGCACGACCGGTTGGTCCGTGAGAAGCGCGGCACAGATGATGGGCAGCGCGGCGTTCTTGTTTCCCGAAGGTCGTATCGTCCCGGACAGGCGGTGGCCGCCCTGGACGAGGAACTGCATGGCATTCATGTCGGCGTTGCGGTTCGTGCGAGTGGAAGGAATGTCGAAGCCAACAAAGGACGAACGCAGCGAGTGAAGGTTAACGGATCGAGCACAATCTGTGCGCGTCGGGGATTGAGGCGATCGACGTCAGGCATTTCCGGTTGCACTTGCGTCGCGGCCGGCGTAGGATGCCTCAACGTGCGGATGGCCTCGCCTTTGCACGACGATGGGCTGGCGACGTCGCGCGGGGCAGCCGTCGCGGGTGACTCCGTATCTTTCCGAGGCTTCCCCAATGATGAGCGTCTTTGCGGCATCGGCACCGTTGCTCATCCAGGGTGCCGCGGCAGTTCGGGACACGGTCTACGTCAAGGCGGTCGGGCCGGACCTCGGTCTGCTCGGCGACATCCAGGCCGTGAGCACGGCCATCATCATGCTGGTGATGGTGCTGTTGCTCGTGGGCATCGTGCTCGTGGCGCTTCAGGTGCGTCGGGCGCAGCACAAGGTCGTGGCGGCGCTGGAGAGGATGTATGCCGACTCCAAGCCGCTCGTCGACCGGGTGAGCTCGATCGCGGACAACGTGAACGCCGTGACCGCGGTCGTTCGGCGGGACGTGAACCGGATTGGTGACACTGTTGCCGACGCGGACGAGCGCGTCCGGCGAGCAGTCTCGTTGACCGAAGCTCGGCTGAACGATTTCAACGCGCTGCTGACCGTCGTCCAGCAGGAGGCCGAGGACTTGTTCGTCTCGACCGCGTCGACGGTGCGAGGGATGCGAAACGGCGCGGCGACGCTGCGGCGGCGTGATGGGATGGACCTTGCGTCTGAAGAGCTCGATCCGGCCGAATTGGCCGAGGACACCGAGATTCAGGAGGAGCCGAATGGAGACGACGGCAGTTCCGAACCGTCCGCGACGTCGCTCGCAGCAGCCCCGCGTATCCGTCCGCGAGCCGGGCGGCGGCGGGCCTGATGCCGAATACGATCTGCTCACCGCCGCGCTGATCGGCCTCGCCGTCGGGGCGGGCCTCACGTACATCATGCGTCGCGGTCCGTCAGGGCGGCGGCCGGTATCGCCGGTACTCAGCGGCGTGGCGCT
Source organism: Gemmatimonadaceae bacterium (assembly GCA_035493635.1). Taxonomy (GTDB): domain Bacteria; phylum Gemmatimonadota; class Gemmatimonadetes; order Gemmatimonadales; family Gemmatimonadaceae; genus JAQBQB01. The sequence goes on along the minus strand of DATJHY010000272.1, from coordinate 11,960 downwards.
GGGAGCCGGATGGGCTGGACGCCGGGCCGGACGCGCAGCGTCGGCCGGCGCTCGCTGGGCAGCCGACCGCGGTGAGGACCTGTGGGATCGCAGCGAGGACCTGCGCGACCAGGTGTCGGACTACGTGGGTCGCGCGCGCGAGGCGATCGACGACGCAGTGGATTCCGAATTGAAGGATTTGCGGCGCGCCATCAAAAGGCAGCGAAAGCGGCTTGGGATCTGAGACGACGAGCCGGCGGCACGCGAGCCGGTGGATCCTCCGTTGCGCCCTCATCGCCGTGGCGACGCTCATCGTGGCGCCGGCCGTGGCGCACGCGTGGACGCCGGGGACGCACGTGTTTCTCGGCGAAGCGGTCATTCGATCGCTGGCGGCTCTGCCGTCCGCGATCGCGGCGCTGCTCACCGAATTCCCGCTCGACTTCCTGTACGGATCCATCGCGGCCGACACGAGCATCGCTAAGAAGTACGCGCCCGTTGGCCGGCACTGTCATTCCTGGAACGTCGGGTTCGAGATTCTCGACCGCGCCGGCGACGAACGGCTCCGTGCCTTTGGACTTGGCTATCTGGCGCACCTGGCGGCGGATTCGGTCGCGCACAACTACTTCGTGCCGCACCAGCTCGCCGTCACCTCGAGCACCTCGGCGCTCGGACATTCGTACTGGGAGAGCCGGTTCGAGACCCATCTCGGCTCGGAGTACGCTCGCCGCGCGCGTGACTTGATCCTGGTCGATCACTCACCATCCGACCAACTGCTGGATCGCGTGCTCAGTCCCACGATCTTCAGCACGCCGACCAATCGCCGGATCTTCCGCGGCATGGTGATCGTGGCCGACAACGAGTCGTGGCAGCGCATCTTCCAGCTCATGAAAGAGAAGAGCCGCTGGGATCTGTCCGAGCCGGACGTCGGGCGGTACCTCGCGCGATCCTACGACTACATCATCGACCTGCTGCACCGTATGGATTCGGCGGAGCCGTTTCGGCTCGATCCCGCCGGCGATGCGGCACTGCGCCTGGCCAAGCGCGTTCGACGCCGCGTGCTGCGCGAAGCGGGAGAAGATCGGCTGCTGGAGGAAGCGGAACGGTACTTCGGGCTTCCATCGACGGGCCTGGTGTACTCGTCGACGCTCCTGGAACCGCTCTACTTGCCGATGCGCTCGGTCAGCAGCTGATTCACCCGCTTGGGATCGGCGGCGCCTTTCGACTTCCGCATCACCTGCCCAACCAGCACGCCGATCAGCCGGGTCTCGCCGGCCAAAAATCGCGTCGCCTCGCCGGGGTTTTCCGCGAGCACTTGGTCCACCCAGGCGGCGAGGGCGCCGTCGTCGCTCACCTGCTTCAGACCCTCGCGCTGCGCGATCGCGTCCGGCGGATCACCGGTCGCGACCATTCGCGTGAAGATCTGCTTGGCCGCGCTGCGGCTCACGGCTCCCTCGGCCACCATGCGCAGCAATGCCGCGAGGTCGGCCGGGCGAACGGTAAAGTGCGCGATCGTCTGATGCGTGGAGTTGAGCGCGGCGAGAACCTCGCCGAGAATCCAGTTCGCGGCCGCCTTGGGATCGCCGCTCTGCCGCGCGACCTGCTCGAAATAGTCGCCGAGGGCGACCTGCGAAGTGAGCACGTCGACGTCGTAGGGCGTGAGATTGGCAAACTCCCTGGCATATCTTTGCCGTCGTGCCTGCGGCAGCTCGGGCAGCTCGCGCCGAACGCGATCGATACGTTCGACGGGAAGGATGAGCGGAGGCAGATCGGGGTCGGGGAAGTACCGGTAGTCGTGGCTCCCCTCCTTTGACCGAGCCGGGCGAACTTCGCCCGCATTGGCGTCCCAGAGCATGGTCTGCTGCTCGATACGGCCGCCCGCGTCGCGAATGGTGCACTGACGCGCGTACTCCGCTTCGAGCGCTCGCATCACGCCCGAGAACGAGTTGAGGTTCTTGATCTCCGTCTTGGTGCCGAGCGACGTCTCACCGATGCGGCGTATGCTGATGTTCGCATCGACACGCAGACTGCCTTCCTCCATGCTCACGTCGCTCACGTCGGCATATTCGAGAATCTGCTTGAGCGTCTTGAGGTAGGCGTCCGCCTCGACCGAACCGCGCAGCTCGGGCTCGCTGACGATCTCGACGAGCGGGACGCCCGCGCGGTTGAGATCCACGGCCGTCGCCGCCGGGAAACGATCGTGAATCGACTTGCCCGCGTCTTCCTCCATGTGCAGCCGGGTGATGCCGACGACGATCGGCGAGCCGTCGGGACGCCAGCCGATGGTGACGGTTCCCTTCGTCGCAAGCGGACGGTCGAACTGCGAGATCTGATAGCCTTTGGGGAGATCGGGATAGAAGTAGTTCTTGCGGGCGAAGATCGACGTCGACTGGACCTCGCACCCCAGCGCCAGTGCGGCGCGAACCGCGAGCTCCACGGCGCGGTCATTCAGGACAGGCAGCGCACCAGGCAAGCCGAGACACACGGGACAGGTGTGTTGATTGGGCGGCGCGCCAAAGTCCGTGGAGCACCGGCAAAAGATCTTCGTCGCGGTCTTGAGCTGGACGTGCACCTCGAGCCCGACGACCATCTCGTAGGTGTCTTCCCAGCGCGCCGCTCGCGAGGTCACTGGTGCGCCTCAGCGCCGAGCGACCGCTCGAGCGCGTACGCGGCGGCGAACATCTGTCGCTCGTCGAAGTGCGCGGCGATGATTTGTCCCCCGATCGGAAGTCCGTCGACGCGTCCAATTGGCAACGACAGCGCCGGCACTCCCGCCAGATTCGCCGTGCACGTGAAGATGTCGCTCAAGTACATGTCGTAGGGGTCGGACTTGGCGCCGAGCTCGAACGCGGGCGTGGGCGTCGTCGGCGTGAATAACAGGTGCACGCCACTGTCGAATACGCGGGCGAAGTCGCGCGCGATCAGCGCCCGGACCTGCTGCGCCTTGCGGTAGTACGCGTCGTAATAGCCCGCGGACAGCACGTACGTGCCGAGCAGAATCCGGCGGGTGACCTCCGGGCCGAAGCCTCCCGATCGCGTTGCCTCGTACATGCCACGAAGACCGTCGCCTTCGATGCGCAATCCGTATCGCACGCCATCGAACCGCGCGAGGTTCGACGACGCTTCGGCGGGCGCTATGATGTAATAGACGGGAATCGCCAGGCTCGTGTGCGGCAGCGAGACGTCGCGTATCTCCGCGCCAAGCGACCGCAGTGCATCGAGAGCGCGGTCGCATCGATCGCGGATTCGCGGGTCGAGATCGTCCGGGAAATACTCGCGCGGTCGCCCCACGACGACACCCGTCATCGATCCTCGCACCGCGGTCGTGAGCTCCGACACCGGCTCCGCGGCGCTGGTGGAGTCGAGCGGGTCGAGGCCCGAGATGGTCTGGAGTCCGAGCGCCGCGTCGTCCACGACGCGACCGAACACGCCGATGTGATCGAGCGACGATGCAAACGCGACCAGCCCGTATCGACTCACGCGGCCGTAGGTCGGCTTGACTCCCACGACTCCGCAGAACGCCGCCGGTTGGCGTACCGAGCCGCCTGTCTCAGAACCGAGGGCGATGCGGACGATGCCGGCGGCGACCGCGGCTGCCGAGCCGCCCGACGATCCGCCCGGCACGCGATCGGGGGCGATCGGATTGCGCGCCGGCCCGAAGGCACTGTGCTCCGTCGACGAGCCCATCGCGAACTCGTCCATGTTCGACTTGGCCACGACGACGGCGCCAGCTTGCTCCAAGCGCGCCACGGCCGTCGCGCGATAGGGGCTGACGTAGCCTTCGAGAATCCGCGAGCCGCACGACGTCGGCAGCGTGGTGGTCGCGATGTTGTCCTTGATCACGACCGGCACGCCGGCGAGCGGACCCGCCCGCTTCGCGTCGACGGCGTCCTGCACGCTCCGACAGCGGTCGCCGAGATCAGTATCCTGGTATAACAGGATGTTCAATCCGTCGGCGCCCGCCCTGGCGCTGGCGGCCCGGCCGAGCGCGTCGCGCGCGGCCGCACGGACCGTCACCTCGCCACGGCCGATGGCGTCGCGGAGCGCCGCTGCCGAGCGATCAGGCGCGTCCGTCACGCCTCCTCCGGATCCTCGTGGGTCGAAAGACGCGGCACGAGGAAGAATCCGTCAGTCGTTCGCGGCGCGAACTCGCCGATGCCACGCGCGAGTGCGGCGGCCGGGCCGGTATCGGGACGCAGGGGCGTGCCCGCGGCGCCTATTCCCGCGACCGGTTCGATTCCCGACGTGTCGACCTTGGAGAGCACGTCCATGTGCCCCAGGATCGTGTTCAGCTCCGCGACGAGCGCGTTCGCGCGGTCGTCGGTCAATCCGAGCCGCGCCAGCGTGGCGACATGCCGCACATCGTCGAGCGAGACGGACATTCACTCGTCTCCGCGTTCCAGATTCGCCTGCGCGATCACGAGCGTCTTGCGGCCAATCGCCTCGTCATCGAAATCGACTTTGACTTTGGCATCGCGCCCGCTGCCGGACAACTCGGCGATCGTCCCGCTGCCGAACTTCCGGTGCTTGACGCGCGCGCCGATGGCGAACACCGGCGCGTCCTGAGATTCGTCCTCGGCGGCGCCGCCACCGAACGAGACGGGCGTGCCAGGCCGGCGCGCAGCCGCCGATGGAGTGTTGCGGAACGGCTGGTCATCGATGTCGTACGCGGATCGACCGCCGCGGCCATACGACCGCCCGAACGACACACTGTCGACGCCGGCACGCATGAACGCGCGCCCCGAGCTGCGGACCTTGATCGTGCTGCGCTTCTCGACCATGGCGTCGGGAATCTGGTCGAGAAAGCTCGAGGGACGGGCGGCGAGGAGCTCGCCGTTCCGGCGCCGTTCCTCGGCGTGCGTCACGTACAATTTCCGCTCGGCGCGCGTGATGCCAACGTAGAACAAGCGGCGCTCCTCCTCGAGCAACTTGGGGTCGTCGTACGCCTTTGCGAGCGGAAAGAGCCCGTCCTCGAGCCCGGCGATGAACACCACCGGAAACTCGAGTCCTTTCGCGTTGTGCAACGTCATGAGCGTGATGGCGTCTGCCTCGGGCCCGAGCGCGTCGGTGTCGGCGACGAGGCTCGCGCGCTGCAGGAAGTGGTCGAGCGGACGAAGCCCAACCTCGCCCAGCTCGTCGGCCACCAGCTCGGCCGCGCCCGTAATTAGCTCTCGCACGTTCTCGAGTCGCTCGGCGGACTCCGGGCCCTCGGCGCGCAGATAGTCGCCATAGCGGATCGATTCGACGAGCTCGCGGAGCAGTTCGTCCACCGCGGCGTCAGCGGCGCGATCGCGAAGCGACGCGACGAGCTGCACGAACTCGCCGAGCGCCACGCGTGCGGCGGGGCGCAGCGCGGTGGTGATCGAAGGGTCTTGCGCGCCGTCGAACATCGGGACGCCCGCCCGTCGCGATGCATCGGCGAGCAGCTCGATCGTCGTTTCGCCGAGACCGCGCTTCGGCACGCCGACCGCCCGCCGGAATGCTTCGTCGTCCGACGGGTTGGCGATGAGCTTGAGGTACGCCATCAGGTCGCGAATCTCGCGGCGATCGTAGAACCGCACGGCTCCCACGAGGCGATACGGCACGGCGTGGCGACGCAGCGCTTCTTCGAGCGCGCGGCTTTGCGCGTTGGTGCGATACAGCACGGCGATGTCGCGGTTGACGAGCAACGACGATCCGGAGCGCCGCGCCATCAGCTCGCCGACGACGAAATCGGCCTCGTCGCGCTCGTCCAACGAGCGCACAATCGTCACGCGCTCGCCGCTCCGATGCGTGGCGCGCAACGTCTTTCCCATGCGGCTGGTGTTGGCGCTGATCACCAAGTTGGCGAGATCGAGAATCTCCGGTGTGGATCGATAGTTCTCCTCGAGCCGCACGACGGTCGCGTGCGGAAAATCCTTGTTGAAGTCGAGGATGTTGCGGATGTCCGCTCCCCGCCACCCGTAAATCGATTGGTCATCGTCGCCGACGACGCACACGTTGCCGTGTTCGCCTCCGAGCAGCTTGATCAGCTCGTACTGGGCGCGGTTCGTGTCCTGATATTCGTCGACGAGGATGTAACGGAACCGGTCGCGATAGGCGGAAAGCCGTTCCGGGTGTCGTTGCAGCATGCGCAGCGGCAGCTCGAGCAGGTCGTCGAAATCGACGGCGTTCGCGCGCTGCAGCGCCTCGGCGAGCGACCGGTACATCGGCGCGACCGTCTTGGCGAATGGATCCATCGCCAGCCGCTCGTACTCCGCGGGCGTGACGAGCGCATTCTTGGCGTCGGAGATCGCCGATTGAATCGCGCGCGGGGCGTACTGCTTTGGCGACACGCCGTGCTGTTCCATGAGTCGCTTGATCACGCTCAGCGAATCGTCCTGGTCGTAGATCGTGAACGCCGGCGTGCGGTTCACCAGGTGCGCGGACGCGCGCAGCATCCGCGCGCCGATTGCGTGAAAGGTGCCGGCCCACATACCGGCCGGCTCGGCGCCGAGCAGCCGGCCGATCCGGTCGCGCATCTCACCAGCCGCCTTGTTGGTGAACGTCACCGCCAGGATGTGGCTCGGATCGACGCCCTCGACGTCGATGAGACGCGCGATGCGCGTGGTGAGTACGCGGGTCTTGCCAGAGCCGGCGCCGGCGAGCACGAGCAGCGGTCCGGCGACGTGGAGCACGGCCTCGCGCTGCGCCGGATTGAGGCCGGCGGTCAGCGTGTCCTGGAGCAGCGTCGACATCAGTGAAGAATAATCTCGAACGTAGCGCCCTGCTCCGTCGGCACGAGGAGCAATCGTCCACCATGATTCTCTTCGACGATCCGCTTGGCGAGCGAGAGCCCGATGCCCCACCCGCTTTTCTTGGTCGAGAACCCGGGCTCGAAGATGCGCGACCGGAGCTCGCGCGGGATTCCGGGTCCGTTGTCCGCAACGCGAATCACGACGGCGTCGGGGTCATCGGTGGCGTGCTGCGCGGAGAGCGAAACGCGTCCACCACGGCCGGCCAGCGCGTCGATCGCGTTCTTCGCCAGCACTTCGACGGCCCACTCGAGCAGCACGGGGTCGCCCCGAACGCGGTGCAAATCGGGCGCGACGGAACACTCGATGATCACGGCGTTGGCGAGCGTCGGCACGCGGAGCTGAAAGTACCGCGACACGCGCTCGACGACCGCCACGACGTCGACGTTCTCCAGCTTCGGATCGCGGCCGATGCGCTCGAAGCGATGCGCCACCCGGTCGAGCCGATCGAGATCGCCGCGCATGTGCATGGCGGCCGTGCGCGACGTCTCGTCGTCGGCGCGATCCTCGAGCAGCTCGATCCAGCCGGCGAGGCTCGAGAGCGGCGTTCCCAGTTGGTGCGCCGACTCGCGCGCCATGCCGGCCCACAGGCGCTCACGCGCGGCATTCCCTCGCGTGCGGATGATGAGCAGTCCGGCGAGCAGCACGATCGCCGCCATCGTCGCCTGAAGCGCGGGTACGACCTTGAGACCGCGCACGACGGCGGGATCGCCGTAGTACACCTTCCCGATCAGCGAATCGACGATCGGCGGATGCTGGTTGGCAAGCACCGGGATATATGCGCGGACCCGCGGATCGCTGTCGGCGACGGGCGCCGCCGGATCGTCGAATGGCAGGTTGGCATGCCCAGCGACCACACCTCTCGTGTCCGTGAGGATCAGCGGCACGCCCTGCGCCTGAATGCTCTTCACGAGATCAAGCAGCGCCGCGTCGGTCGCGCCGGGCGTGCTGTCGCCGAACGCGCGAAAGACCCGGGCATACATGAGGCTCGAGCGTCGCGCGTCGGCCTGCAGGTCGACGATGACGTTGCGCGTGTACCAGACGTACGAGCCGAGGAGGACGAGAATCAGCGTCGCGACCAGCAGCTCTGGCGTGCCGCGTCGCATGAGCACTCAGCCGAGTCGGTCGGCGCCAAAGTACGGGCGGAGCACGTCGGGCACGAGCACCGAACCGTCAGTCTGCTGGTAATGCTCGAGGATGCAGGCGAGGGTCCGCGGAAACGCGAGCCCCGAACCGTTGAGCGTATGCACGAACCGCGGTTTCTCGCCTTTGCCCGGCCGATAGCGAATGTTGGCGCGCCGCGCCTGGTAGTCGACGAAGTTGCTGCACGACGAGACCTCGAGCCACGCGCCGACTCCCGGCGCCCAGGCCTCGAGATCGTACGTCATTGCCGAACTGAAGCCGGTATCGCCGGCGGCGAGCAGCTTGCGCCGATACGGAATCCCGAGCCGCTCGAGCGCCGTTTCGGCGTGGCGCGTGAGCAGCTCGAGCTGCGCGGGCGAGTTCTCGGCGGTCGAATACCGGACGAGCTCCACTTTGTCGAACTCGTGCGTCCGCAACACGCCGCGCGTGTCCTTGCCGGCCGATCCCGCCTCGCGTCGAAAACACTTGCTGTACGCGACGAATGCCTTGGGCAAAGCGTCGGCCTCGAGGATCTCGTCCCGATAGAGATTGGTGACCGGAACCTCGGCCGTGGGGATCAGAAACAGCTCGTCGCCGCGAGTGGCGTATGCCTCGTCCTCGAACTTGGGGAGCTGCCCGGTACCCGTCATCGCCACGCGACTGACGAGCTGCGGTGGCCAGACCTCTTCGTAACCGTGCTCCTCGCGATGCAGGTCCATGAAGAAGTTCAGGAGCGACCGAATGAGTCGCGCACCGGCGGCGCGGTACACCACGAAGCCGGAACCCGAGATCTTTGCGGCCCGCTCGAGATCGATGATGCCCAGTCGCGCGCCGACGTCCCAATGCGGCGTGACTCCCTCGCGCGAGCGCGGCGTTCCCCATTCGCGAACGATGACGTTGTGATCTTCGTCGCCCTCGGGGACCTGCGGCAGCGGCAGGTTCGGGATCTCGAGCAGCGTCCGTTGCAGATCGGACTCGACGCCGCCGAGATCGCGCTCGAGCTTCGTGATTTCGTCCCCGAGCGCTTTGCCCTGGGCGATGAGCTCGTCGGCCGGCTCCTTGGCGCGTTTGCGCTTGGCCACTTCCTGCGCGTTGGCATTGCGCGCCGCCTTGCGCTCCTCGACGGCCTGGATGAGCGTTCGCCGGTCTCGCTCCAGGTTCACGCCGCGGTCGACGACCGGCGCGAGCGCGTCGAGCACGCCACGACGCCGGAGCCCTTCACGCAGCGCGTTGACCTGATCGCGCAGCACCCGAAGGTCGTGCACGGATCAGTCCTTTGGAATGCCTGGCGCGAACGACACGAAGCCGCAATTGGGATCGACGGTGTAGCGCACCCTGATCTGACGCGTCGCGAGGTCCACGCTCGTCACGACGATCTTGGCGTAGATGCTCGATCCGGTGAGCGAGACGGCGCACGTGTTGAAATCGTTGCTCTGCGCGAGGACGACGACGTTGGGGCCGGCGACGAGCGACGTGTCGGCGCGATAGCCGGACTTGGGAGCGGACTTGATCGCGCCAAAGCTGTCTGGCACGGTGCGCAAACCGACCGAATGCGTGGACGCGAGTGAGCTGGCGACGACGCGCTGCGGCATGTACACGATTTTGCCGCTCGTATCGATGTCGAACGCGACGTCGAACAGGAAATTCGCGTCCGCGGGCACGAGTTGCGCCGTGAAGAAATGCAGCGCGGTCGGGGCACCGGCCGGTGCGCCGTTGATGGCGTAGACGGTGCCAGTGTCCTCGAGCGTCGGCAGCGACGCCGGGACACCGGTAAAGTCGCCGCACGCGAGCGCGCCGACGCCGATCGCGGCGGCGATCAGCAGGAGGGTTCGTGGCCGCGCAGGTGCAGGTCTGGGCATCATGTTGGGGAGCTCAAGGGCGAAGGATACGGAGGCACATGGCATACTTCAAGCGATTGCAGTCGCTTGACTTCGATGATTCTGCTCTCTAGCTTCGCCACCACTTTGGCGGGGGGAACCGGGGAGCTGGGATGCCAAGTATTCGTGATCTGGTCGCCGCGATTCGACAGCGTGAAGGAGTCGATGCCGCCGTCGTCCTCGGGCGCGACGGGTTGCTGATCGACGGGCAGCTCCTCCCGGGCCTCGACGCCGAGATAATCGCGGCGCGCATCCCCGCGATCATCGCGGCGGCGGACGAGTTCGGCGGCGCGACCTCCCGTGGCGACCTCGTCACGGCCATCCTCGAGCACAAGCAAGGCATCGCCGTCATCTCCGCGCTGACTCCCGACGCCGTCCTCCTCGTGTTGCTCGCGACTCACGCCAACGTCGGCCAGCTTCTGCTCGAGTTGCGGCGCAATCGCGAACACATCGCCGCGCTCGTCTAGCCTCACGTGTCGACAGCGCGTCAGCCGTGCCACGTTCTCGTCGCTGATGACGAACCGCACATCGGCCGCATCATCAAGATGAAGCTCGAGCAGGGTCCGTTTCGCGTCACTCTCGCCTACGACGGCCGCGAAGCGATGCAGGCCCTGGAACACGAGCCGGACATCTGCCTCGTGCTGCTCGATCTCATGATGCCACACCTGAGCGGGCTCGATGTCCTGTCGGCGATGCGCCGCGACGAACGATGGCGCGACTTGCCCTGCATCATTCTCACCGCAGCGGGCCAGGAGCAGCAGCATACGAGTGCCATGGCGCTCGGCGCGAACGACTTTCTCACCAAGCCGTTCAGCCCGAAAAAGCTCTACGCGCGCGCCGCGGAGCTGGTGGGAATCGACAGCGACGACGCGGGTAACGGCGCGGCATGAGCCGCTGGGCGGTGGTTCTCGCCGGCGGTGTCGGGTCGCGCTTCTGGCCGCTGAGCACCCCGACAAGGCCGAAACAACTTCTGCCACTGGCGACCTCCGAGCCATTACTGTGCGATTCGGTCGACCGACTGCGTCCGATCGTTCCGATGGATCGCGTCCTGATACTCACGAACCGGACGTTGGTGCCCGTCGTCGCGGCGATGCTTCCGGGAATTCCGCCCCAGAACTTCATCGCCGAGCCGCGCGCGGGCGGAACCGGCGCGGCACTGACGTGGGCGGCGCAGGAGATCGCTCGTCGCGACGGACCCGGCGCCGTGATGATGTCCGTGCACGCGGATTGGGCCGTCGCCGATGCGCCGGGGTTCCGGCGCGCGCTGATGCGCGCGGCGGATGTGGCCGAGCAGCACCAAGTGCTCGTCACGGTCGGCGTCGTGCCGACGCGCGCCGACCCGGGCTTCGGCTATATCCAGCCTGGCGATCCGCTCGACGCCGACGTCCGGCGCGTGGCGCGCTTCGTCGAGAAGCCGGATCGTGCGCGCGCCGAAGAGATGCGCGCGAACGGTTATCTCTGGAATTCGGGCATCTTCGTGTGGCGCGTGGGTGACTTTCTGGACGACGTGCGCCGGTTGACGCCGGAGATCGCGCCGGCGTTGCACGCGCACGCCGATGACCTCGCGGGGTTCTTCGCCGCGGTGACGCCCGTATCGGTGGACGTGGGAGTGCTCGAGCGCAGCAATCGCGTCGTCGTCCTGCCCGGCTCGTTCGGCTGGGATGACGTCGGCACGTGGGGTGCGCTCAAGCGCGTGCGCTCAAATGACGCGGCGGGCAATGCCCTGCACGGTCATGTGTATGCCGTGGATGCGCGCGACAACGTCGTACACGCCACCGATACGACCGTCGTGCTCTATGGTGTGTCGAACCTCGTCGCCGTCGTGCACGACGGGTTGGTGCTCATCACCACCGTCGACCGTTCGAGCGATCTGAAGACGTTGATGGACGCCCTGCCGCGCGGCGTCCGAGACCGGGAGTAGCGATGCTGTATCTCTACGATGACATGCGCGCGCGCGCGTTCGAGCCGTTCGCGTCGTCACGTCCGATTTCCGAACTGACGGCTGGAATCGCGCTCGTTCGCGAGCGATGGACGATGGCCCTGGGCGCGGACGGCGGCGCGCACTGCCTGGCGGGCGCGCGCCACGAGCACTTCGACGAGTCGTATGCCACCGGTGCGAGTCGGCCGGCACGGGGCACGATTCCCGCCGGGTCGATCATCGCGAACTCGCGCTGCGCCCCTGCCCTTCCACCCAAGGCCATAGCGCTCACTG
>DATJHY010000271.1:0-13466 GCA_035493635.1 Gemmatimonadaceae bacterium | reverse complement strand
CCCAAGCCGTCGACCGGGAAATTCTTCCGGCGGCGCCGCGTCGTCGCGTACGTGTTGATGTTCGTCTTTTTCATCATCCCATATCTGCGCATGGGAGGAAAGCCGATCATCCTGCTCGACTTGCCGCGGCGCGAGTTCACGTTCTTTGGCACGACGTTCCTGCCGACGGACACGCTGTTGCTCATGCTGCTGATGGCGAGCCTGCTCATCACGATCTTCCTGCTCACGGCGCTTTTCGGGCGAGTGTGGTGCGGATGGGCCTGTCCGCAAACCGTATATATGGAATTCCTGTTTCGGCCAATCGAGCGATGGCTCGAGGGCGGCCGGAGCGGGTCGATGCAGCTCGACAAGCAGCACATGCGCGGCCAGCTCCATGCGCGCCGGCTGGCGAAGTACGCGATCTACCTCGTGCTGGCATTGTTCCTCGCGCACACGTTCCTGGCGTACTTCGTGGGCGTCGACCAGCTCGCGGTGTGGGTGCGCCGGTCGCCCGTGCAGCATCCGACCTCGTTCGCGATCATGGCGATGGTGACCGCGGCGATCATGTTCGACTTCACCTTCTTCCGCGAGCAGACGTGTCTGGTGGCATGTCCGTACGGACGCTTCCAGTCGGTGCTCCTGGACAAGCAATCTCTGATCGTCGCCTACGACACCAAACGCGGCGAGCCGCGCGCGAAGGGAAAGGCCAGGCCGGCCACGGCAGGAGATTGCATCGACTGCGGCGCGTGCACGATCACCTGTCCCACCGGCATCGACATTCGCGACGGGCTGCAGATGGAGTGCATCCACTGCACGCAGTGCGCGGACGCGTGCGACGAGATCATGAGCAGGATCGGCAAGCCGTCAGGATTGATTCGATACTCGTCGTCGGCCGCTCTGGCCGGAGAGCGCGTGCACCCGCTGCGCCCGCGCGTGGTACTGTATCCGCTGGCCCTCGTGCTCAGCCTGGGCGGATTCGTGTACACGCTCGGCACCAAAGCGCCGGCCGACGTGACCGTGCTGCGCGGAATGGGCGAGCCGTACGTCGTCGAAGCGGACGGGCGCGTCGCGAATCAGGTCCGCGTCAAGATCACCAATCGCTCGCGGAGTGATCGCAGCTACAGCGTGAGGCTGGACAGCGTCGACCGCGCGCAGGTCATCGCGCCGGCGCTGCCCTTGGCGGTCGCCCCCGGCGCCACGGAGACGGCGAGCCTGTTCATCCTGCTGCCGACGTCGGCGTTCCACGACGGCGAGCGCCACGTGTCGTTCACCGTATCCGACGGCGCGGGCTACCGCGAGACGTTCCCGTACCGTCTCGTTGGCCCCGAGCACGACGACCACTCCGACCGGGATCACGAGCGCAACGGAGAGCACGCGCCGTGAAACGCGGCGCGTGGTGGCCGATCGGCGTCGCGACGATCCTCGGTGCGACCGTGGCCGGCAACGTGTGGCTGGCCGTGGTGGCCGGGAGCGATCCGTCGTTCTCGATCGAGCCGAACTACTACGAGAAAGCGATCGCCTGGGACAGCACGATGGCGCAGGCGCGCGAGAATCAGCGGCTGGGCTGGCGGCTCGAGCCGCGGCTCGCGGTGGTCACGCCGAATGGCGAGGGCCGGCTGGACGTGGTGCTCGTCGATTCTGCGGGCGCGCCCATTCGCGACGCGACGGTGCATGTGGCGGCGTTCTTCAACGCGCGCGCGTCGCACGTCGTGCAGGCGACACTGGCACACGACACGACTGACTACTCGGCGCGGCTGCCGATCGCCTATGCGGGCGAGTGGGAACTTCGCTTCGACGTGCGCCGCGGACGTGAACATTTCACCAACACGCGCCGCATCGAGGCCGTCACCGAGCGAAAGTCGTGACGCTCGTCGTCGGTGTGCTGGTGGCGAGCCTGCTGGGAAGCGTCCATTGCGCCGCGATGTGTGGCGCATTCACGTGCCTGTATCGCCGGCCGGTCACCGAGGGTGCCTGGCGCGCGCACGCGGCTTACAATGGCGGGCGGCTGGTCTCGTATCTCACGCTCGGCGCGCTTGCCGGGATGCTCGGCTCGCGCGTGAACGAGCTGTCGCCAGTCGCGGGAATCGCCAGGCCAGCCGCGGTCCTCGCCGGCTTGCTGATGATGCTGTGGGCGGCAAGCACGATTGGCGCGTCGCTCGGCGCGCGCGTCCCGGTCACGCTTGCTCCGGAGTGGGCGCGCAGGCTGCTCGGGCAAGGCCTCCTCGCGGCGCGAGACCTGGGCGCGACGACTCGCGCCGGGCTGATCGGAATGCTCACGACGCTGTTGCCCTGTGGCTGGCTGTATACGTTCGTCGTGGTCGCCGGCGGCACCGGCAGCGCGCTCGGCGGCGCGTCGGTGATGCTCGTGTTCTGGGCCGGAACCGTTCCGACGATGTCGCTCGTTGCCGCGGGCGCCGACCGATTGCTCGGCCCGTTCCAGAAGCGGCTTCCCCTGGTGAGCGCGGTGGTCGTGCTGGCGCTCGGATTCCTCTCGCTCGCCGGGAAGTTGCACTCGCCGGCCATGAGCAACCACGCTCACATGGCGCCCGTCCATGTCAGTCGCTGAGGCGACCGGAAGAGAGGCGCTCGCCGCACCGCGGGCGACGGCGGCGTGCGCGCACTGCGGTCTGGACGTGCCAAGTGGCTTGATCGACGCGAACGAATCGACCCAGTTCTGTTGCGGTGGCTGCCGAGCGGCGTACTCGATTCTGCACGAGCACGGTCTCGAGCACTACTACGACTTCGCGGAACGTCGTGTCGCACCAGTCAGGGCGAGCGGCCGGCGATTCGAGGAGTTCGACCACGCGATGTTCCAGGAGCTGTACGTTCGTCCATTGCCGAACGGGCTCACGGAGGTCGAGCTCTACCTGGAGGGCGTCCACTGCGCGTCGTGCGTGTGGCTCGTCGAGCGCGCGCCGCTGTTGATTCCCGGCGTAGTCCGCGCCGAGTTGGAGATCCGCCGGTCGTTGGCGCGAGTGGTGTGGGATCCATCGAGCGTGCGACTCTCGGCGATCGCCGAGGCGTTCGATTCTCTGGGCTACACACCGCATCCGTTCCGCGGCGTGGCGCGCGACGCGATGCGGCGCGCCGAGGATCGCGCGATGCTCGTGCGGATCGGCGTCGCGGGAGCCATCGCGATCAATGTGATGCTCGCGGCGCTGGCGCTGTACAGCGGTTGGACCGGAGGGATGGACGCGCAGTTCACCCGGTTCTTTCGTTGGGTGAGCCTGGTGCTGGTCACGCCGGCCCTCGCGTGGCCGGGGCGCGTGTTCTTTACCGGCGCCTGGTCGGCGCTTCGAGCCCGAACGCTACATATGGACGTGCCGATCGCGATCGGCCTCGTGGCTGGTTACGTGCAGGGCGCGGTCAACACGATCAGCGGCTCCGGGCCGATCTACTTCGACGGTCTGGCGACGCTGGTCTTCGCGCTGCTGGTCGGTCGATATCTCCAGCAGCGCGGCCAACGCGCGGCGGCGGACAGCACCGAGCTGTTGTTCTCGCTCACGCCCGGTACGGCGCGAGTCGTCGAGGCGTCGGGCGAGATCCGCGAGATCCCGTCGCAAGCGATGTTGCCAGGAATGCGGATGGACGTCCGCGCCGGCGACACATTCGCCGCGGATGGCATCATCGAGGCCGGTGATACGCAGCTCGATCTGTCGCTCCTGACTGGCGAGTCGAAGCCTGTGGCGGCGCGCGCCGGCGACGACGTCTTTGCCGGCACGCTCAACCTGTCGTCGCCCGTTCAGGTTCGCGCGACGCAAACCGGCGAAGCGAGCCGGGTCGCCAGGATCATGCGACAGGTAGAGGAGAGCGCATCGCGGCGCGCGCCGGTGGTGCAACTGGCGAACCGCACCGCGGTGTGGTTCGTCGCCGTCGTGCTCGTTCTCGCCATCGCGACGTTCATCGCCTGGCGTGTGATCGATCCGGCCCGCGCCGTCGACACGGCCGTGTCGCTCCTGATCGTGACTTGTCCGTGCGCGCTCGCGCTCTCGACGCCGCTGGCGATATCCGTAGCGGTGGGCCGAGCGGCTCGGGCGGGAATGTTCGTGAAAGGCGGCGACGCGCTCGAGACGCTGGGCCGAACGGGCACCATGTTCCTCGACAAGACGGGTACGATCACCGAGGCCCGATCCGCGCTCGTGCAATGGGACGGGCCCGACTGGGTTCGGCCATTGGTGCTCGGACTCGAGCAAGGCTCGTCGCACCCGATCGCCAGCGCGTTCCGAAACGCGTGGCCAGGAATCGAACCAGCCGTCATTCACGACACGACCCACGTCCATGGCGGCGGCGTACGAGGCCTTGCCGACGGGCGCGAGATCGTCGTGGGATCGCCCGCGTTCGTCGCCAGCCGCGCGCCAGGTCCGCAAGACTGCACGCACGATGCGCTCACACCGGTGCTCGTCGCGGTGAGTGGCGTAGTCGTGGCGTGCGCGGGAATCGGCGATCCAGTCCGGCGCGACGCCGCGGCGTCGATCGCGCGCCTGCGCGCACAGGGATGGGCCGTGAAGATCCTGTCCGGCGACGCACCGCCGGTTGTTCGGAGCGTCGGCAGGGCAGTTGGCGTCGCCGAGGACGCGTGCGCCGGCGCGTCGACGCCTGAGGCCAAGCGGCGAGCCGTGGAAGAGGCACGCGCCCACGGTCCAGTCGTCATGGTCGGCGACGGTGTGAACGACGCGGCCGCGATGGCGGCGGCGTCGGTCGGCGTTGGCGTGCATGGCGGTGCGGAGGCGTGCCTGGCCACGGCGGACGTCTATCTCACGCGCCCCGGACTCGACACGCTCGTGCGCCTCACCGACGGTGCGCGCCGTACGCTGCGTGTGATCCAGCGAAACGTGGGCTTTTCTCTGGCCTATAACGTCGTGGGCGCCACCCTGGCGATGACCGGGCGGCTCACGCCGCTGGCGGCGGCCATCCTGATGCCGGCGAGCTCACTCACGGTGGTGCTCGCGTCGTGGCGCTCTCGAACCTTCAGGGACGAATCATGAGCGTGATCTTCATCGTCCTGCCGCTGGCGCTCGTGATCGTCGCCGTCGCCGTTGCAGCGTTCGTGTGGGCAGCAAAGCGCGGACAGTTCGACGATCTGGACACACCGGGGGTGCGCATGCTGCACGACGACGACCCGGAGCCGCGGCGGCGCCGCTGACGCCGCGTTGCTCGACTGCCATCGACCGGCAGCCTGGCGCCGCGGGGTTGCCAACCCTGTGGTTACGGGACAGGTTTGCGTGCCGCTCCCTCCGGAGGCCGCGTGCTGGAATCACCACGCTCACTCGAACGTGGCGATGGCCTGCCTCGGGTGTCCGAGGCCCTGCATGACATCACGCTCGACCTGTTCGCCAGCGACGACGCCGGTGAGGTTGCCGGCAAGACGCTTTCGGCGGCCGGGAGTCTCGTCGTAGTCGGTACCAGCTCGATCTGGGTTCCGCGCGGCGACGAGCTCGAGTGCCGCGGCGCGATCGGCGAGGCGCGCGAAGCGGTGTCGGGCCGACGCGTCAAAGCCGCGAATGCCGACACGCCCTTGCCGGGCGAGGAAGGGCAGGCGGTGCTCAACTCGGGAATCGCGGCCGATGGAAGTCTCGCGGCCGTGCTGCGCGTATCGCGCTCCCTGGCTACGGACGGACCGTTCAGCGACGACGATCGCGAGCTGATTCAACGGCTGACGGGAGCGGCCGGCGCCGCGATTGCCGTGCTCGGCCGCCTCGAGGCGGCCAAGGAGACCGCGGCCGCGGCGGGGCGCGACCTCGCGACCATCACCGCGATGAGCCGCGAGATCACGGCCACGCTGGACCTCGATCGGGTGCTGCGCTCGGTGGTGAATCTCGCCACGAGGATGTTGACGTTCGACCGCGGCGCGATCGCGCTGTACGAGCACGGGGCGTGCGACATTCGCGCGATGTCGGGCGTGGAGACGATCGACCCGAAGAATCCGCAGATTCAGGATCTCGCCGTGCGCGCGGCGTGGGCCGCCGGCCGTGGCGAGCACTTTTACGTCTCCGATCGCGACGATCCCGCCTCGGACGAAGAGCGCGTCTTCGTGCAGATCTTCGGCGACGACATGGCCCGCGACAATGCCGAGAGCGGATTGTACCTGCCGCTCAAGGACGAGGAAGGCATCGTCGGGATTTTGCTGTTCGAGTCGAGCCACACCGAATTCGCCACGCCGCACCAGCGGGAGCTCGCCGAGATCCTGGCCAACCAGGCGACGGTCGCCGTTCGAAACGCGCAGCTCTACCGGCACGTGCCGATGGCGGACACGCTCGGCGCCCTCGCCGCGCGCAAGGAGAAGCTGCTCGAGATCCCGCGCCGGAAACGCGCGCTGGTGATCGGCATAGCGGTCGCCGTGATCGCGGCGCTCACGCTGATTCGCTGGCCGCTACGCGTCGACGGCGCCAGTCCGGTGTTTCGCCCGCTCTGGCGGGCCGACGTGCGACCGACGATCTCCGGCGTGGTCGACCGCGTGTTCGTGCGGGAGGGAACGGCTGTGGAACGGGGCGCTCCGATCGCGCATCTTCGTGACGACGAGCTTCGCGCTCGGCGCGACGCCGCGTCGGCGGAAGTGAGTGCGGCCGACCGTGCGGCCGCCATGGCCGCGTCGCGTGGCGACGCCGCCGAGGAGCGGTTGCAGCGCCTTCGCGCCGACGTGCTGCGGCGCGACGTCAGCCTGCTCGAGGAGCAGATCAACTCGGCCGTGGTGCGTTCGCCCGTCTCTGGTGTGGTGCTCACGCCGCGGCCGGAGGAACGCGTCGGCACGCGAGCGGAAGCGGGCGATCTTCTGGCAATCGTCGGTCGCACCGATTCGCTCGAGCTCGAGTTCGGCGTGGAACAGCGCGAAATCACGCGCGTGCGTCTGGGCGAAGAGGTGCGGCTTCGGGTGGACGCGCTGCCGCAGCGGACGTTCAGCGGTCGCGTCGTCTCGATCGGCGCGCTTCCGGCAAGCGACTCGACGAGTGTGGTGTTCCCGGTTCGGGCGATGGTGGCGAACTCCGCCGCGCTCCTGCGACCCGGCATGGCGGCGTACGCGCGCGTTCTCACGGCTCCGACTTCGGTACTCGGCCGGGTCGTGCGCGGGCCGGTGCGCGCCATTCGACTTTTGTGGTGGAGGATGTGGTCGTGACAGTGCGGGGATCATTGGCGGCGATCGTGACCGCGACGGTGTGCGCGGCGCAGCTCGCGTGTGGCTCCGACGGCGAAGCGGCAAAGCCGCAACAGGCGGGCGTGCCGATCGGAGGGGGCGTCGCGAACGGAAACGTCGTGGCGGAATTCACCGTCGACACGTCGACGGTGCAGGTTCCGCTCGAGCTGGCGGCACAACTCTACGTGGAGCACGACGCAGTGGTGGTCGCGCGCGCGCAGGGCACGATCGACTCGCTGTTCGTCGAGCTCGGAGACCGCGTCACGGCGGGCCAGCTCCTGGCACGACTCGAGAGCGCCGACCAGGAGATCGCGCTGGCCAACGCCGAGGCGAGCTATGACAACCTGACGCGGGTGGCCGCGCGCGCTCGCGCGCTCACCAAATCGGGCGGCACGACGGCCGCCGACTCCGAGCAGGTGGAGTTCCAGCTTCGACAGGCGGAGATCGTGCGGCGCAAGGCGCGGCACGATCTGGATCTGACGCGTGTGCTCGCGCCGTTCGACGGCGTCGTGACGGAGCGGTCGGTTCGGCCACGCCGGTTCGTCGCGGTGGGCGATACGCTGTTCCGGGTGACGGAAGCCGCGCCGCTGTTCGCGCGGATCCGGGTTCCCGAGTCGAGCGCGCAGGCGGTGCGCGTCGGCGACGCGGCGACGGTCATTGGATCGGGCGGACAGCGAACGCCGGCGACGATCGTACACGCCGCGCCCGTGCTCGATGCGGCCAGCGGCACGCGCGAAGTAGTCCTTCGGCTGGCGCGGGGCGAGCGCGAGCTGGTGGCCGGCGCCAACGTCACCGTCGCCCTGGGTCGGCAGCGACGCCGCGTCGTGAGCGTGTCGCGTGCCGCCATCGCACCGGAGGGATACGCAGTGGTCGTGGACAACGGGCGCAGCACCCTGCGGCCCGTGACGGTCGGCGCCGACATCGGCGGCGGGCGGGTGGAAGTGGTGAGCGGACTCTCTCCCGGCGAGCGTCTGGCTCGGCCCACGAGGTAGCGCGTGGGCGCGACGGCTCCAGCCCTTCGATCCGACCTCTCGATCATCGAGCAGACTTTTCGCGGCGAGCGGAGCTACGTCGTGAAGGATCTCGCGGCGCAGAAGTATTTCCGCTTTGGCGCGACCGAAGTGCGCGTGATGAAGTCGTTCGACGGCCGTCGCACGCCGCAGGAGATCGCGATTGCGCTCGCTGCCGAAGGCATCCGGATTTCGGCGCAAGCGATCGAAGGATTCGCGCGAAAGCTGTCGAATGCCGGCTTTCTCGAGCGCACGCTGGCCGAACGGTCGACGCTGCAGATGGAGCGGCTCCGCGCCGAGCGGCAAAAGCGACGGCGGCCCGCGCTGTTTCGCGGCGAGCTGCTTCGCATGCGCTGGTCGTTCGGCGACCCAGACGCGTGGCTTGCGCGCGTGCTTCCCGGAATTCGCTGGATGTTCACGCCGACGTTTCTTGCGGCGTCCGTCGCGCTGTTCGCGATCTATTTCGTCATCCTGTTCGGGCACTGGTCCGACTACAAGGCGGCGCTCGCGTCGATGTACACGTTCCACACGATCACGCTGGGAAGCTTCGCGGTGCTGTGGCTCACCGGGCTGGTCGTGATTCTGATCCACGAGCTCGGGCACGCGTTCACCTGCAAGTACTTTGGCGGTGAGGTGCGCGAGCTTGGCTTCATGCTGCTGTACTTTCAGCCAGCCTTCTACTGCAACGTGAGCGACGCGTGGAGCTTTCCCGAACGACGGGCGCGCCTCTGGGTGACGGCGGCCGGCACGTGGATTCAGCTCATCGTCGCGAGCCTGGCGGCGATGACCTGGTGGGCCGTGAAGCCCGAGACACTGGTCTCGATGATCGCCGTGGCCGGCATGCTGATTGGCGGCGTGATGACGATGGTCACGAACATGAATCCGCTCCTGCCGCTCGACGGGTACTTCGCGCTCACCGACTGGCTCGAGATTCCGAATCTGCGGCACCGGGCGATCGCGCACTTTGGATGGTGGCTCAAGCGGTACGTGTTCAGGCTCGAAGTGCCCGAGCCCGCGGCGAGCGCGCGTGAGCGTCGGGTGTTCCTCGTTTATGGCGGACTCGCCGCGGCGTACATCAGTGTGCTGTTCGTCGTGCTGGCGGTATGGGCGCTGGGCAAAGCGCGGCAAGCGTTTGGCGTCCTGGGCGCCGTTGCCGCTACCATCGCCATGCTGCTGCTGCTTCGCGCGCGACTCATCGAGTTGGGCCGTAACGCTCGTTTGGCATGGCGGTCACTGCGCGCGAGCTGGCGCGCGTCGACTCGAAAGCGCCGTGTCATCGTCCCGCTCGTACTCGCCTCACTCGTACTGTTCGCGCCGTGGACGCTCACGAGCAGCGGTCGCTTCGTGGTGCAGCCCGCGCTGACCCACGGGCTCGCGGCGCCCGACAGCGGCGTCGTCGCGAGCGTCCTGGTGTCGGAAGGCATGCGCGTCAGCGCCGGAACGCCGCTGGTGCAGCTCGTGGACCGCGCGCTCGACGAACAGGTGCTTGCCGCGAGCCGCGACGTCGACTCGCTGTCACTCGCGGAATCCGCGGCGCGGGCAGCGGGACGCGCCGCGGACGCGGAGCGACTGGCGGCGGCGGAGCGTTCGGCACTGGCAGTGCTTGCCGGCCTGGAAAGCCGGGCCGGGCAGCTCACGTTGCGAGCCGTCAGCGGCGGTGTGGTCGTAACGCCGCGCCCGGAGACGTTGGCCGGACGCCGTGTCGAACCGGGCGAAGAGGTTCTGCGAGTCGCGACGCTCGATTCGGTAGAGGTGCGGATTGCGCTGTCGGGCGGCGGAGCAACGAGTGTGCGTCCGGGCTCGCGGGTGCACCTTTTTTCACTCGGTGCTCCGGACCGGCCATGGACTGGCCGCGTGACCAACGTGTCCGTCTCCGGGGTGACGACCGGAAACGCGCCAGGGCTCGTGGAAGCGCGTGTGCGGCTGGCGGCGACGCCCGGTTGGATGCCGGGCATGCGGGGCGAGGCGAGCGTGGAGTTGGGGGGAGGACGGTCGATCGTGCTTGGCGCTCTTTGGTGGAAGCTGCGCCAGGTCGTGCGCGGCGACCTGCTCCTGTAGGCGGCGCAGCCAGCACCCCAAAACAGACATGCGCCCGGGCGGGTCCGGGCGCATTTCGCTTCATGTGCGAATTCGAGTGCTAGCCCAACATGATGGGCGTGATTCGCTGCTCGAGCTCCTGCGAGAATTCCAGCGCGGTAATGTCCTCGCCCGAGGCGTCCTTGATCTGCTTCTTCTGTTCATCCGTCAGCTCGATGCGAACGGGCTGCTTCTTTTCCATACGGCCTCCAGACCATGAGAGTGAAACTGCGCTCGAATTGCCACCGCCGCTGGGGTTACGGCGAGTGTCCGACTCCAACGTCTAGAAGAAGGTGCCGATCGACGAGTCGATGCTCGTCGGCGTGATACGCTGCTCGAGCTCCGCGATCTCGAGCTCCTCGGTTTTGTCTTTCTCGGCAGTCTGTTGGGGAAGCTGTGTCGGCTTGGCTTCGCCGAGCTCGACCCGGACCGCTTTCCGATTCTTTTCCATGATGCCTCCGTGGGAGCGGCCGACCGCGGTCGGATCTCTACGGGAATGGGTGCGGGCGGTGAGAGGGGGACCGCCCGGCGGAGGTCAGGTGCGGGTTAGATGCGCAACGGGGCGATACGCTCTTCGAGCTCGTTCAGCGTAAGATCGGTCTGCTCGACCTTGGTGTCTTTGGTGGGATTCTGCTGGCCGTCCTGCTTTTTGCTGATGTCGATGCGGACCGTAGTCTTCTCGCTCTCGTTCTTCATGGGCTCTCCGATGGCGGTCGGTGCGGGTTGGGTTGGCTGTATCGGCGGGTCGCCGCGAGCGAACGGCGGCAAGTGTACGGAAGCGGCCGGTTCATCACAATACCCCAGGTGATCCGGCCAGTGATACTAAAGTTACAGGTTCATGGGGTGAGCCCGGTGTACGACGAGCTACGCGGGCCAAATCGCGGATGCGATGACAGCGCCTCCTGTTGACGCGCGAGCCAGCTCGACGTGCGCGTATCCCAGCCCGCGGAGCTCGGATTCGAGGCCGGCCCACTGGAACTCGGCGAGTTGCAGGATGAGACTCGCACGTGGGCTAAGGAATGCCCGCGCAGTGAGTGCGAGCTCGCGGACCAGGTCGAGGCCGTCCGCACCGGACGCCACCGCCGTTCCACGCGGGAAGATCTGATCGGCAGCGTACGCCGTGTGCGCTGGCAGATACGGCACGTTCCCTACGATCACGGCGACGTGGCGGCGGAGCCGCGTCGGAAGTGGCTCGAGCAGGCTGCCATGGAGAACACGGACATTGCGCAGCTCGAGCCGGGCGCGGTTCCGGCGAGCGCAACGGACGGCGATCTCGGAGACCTCGGTTGCGTACACTGAGGCGTCCGGCAACGCGAAGGCGAGCGCCAAGGCGACCGCGCCAGACCCCGTACCGACATCGACGACGGTCGGCGTGGGGAAGACCCGAGCGGCTTCACGTGCGACGTCGAAGGCGTCTTCGGTCCTTGCGGCCGGAACGAAGACGCCACGTGGGACGCGTAGAGAAATGCCTCCAAACCGACAGCGGAGGGCTCGGGCCTCACTGCTGTACGGCAGCGTCTTGACCCGTAAGCCAGTTCGCTGGAGAATCAACTCTCGTTGCTCGTCGGTGAGCCGTAGCGGAACCACCAGCGGCGCGGTTGTAGGGCCGCGCTTGGCGAGGAGCGATGAAATATCGCGCGACAAGTTCGCGATCACCCTCACAAGAACTTGTACGCCCGAGGGTGGGATTCGGACGTATGGGTTTGATCGACTTCGGTGCGCTAGCCCATTTTGATGACGAGCGGAGCGATCCGTTGCTCGAGCTCCTCGGTCGTGAACTCGATTGCGGTGACGTCCTCGCCGGATGCTTCCTTGATCTGCTTCTTCTGCTCATCGGTCAGCTCGATCCGTACGCGATCCTGTTTCGTCATACGACCCTCCGAGGTGTGACGGCGGTTTTCGGATTCCATATCAGATCACCGACGCGAGCCCAAGGCTCGCCGATTAGAAGAACGTGCCGATCTGGGCCGGTGTGATTCGAGGCTCGAGCTCCGCGAGGTCGAGCTCCAAGACCTCAACATCCTGGCCGGTCTGTTCACGAAGCTCCTTGCGTTGGGCTTCGGTCAGCTGGATCCGGACAGTTTTCGGTTTCTTTTCCATTACGCCTCCATACCAGCGACCGAGCGGTGGTCAGGCCCTCAACGGCGTTCAAGTACGGCGATGTCGGGAGCCAGGTCGTGTCGGCGGCGACGTCGACTACTGGAGGTACAGCGGAGCGATTCGCTCTTCGAGCTCGTTGACGGACAGATCGGACTTCTCGACCTGCTTGTCCGCCGAGGGCGTATGCTGCTCAGGCTCCGTAGTGGAAATCTCGACGCGGCCGACTTCCTTTTCGCTCTCGTTCTTCATTGTGGCCTCGTGGCTCGATAGGGAGTTGCGGTGGCGGATCGGGCGCGATCGAACGACCGCAAGAGTATCGGCGACCAGGGCCGTCCACAATGCTCCAGGTGGTGCGGCGTGCCGATACTAAAGTCACAGCCGCGAGCGATATGTCAGCGCTGGAGCTCGGCCAGCAGGCCCGGTTCGCCGAGGTCCTGTCGCACGCGGAGCGTATCACCCTCGATGCGAATCCACCGCTCCTCGTCGAGAAGCTCCTTGATCACGCGCGAAACCACCACGCGCGTCGTGCCGACACGCTCGGCGAGCTCCTGATGGGTCGGTCGGGGAGCGATGTACTCCAGGCTGTCGGAGCGGGTGCCCTGACTTTGCGCGAGCTCGATGAGTGCGGCGCGAACCCGGCGTTTGACCGGCAGCAGCGCCTGCATGCCCACACGCTCGTAGACACTGCGAAGCATCTTCACGAGAGCGGCCGTGATCGTGCGGTACAGGGGCGGATGCTGGGCAATCCAGGCGTCGAAGCGGTCGCGCGGCACCACCGCCACGCGGCAGGTCGAGAGCGTGATGGCGGTGCCGTTGTTCGGTCCGGCGTCGAGCGCAGCGATCAGACCGCACACATCGCCCGGCCCGAAAACCTCGAGCGCGAATTCACGTCCATCATCGGCGGCGACGGTCAGCTTCACGCGCCCACTGACGATGACGTAGACCGCGAGACAGGGATCACCGTGATGGAAAAGGATGTTCCCCTTGGGGAACGTGCGGGACACGGCGAGTTCCGCGAACGAGCGGCGCGTGGCCTCGTCCTGATCGTGCAGGAAGAACACACGGGGCAAAACCTCGAGCAACTCATTCATGCCGCCTAATAGGCATTCGGCCGATCGATTCCGCAACAGGGCCGCCGGTTGTCTACAAACCGGCGGCCCTGTTGCGATCAC
>DATJHY010000270.1:0-9290 GCA_035493635.1 Gemmatimonadaceae bacterium | reverse complement strand
AAACGGCGAAGGTGCCAAAGGGCGGAGGTGCCTAAGAACGGAAATGCCGAACGACGAAGATGCCTAACGGCGTCAAGAGCGGAGCTGCCAGAGAGCGGGAAACTGCGAACCCGCCTGCTTCCGCCGTTTGGCCGATTCGCTCTTCACGACGTTTGGCAGTTACGCCGTTGACGCAGCATGGCACCTTCGCTCTTTGGCATTTCCGGGCCTTGGCATCTCCGCCCTTTGGAATTCTCCGCGGTTCGCGCCCGCCGTCTGCCCTCCGCCGTTCAATCGGTCGCTGCCGCTAGCGCCGCTACTGCAAGTTGTCCCGGCTGCTCGATCACGTGATCGATCAGTCCGTATCGCTTCGCCTCGGCGGACGAGAACCAGCGATCACGCTCGAACTCGCGCTCGATGCGCTCGAGCGGTTGCCCCGTGTGCTTGCCGAGCAGCTCGAACAGCTTGGCGCGATTGTACAGGATCTCCCTGGCCTGGATCTCGATGTCGGATGCGGTGCCACCGCCGCCTTGCTGCGATGGCTGGTGCATCATGATTCTCGCATTCGGCAACGCCGAGCGGCGGCCCTTTTCTCCCGCGGTGAGCAGGAAGCAGCCCATGCTCGCCGCCATGCCGACGCACGTCGTGCACACTGGCGACGTGATGTGCTGCATCGTGTCGTAGATGGCGAGACCCGAGTTGACGTCGCCGCCCGGCGAGTTGATGTAAAACTGAATTTCCTTGCCCGGCGCATCCGCCTCGAGAAACAGGAATTGCGCGATGAGGATGTTCGCGACGTCGTCGTTAACCGGCGTGCCGAGGAAGACGATGCGATCCATCAGCAGTCGCGAGAAGATGTCGTAGGTCCGCTCGCCGCGGGGCGACCGCTCGATGATGTATGGAATGTTCAACGTCGACATGAGTTCCTCAGCGTGTGCGATCGTTCTTGAGTGCGATGGCGAGCGCGCGCGCGAGCGCGCGAGCCGCTTCCGGTGAATGGTGTGCAGCATGCGACGCGGGGACAACGGCCCAGGCGTCGCCGGGGAGTGGAATCATGGTCGCGGCACCCGGTAGGGCTCGGGGAGCGCTGCGCTCGGCGACGACGGAAGGCGAGCGGCGCACGGAGTCGCGCGCGCGCGCATCTGCCACCCGCGCCGCGACGAAGTCCAGGAGCGCGTCGTCCTTTGCGCCGCGCATCGCGGTGCGTGCCTCGGCAAGCGTCACGAGCCCGAGATAGCCGGCGAGCCGCGCGCCGGCAACCTGCCAGAGGTGTCGCAGGCCATAGCGCGACGCCGTCGTCCGACCTTCCGGTGGATCGATGATGTCCTTGCGGCGATAGTAGTGGACCGTGTTCACGGTGAACTCCGACGCGATGGCCGGATCGAGCCCGAGCGCGGCAACGAGGTCCTGCAGCAGTCGCACCAGATCCTCTGCCTCGAGCGGCGCGGCCGCGTCGGGAACGACGCGGCTGCGCCATGCCTCCAGCTCGGCGGATAACGACCGATGGATCTCGCGTCGTGCCATGCTCAGGGTCGAGCCGCGGGACGCGCAGGCGTCTCGTGACTCACGAGTGGTCTCGGCGCGTCCTCCATGAGTGCTTCCTCGCTGCTGATCACGAGCCGCAACTCGATCACAGTCGCCTGCGACTCGAGTGGACCGAGACGTATGGGAATGAACCGCTGGTCGGAGTGACCCGTGAGGCCAGTGCCCGCGGCCCGTTCGAATACGCTCAGCGACTCACTGACGGTCGCCTCTTCGAGCGCCGCCGCGTCGGACTGTAGCGCCGTGAACTCCGCCGGGACTGGCAGCGGTCTGGCGGGCGAGACGACGTCCGACTCCGTGAAACGTCTCGTGATCACGGGAGGCATCCCCATTCGCGACATACGCCTTGGCAGCTCACGCCTGAAGCCTGCGCGGATGAGTCCGAGGGCCGGATTGTCCCGCCCGCCGTCCGGCCCGAACACCGCTTCGTTTCCCTCGGCGAACACCGTGAATCGCCCATCCTCCGCCGCATCGATCGGGCGCTCGAGCTCCATTGTGCTCCACGGCTCGAGCACCAACCCGCCGGCCGTCACGCGGTTGCCGTCGATGTCGATGTCGACCACGCAATTCAATGGGCTCGAGTTGCGCAGCCTCAGTCGATAGACCTGTCCGGGCCGCGCGAGCACATGCCCGGAGTCGAGCTCCTTCACCCTTCCGTGCCCATGGGGCACGACTTCGACCGCGAAATCACCATTGCGCATCGCCACTCCACCGTTGGACCTGCCGGTAGTATAGTAATGGTACAACAATGGTGTCAATATTCGACACGCCCAGAAAAAGGGTCAGAGTCGAATTAGGTCATCAGGGCGTTAAGGGCTCGAAATCGGGTCAGAGTCGAATTACGCCCGTAATTCGACTCTGACCCTAATTACGGTCTAGAGCGTGAAGTGCAGGCCGATGCCGGTGAACCGGACCTTGTCGCGGTGGAACTGGCCGTACGGCGAGGGCCCGTCGTAGTACTCGCCAAGCAGGCTCCACCGGCGTGAGGGTGCGGCCGAATCGTGCGGCCGCGCGAACTCGAAGCCGGCGCGCACGCTCACGCCGGTGCGGGTCGTGGAATCGCTCACGACCTTCGCATCTACTGCCGCAACGAGGCGACCGACCGCGAGCGGGCCGAAATCCACGTTGGCGCGCGGCCGCAACTCGAGCCCGCCGTGCGCGAGATGCTTCGGCAAGTCGACTGGATCGCAGCGGACGAACTCCTCGCCGCCGCCGTACAGACGGAGTGCCGACACATCGAGCGACAGCAGCAGTTCGGCGGATTCGAACGAAAGATTCTCGCGGTTGGGCGGATTGGGACGCAGCAGGAACTCGTCGCCAAGGTGGGAGCTCTGATGGTAGATCCGCGCGCGGCCGGAGAACGCGCCGGCGCGGAAGGTGAGCGGGAGCCCGATGAGGTAATCGGCGTTGAGCAGATCATAGGTCACGGTGTCGAGCGAGAATTGCGCGAACACCGCGCCGGCGAGCCCGAGCTGCACACCATTGCCGCGGCCGACTGCACCGGTGCGGAAGAAGGCGAATTGGTCCGCGACGCCTACAGCAGCGATGTCGGTCGCCAACTCCTTGTCGTTGCCCCGCTGGTAGATCACGAACGACCGCGTGGCCTTGGGGTCCGCGATGAGTGGGCAGAACACGTCCCCATGCGGGAGCGCAATGTATTTGCCCCCCTCGGCAGCCGGACCGGCCACGCCGCAGCGCGCCGGATAGGAATCCGGGCTGGAATCCTGCGCGCGGGCGACATGCGCGAACGCGATGGTGAGCGCGGCGATTGCGGTCGCTCGCGCGACCTGTGCTGTGCGGACGAACGGCATGCGGGCGCCTCGAGTACGTGTGAGCGAGAGTGCTGCAAGCGCGACTCTACAACGTACTCAAGATTCGATGTCGCGAGCATCGGCGCGGTGACGCGGGGGGGGGGCGTCAAGGGCCGCCGAACGTCGCTCGCTTGGTTTGCTCATTGAGCGACGAGTGCCATATTTCACAGGTACGTGGTGCAGCGAATGGTCGAGTTTCCCGACGACGCCGCGAGCGTCATTGATACATGAGCGCTCTCATTGCGTCCCTTCGAAACGCGCTTCGGCGCGAGATGACGCCGCGCAACAAGGCGGGCGCGCTGATCGCCGTGCTCACGTGCCCGTGCCACATCGTCATGGTCGTCTTCCTGCTCGCCGGCACCGCGGTCGGCACGTGGCTGGCGGCCGTGCGCGCCTACCTCATCCTGGTGTTCGCTCTGCTCTTCCTGCTCGGCGTGTACCTCATGGTTCGCCCCGATCCAACCGCATGCGCCACCGACGCGTGCCGGCCGGAGCCAAACGCCAAGCCGTAGCGATCAGTTGATCCGCTTGGCGAAGAAGTCGCCGGAGATCGACAGGTTCGGGTGACCCGACGACTTGAGTGTCCCGGAGAACGTGCCGCGGGCCGTCGTGGCCATGACCAGAGTGCCCAAGACCTTGTGTGGTCGTGCCGTGGCTGAGATCATGGCCTTCCGTCAGGTTGAGGTCTGTCACGCTATGCGTGAAACCGGGTCCGGAACTGTCATCCACAGATCGGCCGGACCGAGCGTGTCGAGTTCAACCAGGCTCGTTCGACGTACAGGGAGAGCGGCGGCACGGCGCCGTCGACCAGTCAAACTGTCAAGGAGATGGCCGAATGCGTTTCATGATGATCGTTCACGGTCCCGAAGACTTCGGCAATGCCGGGCCGCCGCCTCAGGCACTGATGGACGCCATCGGTAAGCTGGGCGAAGAGGCGTTCAAGTCGGGCAAGATGGTATCGATGGGCGGCCTGTTCCACAGCGCCAAGGGCGCGCGAATCCGCCAGAGGGGCGGCAAGCTGGTGACGACCGACGGCCCGTTCACCGAAGCCAAGGAGGTCGTTGGCGGCTTCAGCATCATGGAGCTGTCGTCCAAGGCAGAGGCAATCCAGGAAGCCCGAAAGTTCATGGAGCTGCATCAAAAGCACTGGCCCCAGTGGGAGGGCGAGTGCGAGATCCGGCAGATGTACGAGGAAGGGCAGCAGCCGGAATTCTAGGCGCGGACGCGCTGACGGCCGTCAGGCCGTCAGCGTACGATCTGGAGTACGGTTGCGCCGGCACGATCGCGGAGCGTCGCCGAGTATTCGCTTTGTTGTCGACGCACAGGCCGCGATGATGCCGAGCCCGATCGCGGCGCGATGTAACCGTCGACCGCGTGAAGAATGTGGGCGCATGGAGTGTCCGGCTGGCGCTGGACGGTGTGGAGGGGTAGTCTAGCGCGTTCGATCTCCTCCCACATCATCTCGGACAATGCGTCTCTCCTACACTTCCATCATTGCGGCGCTCGGCACCGCGTCGATTTCCGCGGCACAAGCTCCCGCCTCCAAACCCTTCGAGCTCGACTCCACCACACTCGCCGGCTTTCGTTGGCGCAACGTCGGACCCGCGAACACGATGGGTCGCGTGTCCGACGTCGTCGGCATTCCCTCCCCTTCCAAGACGTTCTTCGCCGCCGCGGCGGGCGGCGGGATCTGGAAATCGATGAACAACGGGGTCACGTGGCGTCCCGTGTTCGACAATCAGCGCGTGGTGTCGATGGGCATGCTCGCCATCGCACCGAGCGACACGATGCAGGTGTGGGCGGGCACCGGCGAGCCCAACTCGCGCAACACGATCTCGCCGGGCGGCGGCGTCTACAAATCGACTGACGGCGGCATCACGTGGAAGCTGATGGGCCTCGAGAAGACGCAGGCGATCGGCCGCATCGTCGTTCATCCAACCAACCCGAACGTCGTCTACGTCGCGGCACTCGGCGCGCCGTGGAATGCCAATCCGGAGCGCGGCCTCTACAAGACCGAAGACGGCGGCCAGACGTGGCAACTCATCAAGTTCATCTCCGACAAGGCCGGCTTTGTCGACGTGGCGCTCGATCCGTCGAATCCCAATACGGTGTGGGCATCGAGCTGGCAGCGAGTCCGCGGGCCGTACTTCCTCAACTCCGGTGGCCCAGGCTCGGCGCTGTGGAAGTCGACCGACGCGGGCAAGACGTGGATGGAGGTGAAAGGCGGCGGATTCCCCGAGACGACCAAGGGGCGCATCAGCGTCGCGATCGCGCAGTCGAATCCGAAGATCATGTACACGATGGTCGAAGCGGACACCACGCCGAACCCAAAGGCGGACAAGTCGAAGCCGAAGGCCAAATCACCCTCGGGGTTGTATCGGTCCGAAGACGGCGGAGCCACATGGACGCGCACGAACGATCAGGACACGCGGCCTTTCTACTATTCTCAAGTCCGGGTTCACCCAAAGAACCCCGATCGCGTGTATTGGTCGTCGACGCCTGTGCTGGTTTCGAATGACGGCGGCAAGACGGCGATGAACGCGACGCAGGGCATTCACGTCGATCATCACGCGATGTGGATCGATCCGGTCGACCCGGAGCGCATGATCGTCGGCGACGATGGCGGCGTGTCGATCTCGTTCGACCAGGGCGGGACGTACACGTTCGCGAACGTGTTCGCGATCGGGCAGCTCTACAACATCAGTTACGATATGCAGGTGCCATATCGCGTCTGCGGCGGCCTGCAGGACAACGGTTCGTGGTGCGGGCCGAGCCGTCGGCGCAGCGGACCGATCACCAACTCGATGTGGTTCACCGTCGGCGGCGGCGACGGGTTCGTGACGCAGCAGGATCCGACCGATGCGAACATCATCTACGCCGAGTCGCAGGGCGGCGCGATCACGCGGCTCAACTACGCGACGGGCCAGAGCACGTTCCTCATCAAGCCCCAATGGCGCCCGCGCTACGACATGTACGAGGATTCCATTCTCATCGAGCGGCCCGATACGACCAAGCCGCCGACCGCGGACGAGAAGAAGAAGGTCGCTGAGCTGAAGGCACGGCAAAAGACCGACTCGACCGCGCTCGACATGCGCTTCAACTGGAACACGCCGTACTTCATCTCGCCGCACAACTCGCAGACGCTGTACGTGGGCGGCAACCGCGTGCTCAAGTCGACCAAGCGCGGCGACGACCTGTACCCGATCTCACCCGATCTCACGACGGCTGACACGATGAAGATGCGCGTGTCGATGCGGACGACGGGCGGCATCACGAACGACGCAACGGGGGCCGAGACGTATTGCACCATCGTGTCGCTGAATGAATCGCCGATTCGCGCGGGCATCCTCTTCGCCGGTACGGATGACGGCCGCTTGTGGGTGTCGAGGAATGACGGCGGCACCTGGGACGAGCTCACCTCGCACGTCGCCGGTGTCCCCGCCGGCACGTACATCACGCGCATCGAGCCGTCGCCGCACGATTCGATGACGTTCTTCGTGACGTACGACAACCACCGCAACGGCGACTACAAGCCGTACGTGTTCATGACGACGGACTTCGGCAAGACCTTCAAGTCAATCGCGTCGAACTTGCCGACCGGCGGCCCCGACTATGTGCACGTGATCAGGCAGGACCTCGTCAACAAGAACCTCCTGTTCCTCGGAACCGACGTCGGCGCATACGTGTCGGCGAACATGGGGCAGACGTGGCAGCGATTCATGACCGGACTGCCGACCGTGCCCGTGCACGACCTGCGCGTACATCCGCGCGATCACGAGCTGATCGCGGCGACGCACGGGCGCGGCATCTGGATCGCCGACATTTCGGCGCTCCAGCAGATCAATGACAAGGTGATCGCCGAGGACGCGCACCTGTTCTCGTCACCAACGTCGTACCAGTTCGGCGACCGGCCAGTCGAAGGGCAGTCGCAGGGCCACCAGGTATTCGAGGCCGCGAGCCCGCCGTACGGCGCGGTGATCACGTATCGGCTCGCCGCGCGGCAGCCGCAGGTGAAGATCGCGATCGTGGACGCGACGGGCGACACGATTCAGACGCTCAATGGGCCGGGGGCGCCTGGCATCAATCGCGTCGCCTGGAACTTCAATGGCAAACCAGCAACACGTCCGCCGCTCGGCGCGGTGCAGAAGCGCGACTCGGCGCTGCAAATGAATCGCATCACGTTCGTGCTCGACTCGCTGGACAAGGCAGGCGCGAACGCCACGATGACCGGGATGATGCGCCAGCTAGCGCGGACGGGCGATTTCAGCCCGTTCATGGCGATGTTCCAGGGGCGCGGAGCGGCGCCCGGGTTCGGGCCACCGCCGCCCTGGAATCCGCGTCCGGGCGAGCAGCGGACAGGCGGTGGGCGTGGTGCGGGTGGCGCAGTCGCGCAGGCAGGCGGTGCGGGTGCGGCCGCGGGTGCGGCTGCGGGTGCGGCTCCCGCCGCGGCTCCGGCCGCGGGTGCGGCGCCCGCCGCAGCTCCGGCCGCGGCGCTCGATCCGAGCATGTTCCAGCAGATTATTCCGCTATTCGATCTTCCGGGCAAGCCATCGAGCGGCGGCGGATTCGGAATGGAGTTCTTGCAGCGGCTCGGATTCGGCAATGCGATGGCATCGGTGTTCGGCGGCGGTGGCAGCGCTACCGTGGCTGCCGGCGACTATGCGGTCGTGATGAACGTCGGCGGGAAGACGCTCCGCCAGAAGCTGCGCGTGGAGCGAACGATGCAGTAGCGGCTGCCACGGTACAGGTGGGCGCGGTGGCTCGATGAAATGACTCGCTCTGCAATCGAGGTGACACACAGTCATGACCCAGGCCGCGCCCACAGCTTCCACATCTGAATCAGCGACACGCCCGAACACCGAGTTCGTCCAGGCCATCACGCTGACCGACGCGACGATGCTCGTCGCCGGCTCGATGATCGGCTCGGGCATCTTCATCACGTCGGCGGCAATGGCGCGGAGCATCGGCTCCCCGATGTGGCTGCTCATCGCGTGGGTGCTCACCGGCGTGATCACGTTGCTCGGCGCGCTGGCGTATGGCGAGCTGGCGGCGATGTTCCCGCGAGCGGGCGGGCAGTACGTGTTTCTTCGCGAGTCGATGGGGCCGCTCATGGGTTTCTTGTACGGTTGGACGTTGTTTCTGGTCATCCAGACCGGGACGATCGCCGCCGTTGCCGTCGCCTTCGGACGATTCCTCGGCGTACTGTGGCCCGCGATCAGCCCTGACTTGTACGCGTGGTTCCCGCACGCGAATCTCTGCGCCTCATGGCTTGGATGTACCGAGGCGTCCAACGCGTTACAGCTCGGCTTGTCGCCGCAGCGACTGGTGGCGCTGGCGAGCATCGCCGTGCTCACGTGGATCAACCTGCGCGGCGTTCAGGAAGGGAAGCTCGTTCAAACTTCTCTGACGTTGATCAAGACCGGCGCGCTGGCGCTGTTGATCGTTCTGGGGCTGACGATCGGCCGGAACGCGACGGCGATCGCCGCCAACTTCCGTGCCGGCAACTTCGGCGCCGGCGTGGACGTGAGCGGCGCCTTCATGGTGGCGTTCGGCGCCGCGCTCGTCGGATCGCTGTTCTCGAGCGACGCGTGGAACAACGTCACGTTCGCCGCCGCCGAGGTGCAGAACCCGAAGCGCAATCTGCCGCTCGCACTGCTCTTCGGGACGGGGCTCGTGACCGTGCTGTACGTGATGGCCAACGTCGCCTACCTCAGCGTCCTGCCAATGAATGGCGTGGAAGCCGGCGCGACGGCGCTCGCGCGCGGCGTCTCGCACGCGACCCAGGATCGCGTCGCGACAGCGGCGCTGGAGGTAATGTTCGGCTCCGGCGGCGCCACGATCATGGCCGTCGCTATCCTGATCTCGACCTTCGGCTGCAACAACGGACTCATTCTCGCCGGCGCGCGCGTGTACTACGCCATGGCGCGCGACCGGGTGTTCTTCCGCAAGATTGGCACG
>DATJHY010000269.1:0-3275 GCA_035493635.1 Gemmatimonadaceae bacterium | reverse complement strand
CATCGCGGCCGTGATCGCCCCGGCGGGACGTCCGCCCGTGTTCTTCATGTCGGCCACGTCCGACTTGATCTGCTCCTTGTAGTCGTCCCAGAGGGGGAGCGGCCACCCCGGCTCGCTCGCCCGCTTCCCCGCCGCGAGCACCTCGTTGATGAGCGCCTCGTCCGAGCCGAAGATGCCGCTCGCCGTATTCCCGAGCGCGATCACGCACGCGCCGGTGAGCGTCGCCGCGTCGATCACGGCGACCGGATTGAATCGCTTCGCGTATACGAGCACGTCCGCGAGCACGAGGCGACCCTCGGCATCGGTGTTGATGATCTCGATGAACTTCCCGTTCGATGCCTGCACGACGTCGCCCGGCTTGACCGCGTCGCCCGACACCATGTTCGTCGTCGAGCCAATGAGACCCACGACGTTGATCGGAAGTTCCAACCGGCCGATCGCCTCCATCGCTCCCAGCACTCCCGCCGCGCCGCACATGTCGAACTTCATCCATTCCATGCCCTGCGCGGGCTTGATCGAAATGCCGCCGCTGTCGAAGCAGAGTCCCTTGCCGACCAGAACGATCGGCTGGGCGTCCTTGGGTCCGCGGCGGTATTCGATCGCGATGAGCTTCGGATCCTGCGGCGTTCCCTGCGCGACGCAGAGGAAGGACCCCATCTTCTCGCGTTCCATCTCCTTGCGGCCGAGCACCGTGAGCTGCATCGAGTAGCGATCGGCGATCTCCTTCGCGGTGTTTGCGAGGTAGTCCGGCGTACAGATGTTGCCGGGCAGCATGCCGAGTCGCCGTGCGAGTGAATGCCCCTCTCCGATCGCGCGGGCCACGCGTGCACCGTCGGCGCGCGCCGTGACGTCGGGCGCAAGAATCGTCGCCTCCTCGAGCGGAGCGCGTTGTTCGTCCGACGGCGGCGCCGTTTTGAGTTCTTTAAAGTCCCAGGCGCCGGCGATGAGCCCGAGTCCGGCGGCTTCGACCTCCGTCACGTTCATCGCGCCGGCGTAGAACGCGAGGCGTCCGACACCCATGCGACCCGCCTGACGCGCGGAAATGGCGGCCGCACGTCGCAAGGCGCTCGGACGGTCCGCCGCCGTCCCCATCCCGACAAGAAGGACCCGCTGCACTCCTCGCTCGGCTCCGGCGAGGTGCAGCGTCTCGTCGCGCCCGCCGCGAAAATCTCGGCGCGCGAGCGCTCGACCGAGGGCGCCGCCGGTTGCGCCGTCGACCGGCTGCAACTCGCCACTCAACGCGGGCGAAGCTCCGAGCGCGATCACGAGCAGTGGCGTATCGATACCGCCGAAATCGGGCGCACCGACGTTGAGCGAGAGCGTCATGAGTCGAGAGCGGATGCGGTCGCGACGAAGCGACGTGTCAACCTGTCATTCCCTTGATGATCTGGTCGCCGAACGCCGAGGTCGAGACCTCAGTGGCACCCGGCATCTGGCGCGCGAGATCATACGTTACTCGACGCGATTTGATCGCATTCTCCAGTCCACGAACGATGAGCGCCGCGGCTTCGGTCCACCCGAGATATTCGAACATCATCACGCCGGAGAGGACCACGCTGCCCGGATTGATCTTGTCGAGGTTCGCGTACTTGGGCGCCGTGCCGTGCGTCGCCTCGAACACGGCGACGCCGTCGCCGACGTTTCCGCCCGGTGCGATGCCGAGTCCGCCGACTTGCGCCGCCGCGGCGTCGCTCACGTAATCGCCGTTGAGGTTGGGCGTGGCGATGACAGAATACTCATCAGGGCGAAGCAGGAGCTGTTGGAACATGGAATCGGCGATGCGGTCCTTGATGATCACCGCGTCGGCGCGGGCGCCCTTGCCGCCCTTCGCGAGATCGGCTTCGGTAACGACGCTGTCGGCGAACTTCTCGCGCGCCAACTCGTAGCCCCAGTCGCGGAACGCGCCCTCAGTGAACTTCATGATGTTGCCCTTGTGCATCAGCGTCACCGATGGCAGGTCGTGCTTGAGCGCGTAGCGGATCGCCATGTCGATGAGCCGCTTCGACCCGAAGGCCGACATCGGTTTGATGCCGATTGCCGAGTCCGGCCGAATCTGCTTTCCCAACTCGCGCTCGATGAACAGCCGAAGCTTCTCGGCCTCCGCCGACCCGGCTTTCCACTCGATGCCGGCATAGACGTCTTCGGTATTCTCGCGATAAACGACGATGTTGAGCCGCTCCGGCTCCTTCATCGGACTGCCGACCCCCTCGAAGTAGCGCACCGGACGAATGCACGCGTACAGGTCGAGGACTTGTCGGAGCGTCACGTTCAGTGAGCGGATGCCGCCGCCAACGGGCGTCGTCAGCGGTCCCTTGATCGACACGCGGAATTCCTGCATCGCGTCGACGGTCTCTTGCGGAAGCCAATCCTTGAACTGCGTGAAGGCCTTTTCCCCGGCGAAGACTTCCATCCACGCAACGCGGCGCTCGCTCCCGTAGGCCTTGTCGATCGCGGCGTCGAAGACCCGCACCGAGGCGCGCCAAATGTCGGCGCCGGTGCCGTCACCCTCGACGTAGGGAATGATCGGATTGGTCGGGACGCCGAGGACGCCGGCGTGATATGTGATTCGCTCGCCGCTCGATGGAACCTTGGCGAACTGGTACGTGGCCATGACTCACGCGGTAAAGGAAGGTGCTACGTGACAACGCGGCAGAAAGGTATCGGCGCTCGGAAACACGATCAAGTTAACGCACCGTTGTCTCGACTCGAAAAAAAAAGAGTGCTCCCACAATCGAGAGCACTCTCTGATGACGTCATGTACGTTGTTCGACAACCCGATGCCCAGGGCGGGACTCGAACCCGCAAGACCCGAAGGTCGGGGGATTTTGAGTCCCCTGCGTCTACCAATTCCACCACCTGGGCGCGACGAATGAAATGTAGCCGCGACCAGTCGGCGCCTCAACGCATTGCTTGCCTGTCAAGGCTCCGGAGGAACCACGCCGCCGCGCCTCGCTCCACCGCCCGTGGTGTCGGCGCGCAGCTCCAGCATCTTCTTGCTGAGCCGTTCTTTCAACGCGAAATACTGCGCCCGCTGAAGAGGCGAAAGAAATGTCGAGAACTCTTTCTGCTCCGACTCGAGCAACTCCGCACGTCGACGCTGTCCGTGGACCAGTTGATCCAAATATTGCGCGATCTTGTCTTGGTCGGCATGACCCGTCGAATCTTGCATCGCCGCCGCAAGGTTCAGTCGTGCCTCGCGCTCCTCCAGCACAACGGCCCGCCGTTGCTGCTCGTATTTTTGATCCGTCCGCTGCAGGGTTTGCATCTGCGCGGGG
>DATJHY010000268.1:0-17331 GCA_035493635.1 Gemmatimonadaceae bacterium | reverse complement strand
CATCCGAGCCGCACGGCGGCCGATATGCGACCGGAGTCCCCCTGCGTCCTCCGCGCCGAGTAGCCAACGAGGCTGTCGCGCGAGGGAAACCTACCGCTGCCCCTGCCCCTCGAAGTCGATGTACCCCTTGTACGGGTCCGTAGACACGAGCTTCACTCGCACACGGTCGCCAACGTCGAAGCCTTCGGCGCGTCGCACGACCATGCCTTCGGCCGGCGGATGCAGGATGCGGACGAAGGTGCCGTGCTGCGTCGCGCCGGTGACGATCGCGTCGAAGGTCTGACCGATGCGGTCGTGCAGCAGCAGCGCCGCGGCAGTTTTGCGAACCGTGCGCTCGACCTTGTTCTCGGCGTCCTCTCGCTCGGTGCAGCGCGCGGCGATCTGCGCGAGATCCTCGTTGGAGTACGGGGCGGGCGTATTGGCGAGCGTCGCCTTCACCAAGCGCTGCGTCACGAGGTCGGCGTAGCGGCGGTTGGGCGCGGTGGCATGCGAGTAGTCGTGCACCGCCAGACCGAAGTGGCCGCCGGGATCCTTGCCCGGCAGATCGAGCGCGTAGATGCCCGGTCCCATCAGCTTGACGATCGATAATGAGAGATCTGGAAAGCGCTCGGGGTCGGCCTTCCGCCGTTCCGCCAGGAAATTGGCGAGGGCGAGCGAATCGGGATTGGCGGGAAGCGTCGTGCCGTAGCGGCCCGCGAGCTCGACGATGCGGCCCCACCGCTCCGGCTCGCGCACCACGCGCCTGATGCCGGACCGGCCGTGGGCCTCGAGCCATTTGGCGATCGCCAGGTTGCTCGCGATCATGAAATCCTCGATCAGGTCGCGCGCCGCGTTCTTGTGTACGAGCGCGAGATCCACGATGCGGCCGTCCTTGGCGACCGGCGTGGCCTCGATGGTCTCGAGCTCGAGCGCGCCGTTGCGCAGCCGCTCGGCCTTGAGCCGCTGCGACGCCTCGTGCTGGAGCTTGAGCTGCTCGGTGAGCGCCTTGTTGCCGTTCACCTTATCCGGCGGACTTCCGCCGCCGAGCCAGTCGCCCACATCGCCGTAGGCGAGCTTGGCGCCGTTCCGCACCATGGCGCGGTACACATCGAACGACACTATGTCCCCCTGCCCGTTCACCACCGTTTCGATCGCGATCGCCACGCGGTCCTCGCTCTCGTTCAGGGAGGTGAGTCCCGTGGAGAGCTTCTCGGGCAGCATCGGGAACACTTCGACTCCGGTGTACACCGACGTGCAGTTGGCGTACGCGTGCTCGTCGATCGGCGAGCCCTTGGGCACGAGCGCGTCGACGTCGGCGATGCCGACCACCAGGCGGATGCAGTCGTCGCTCGTGCGCTCGGCGACTTCCACCTGATCGAGGTCACGCGACTCCGTGTTGTCGATGGACGACCACGGACGGTCGCGCAGGTCGCGCACGCCCTGCTCGAGGGAGGCCGGCTTGGTGAGCGAGGCAAGCTGCTGCTTGGCCGGCGCGTCGAAGTCGGGCTCGAAGCCCTGGGCCGCGAGGATGCGACGGGCCGCCGCGAGGAGATCGAAGTGATTGCCGTCGTGGTGCTGGCCGCCGTTCGCGTGACGATGCTGGTTCATTGTGTTCGAGGGGTGATATTCGCGGACACGAAAGGTCTGCACGCGCCCGCTTCACTGCAATGTCCGTGACATGCCCGGGCTGCATGCAGCCCCTTGCCGTGGTCCTCCAAAGCGCCGTTGATTGAACGCATGCAGCCGTGCCACACGAAACCCTTCGTGCTCCCGGGCGTAGTGATCCAGCGTGAGCTCGCGACCGAGCGCGACGACTCCGACAGCGCAGCCGAGTCGTGCGACTATTGCGGCTCAAGGCGACTCGAGTGGCGCAAATGCAAGCTGGTTTGCGCCGACTGCAAGCAGATCAACAAGAGCTGCGCGGACTTGTGACCATGCAGGGCTACAACTTCACGGAGCGGGTTCGGAAGGTGCTCGCGTACGCACGCGAGGAAGCCGCCAGACTCCATCACGAATACGTAGGCACGGAGCACATGCTTCTCGGGCTCGTTCGCGAGGGCGAGGGAGTTGCCAACACGGCGCTGCAGAACCTCGGCGTCGACCAGGACCAGTTGCACGACACGATCGAATCGGTCGTGAAGACAGGGAACCCGAGCGCGCGCACGGGCCCCGACCTGCCGTATACCTCACGCGCCAAGAAGGTCCTCGAGCTGGCGATGAAGGAGGCGCGCGAGCTGAACCACTCGTACGTGGGCACCGAGCACTTGCTCCTCGGCTTGATCGCGGAAGAAAAGGGCATCGCCGCGCAGGTCCTTATCGACGCCGGCGCGACGCTCGATGCGGTGCGGGCTGAGGTGGTTCGGATACTCGGAACAGAGATGAGGGAAGCGCAGCCGGCACGGCGACGGCCCAAGCGAATGGCGGCGCTGGCGAGCGTGGCGCTCGCCGAGCGCGCGCGGCGGGTCGTGGCGCGGGCGTACGACATCGCCGCCGAGCGCGGCGCACAGAGCGTGACCGGCGCGCACGTCGCGATCGCGATCCTCGAGCACGGCGAGGGCGCGGCCAACGCCGTCCTCGATCGCCTCGCGATCGACCGCCTGGCACTGCGCGCCGCCCTCGAGTCGCTCGCGCCGACGGTCGGCGCCGACGTAGCGCCAGATGCAGTGCTCTCACTCGAGTCGACGCTACTCGACAAGTTCGTCCCGGTCGTATCCGAGCATCGCGCCATCGCCGGTCCGGTGGCCGGCACGGGCCAACTGTTGCTCGGCGTGCTGGTGACGTCGGAGCAGGTCGCGCAGACCTTCAACGCGCACGGGGTGACCGTCGAGCTGTTCCGAGAGGAGCTGCGGAGAATCAGCGGTTAGCCGCATCGCCGTCAGGTTGGCATTCCCACGCCTGAGGCCTCGACGCTGAGTCCTCGATGCTGGTCTCGCTTTCGTGGGTGAGATGCGAGATCACAGAAGCGAGTGGCCAGATTGTCAATCTGGCCACTGAGCACTGAAGGCTGAGATCTCACCCCTGAGTGTGAGACCAGCATCGAGGTCTCAGCGTCGAGGAATCAGACGTCAGCAGAGAGCTCCGTGTGGCCCGACGGCTCCACGTGACCTGCCCGGGTTACTCGAAGTCCAGCGCCAGGTCCATTGACGGCGCCGAGTGGGTGAGCGCCCCCACCGAGATCCAGTCCACCCCCGTCTCGGCGATCCGCCGTACCGACCCCCGCGACACGCCGCCCGACGCCTCGAGGATCGCCCGGCCGTGCACCAGCCGGACGCACTCCGCCATCGCCTCGAGCGTCATGTTGTCGAGCAGGATCACGTCCGCTCCCGCGGCGGCCGCGCGATCGACCTGCTCGATGTTGTCGCACTCGACTTCGATCGGCACCCCCTTGGGCGCGAGGGCCCGCGAGCGCGAGACTGCCTTGCCGATGTCGCCGTCGAGCGCGGCGAGATGGTTGTCCTTGATCAGCACGCCGGTCGAGAGATCCATGCGGTGGTTGGTCCCGCCGCCGGCGCGCACGGCGTACTTCTCGAGTAGCCGCCAGCCCGGCGTGGTCTTGCGCGTATCGAGAATCTTGGCCTTGGTCCCGCGCACCGCCTCCACGTAGCGCGACGTCAGCGTCGCGATACCGGACAGTCGCTGCATGTAGTTCAGCGCGACGCGCTCGGCCGAAAGCAGTCCTCGCGCGTGACCGGTGACGAACAACACGGGATCGCCAGCGCGAACGCGCGTCCCGTCCTCGTGATCGACGCGAATGGCCGCCTTGGGATCGAGCAGCCGGAAGGACTCGAGCGCGAGCGGCACTCCGCACACTACGCCCGCTTCACGCGCCACGAGCGTCGCTCGCGACCGCCGGTCCGACACAACCGTCGCGATGGTCGTGACGTCGTTGAAGGCGCCGTCTTCCTGCAGCGCGGTGCGGACGGTCTCGGAGAGCGCCTCCTGGCGAAG
This sequence comes from Gemmatimonadaceae bacterium, assembly GCA_035493635.1. Classification (GTDB taxonomy): domain Bacteria; phylum Gemmatimonadota; class Gemmatimonadetes; order Gemmatimonadales; family Gemmatimonadaceae; genus JAQBQB01. Next base: position 13,404 of record DATJHY010000268.1, on the reverse strand, counting down.
TGGGAATCGCAGCATGCCCACGGCATCCACGGCAGCCACGGAGAGCGGGGTAATCGTGCGTGGCACTGACCGTCTCTCGCGGGGCTCGCGGGGCTCGCGGGGCTGCTCGGACATTCCCATCGCACCACCTCTACGTTTTGTGGTTATTCCCCTGGATCTACGCCGTCCGCCGCCGGAGACAAGGGCTGCTTGGCGCCGCCGCCGATGGCCACCATCCGGTCGATCGCCCGTCGCGCGCGCTGGGCCACCTCGCGCGGCACCGTGATCCGATGCTGGTCGTAGCGCAGCGCGTCGCGCACCTTGGGCAGCGTCGTGACCTTCATGTACGCGCACGACGCACGCTCGTTGGCGGCGAAGAACCGTTTACCCGGATTTTCCCGCCGGAGACGATGCAAGATGCCGACCTCCGTGGCGACGATGAACTCGTCCGCATCCGACAGGGCCGGACGCTTGATCATCCCCTCCGTCGACAGAATCTGCACGCCTTCCGGGTCGACGTCGCCCGCGGACATCGCTTCGAGCACGCTGGTCGAACAGCCGCACTCGGGATGGATCAGGAATTCTGCCTCGGGATGCAGACTCCGCTGTAGACGAATGTTCTCGGGGTCGATGCCGGCGTGGACGTGACACTCGCCCATCCAGACGTGCATGTTCTGCCGCCCGGTGATGCGCCGCACGTGCGCCCCCAGAAACATGTCGGGAAGAAACAGGATCTCCTGATCGGCAGGAATGGAGTTCACGACCTCCACGGCATTCCCCGACGTGCAGCAGTAATCGCTCTCCGCCTTCACCTCGGCGCTCGTGTTGACGTACGACACGACGATCGCGCCCGGGTGCTCCTGCTTCCAGCGGCGCAGCGCTTCGGCGTCGATCGTTGAGGCGAGCGAGCAGCCGGCGGCCATGTCCGGAAGGAGTACGGTTTTTTCCGGCGACAGAATCGCTGCCGTCTCGGCCATGAAGTGAACGCCGCAAAAGACGATCACCTGCGCCGGTGTCTTGGCGGCCTCACGTGAGAGGCCGAGGGAGTCGCCGACGAAATCCGCGACATCCTGCACTTCGGCGCGTTGATAGTTGTGCGCCAGGATCACGGCGTTTCGACTGCGCGCCACGTCCTTGATCTCGGCTTGGAGCTCGGCGACTTGGTCCATGGTGCTGACGGCCATGGCTGAAACGTAACGCCCGGCGGCTACAGCTCGATGTGCCGCCCCGTCCACGTCCGTTTGGCGCGCGGGAAGTCCGTTCGGTAGTGGCCTCCGCGCGATTCCTTTCGCAGAAGCGCCGCCTCGACGACGAGCTGTGCCGTCTGGAGCATGTTGCGCTCCTCCGTCATGCCCGGGTCGAGCCGGGTCTCGATCTCGGCCAGGCGCTCGCGCGCCGTGCGGAGACCGCGCGCCGTGCGCGCGATGCCCGCGTAGTCCCACATCACGTCGCGAATGCTGTCCGCTGCCACCTGTGCGGCGCCGCGATCGGCGAGGGGGGGCACCTTCCACTTCGTCACCGCCGGCAGCCGCCCGAGCCGGCTGGTCCCCGAAAGATCGCGCGCGACGCGCTCGGCGAACACGAGTCCCTCGAGCAGCGAGTTGGAGGCGAGGCGGTTGGCGCCATGCACCCCGGTTCGGGCGATTTCTCCCACGGCGTACAGACGCTCGACGCTCGAGCGGCCGCTCAAGTCGGTGACGACGCCGCCCATCATGTAGTGCGCCGCGGGCGTGACCGGAATGAGATCCGATCGTGGATCGATCCCGCGTGCCTGGCAGAGCGCGAAGATCCCGGGAAACCGGTCGGCGAATCGCTGCCCGAGCTTGCGGGCGTCGAGAAAGACGGGGCCGTGGCGCTGTTCGCGAAAGATCGCGCGCGCCACGACGTCGCGCGGCGCGAGCTCGGCCAGGCGGTGCCGCGCGGGCATGAAGCGCACACCACGCGAGTTGACGAGAATCGCGCCTTCGCCGCGTACTGCCTCGGAGATGAGCGCGAGCGGATTCTCGCGCGTGGCAAGCGCGGTGGGATGGAACTGCACGAACTCCATGTCAGCGAGCGTCACGTGCGCGCGGTGGGCGATGGCGAAGCCATCGCCGGTGGCGACGACCGGGTTGGTCGTGTAGCGGTAGATCTGCCCGCAGCCGCCGGTGGCGAGCACGGTCGCATCGGCGATGATGTCCGTCGCGCGCCCCTTGATGCTCGCGCGAACGCCGTAGCAGACGCCGCGCCGCACGATGAGGTCGAGCACGCGCGCGCGCTCGAGCACCCGGACGCGCTTGGCGTCGCGCACGCGCGCCACGAGCGTGCGCGCGACCTCGGCGCCGGTCTGGTCGCCGTGTGCGTGGACGATGCGGTTCTTGGAGTGTGCGGCTTCGCGGCCGAGCTTGAGCCGTCCGCGCGGGTCGAGGTCGAAGTGAGCGCCGGCAGTCTGCAGCTCGCGAACGCGCGCCGGGCCTTCTTCCACCAGCACCTGGACCGCCGCGGCGTCACACAGCGCGGCGCCGGCGGCGAGGGTGTCCTGCCGATGCAACGCCGGCGAGTCGCCCGCGCCGAGCGCGGCGGCGATGCCGCCCTGCGCGTACGCGGTCGAACTGTCGAACAGCGAGCGCTTGGTGAGCAGGAGGACGTCGTCGTTCTCCGACGAGCGCCACGCCGTGTGCAATCCGGCCACTCCGCTGCCGACGATGAGAAATCGCGTTCTGAGGCGGTCCGCCATGGCTGAAAGCTAGCAGCGGCAGGGACTTGCGCACGCCTCCTCCGGCCTCGCCCCGGGCGACGACGCGCTTCGGTCCCGATATACGACATGTTTATGAGAATACGAACGGCAGCCGCGACGATGCCCGAGATAAGAAAACGCTAATGTTCCCGCTTGCGGCGTGGTACGGACTCCTGTAAGCTGAAAGGGCGCCGACCAAGCACGATACCGTGCTGATGACGACCTGATCTCCGGGATCGTACGCGCGGATGCAACGAGTCATCGGGAAACGCCGACCGAGACGGCGCCCGAGCCCACGGGAAATGTGGCCGCCCCGATCGGCGACCGCGCGGGCAACCCGCACATCCAATCGATCGATGCCGCCGGCCGTACGGCCGGATCGCCCTGACTGCGGACGAGGATCGGCCGTGACGTGAGCAACCGACGCTCGGCCGACCAGCTCATGCGAGCAGGCGCTGACCGCGCGACACGATCCGTGGAGGGACCAATGTACAGAAGAATACCAATTGTCGCGTTGTGCGCTGCGGGAGTCGCCGCCGCATGCTCCGACTCGCCGCAAAGCACTGCGCCCGCCGTTCGAACGCTGGAAGCTGGCGCGTCGGCGAGCAATGCGCCGTGGGCCAGCGAGAAGTTTGTCGCGATCGGCACGAGCATCAGCATGGGATGGCTCTCGAATGGCGTGTACTCGGGGTCACAAGTCCAAGGTTGGCCGGCCCTGATGCGCTTCGGCGCTTCGGATCGCATCTCGCTGCCGCTGATTCAACCTCCGGGATGCCAGTCGCCGCTGCTTGCTCCACTTGGCGCCAACATGCGATTGAGTGGTGAGCCTTTCAGCGGGAGCACGGTCTGCGCACCGAACGTCCCCGGCACGCAGCTGCCCACTCAGAACGTTGCGTGGGCGGGGGCGATCGCTGCCTATGCGCTGCAAGTGACACCGGAGAACGCAGGGCCACTTTATCCCTGGGTCAGTCGAGTCCTCCCGCCGGGCGCAACGCAGGTCTCGGCTGCTCTGAGTCAGCAGCCGACTCTCGTCTCGATCGAGCTTGGCGGAAACGACGTGCTGAATGCGACCTCGGGGGTGATCGCCTTCGGCGTCGACGTCGTACCCGTGCCGTTCTTCATCACCGCGTTCGACGCCGTGCTCGACGCCGTGGGATCGGCAGGGCCAAAGGCGATCGTGTTCGGGATGCCGCTCAACGGGCGAAATCTTCCGTCGATGCGCCGTGGCGAGGAGATCTGGGCCGACCGCGCGGAATTCGCGGCCCTGCACGTCGACGTGAGCCCCGACTGCGCGGGTAGCGCGAACTACATCAACGTCTCGCTCAAATCCATTGTCATGGTCTTGACCGGGGCGTACACGTCGGCGCACGGCTTGCCAAATCCCGTCTACAGCTGTGCCAACGTTCCAAGCGCGACTTTCGACAATCCGGATTTCGTGCTCACAGCTGCCGACATGGACCTCCTGGAATCGATGCTGGCCCAGATGGCCGCCCACGCCAAGGAGCAAGCGGCCACGCGCGGCTACGCATTCGTCTCGCTCGGTGAGCTTTACGACCGGGCCGACCTGAAGCCGCCGGTGTACAGCGTCGTCACGCAACTCACATCCGCGTATCCGTATGGTCCATACATCTCGCTCGACGGCGTCCACCCGGGACCGCTGGGCCACGTGGTGCTGGCACGCGCCGCTGCGAAAGCGCTCAACAAGACGTACCCCGGCATCGCCGCGCACGCTGCCGACTCGCCCGTTGCGTCCCTTGCGAACGAACTCGTCGAGCCAGCGCCGTCGCCCCTCGCGCTCGAATGGGCGAAGCGCTTCGCGATCGAGCATCAAGGCGACAAGCTCCCGCGTTGCCTGATGCCGGGCGGCTGTACCATCGGCCCGCTCGGCGGAGGGCCTGTACTGCGCTGACGGCGCGCAGCTCTGCCGGCGAAGTAACTGATGATCGAAGAATCGCCGCGCCGCCAGCGCGGCGATTCTCGTTGCGGCCCGCCGTTCCGAACGGTCTCGCGGCAGCGGAGTGTAAGGCGCGCGAGCCTTGCCGTCGTCGCGAGGACGCACGATTGTTCCGCGATGCGGAAGTTGCTCGTTCTCGTGGCGGCGCTCGTCGTCGTCCACGCGGCCCTCCTGCTCGTCCATCCCGCCCCGACCGCCCAAGCGGCATCCGATGCCGGCGTCAACGTCGGCATCGTGCTCGACATTGGCGGTCTGGGCGACAAGTCATTCAACGATGGCGCCGATCGCGGCGCTGTTCGCGCCGAGCGCGAGCTGGGAGCGCACGTCCGCCTGATCGAGCCGGGCGAAGACGCCGATCGCGAAGCGGGCCTGCGTCTGCTGGCCGCCGAGCACATGGATCTCGTGACGGGCGTCGGGTTCATCTTCACCGACGACGTCACGCAACTCGCCAAGGAGTATCCGAACGTCAACTTCGCGGTCGTCGACTATTCGGTCGCGACCGACAGAGCCGGCAATCCGATCGCGCCGCCGCCCAACGTCGCGGCGCTCAAGTTCAAGGAAGAGGAAGGCTCGTTCCTCGTGGGCGCGCTGGCCGCGATGGTCGGCGGTTCGAAGAAAGTCGGATTCGTGGGCGGCATGGACGTGCCGCTCATCTGGAAGTTCGAGGCCGGCTATCGCGCCGGCGTCAAGTACGTCTGCCCTGACTGCACGGTGATCGTGCAGTACGCGGGCGTGACGCCGGCGGCGTTTCGTAATCCGGGCAAGGGCAAGGAGCTCGCGCTCAGCCAGTACCAGCAGGGCGCAAACGTCATCTATCACGCGTCGGGCGCGACGGGACTGGGCGTATTCGAGGCCGCGCGGCAGGCGGGCAAGCTGGCAATTGGCGTGGACGCCGATCAGTACGATGAAGCGCCGGGCCACGTGCTCACATCGATGGTCAAGGGCATCGACGTCGCGGTCTACGACATGGTCAGGCGTGTGCGCGACCACGCGTTCAAAGGCGGCATCTACACGTATGGCCTGGCGGAGAACGGCGTCGGCTACGTGTACGACGAGCACAATCGCGCGCTGATTCCCGACAGCGTCCGCGCGAAGCTCGAGCAGATCAAGACCGACATCATCGCGGGCAAGATCAAAGTGCCTTCCACGAGATGAGCATGGCGGACCCGTCACCCGTCGCCATTCGCCTCACCGACATTCACAAGTCATTCGGACCGGTGCACGCCAATCGCGGCGCGTCGATCGACGTCGCGCGCGGCGAGATCCATGCGCTGGTGGGCGAGAACGGCGCCGGCAAGTCGACGCTCATGCGTGTGCTGAGCGGGATGTACACGCCCGACTCAGGTCGCATGGAAGTGGACGGCCGCGACGTCACGGGCTGGTCGACCCCCGACGCCATCGCGGCGGGGGTCGGAATGGTGCACCAGCACTTCATGCTCGTGCCGACCCTCACCGTCGCCGAGAACATGATGCTCGGGCGCGAGCTCACGCAGGGCGGCCGGTTGGACGTTGCCCGCGCCGTGCGTGAGACCGCCGAGCTGAGTCGCGGCACCGGGCTCGCCGTCCGCCCCGAGCAGAAGGTGGCCGACCTGTCGGTGGGCGAGGCGCAGCGCGTGGAGATTCTCAAGACGCTCTACCGTGGCGCGAAGATCCTCATCCTCGATGAGCCCACGGCCGTTCTCTCACCCCCGGAGATCCGCGAGCTGTGGGAGGTATTGCGCGGCATCCGGGAGCGCGGCGACACGATCGTTCTCATCACCCACAAGCTTGGCGAGGTGATGGAGATCTCCGATACCATCACCGTGATGCGGCACGGCAGCACGGTCGAGCGGCTGCGCACGGCCGACACGACCCCGTCGGCGATCGCGCGCGCGATGGTGGGGCGCGATGTGCAGCTTGCGTCGCAGTTCACCGCGGAGGAGCTTGAACATGCCCCGACGGCAAGCGCGCCTCCGATCGAGGCGGCACCGCTGCTCGAGGTCCGCGATCTCGTGGTGGAAGACGTTCGGCGCCTCACGGCGGTGAACGGGGTGACCTTTGCGGTGGCGCCTGGCGAGATCCTCGGCATCGCCGGCGTGGAAGGCAACGGGCAGACGGAGCTTCTCGACGCGATCGCCGGCCTGCGACCGGTTCGCTCCGGAACGATCCACGTTGCACGTCACGACGTGACGCGCCGGTCGGTGCGGGAGCGCGGCGACATCGGCCTGTCGCACATTCCCGAAGATCGTCATGCACGCGGGCTCGTGCTCGACTACACCGTCGCCGAAAACCTGATCCTCGGGCAGCAGCACCGCTTCGCGCGCGGCGTTCGCCTCGACCACGACGAGATTCTCGCCAACGCGCGACGGCAGATCGAGCGCTTCGACATCCGGCCGGACGACCCCGACCTGCCCGCGCGATCGCTCTCGGGCGGCAATCAACAGAAGATCGTGATTGCCCGCGAGATAGGAGGGGGGGGCGGCCGCAACTTTCAGGTGCTGCTCGCCGCGCAGCCCACGCGCGGCGTCGACGTTGGCGCGATCGAGTTCATCCACGCCCGGCTGCGCGAAGCGCGCGACGCCGGCAAAGCGATTCTCCTCGTCTCGGCCGATCTCGCCGAGATCCTCGCGCTGTCGAATCGCATCGCGGTGATGTACGGCGGCCGGCTCGTGACGACGCTGCCGCGCGCCGACGCGAGCGAGGAGGTACTCGGACCGTACATGACGGGAGCCGCCGGCCGGGCCGGGGCGAGCGCCGCGTGAAAGCGCAGCTCGAGGAGGCGGTCCTCCCGGTGATCGTGGCGCTGCTCATCGCGGCAGTCGTGGGCGACGCGTTGATCCTCTCGTTCGGCCAGAATCCAGGAGCGGTCTACCGGCTGCTCTTCGAGGGCACGTGGGGCAACGTGTACGGGCTCGGGCAGGTGCTCTACAAGACGACGACGCTCACATTCACGGGCCTGGCAGTCGCGATCGGGCTACGCGCGGGATTGTTCAACATCGGCGCGGAGAGCCAGCTCGCCGCGGGCGGATTCGTCGCCGCGCTCGTCGGCCTGACGCTGCCGCCCGGGCTGCCGTCGCTGCTCACCCTTCCGGTGTATCTCGTGGCCGCGGCCGCCGGCGGCGCCGTGGTCGGCGGGATTCCGGGCGTGCTCAAGGCGAAGCTTGGCGCGCACGAGGTGATCACGACGATCATGCTCAACTTCATCGTCCTCGCGCTGCTGAATTACCTGGTGGTGAGGTATCTCAAAGTCGAAGGCACGCTGCACACGCAGCCGATTCACTCCGGCGCGCTGCCAAGACTGTCCGACATGGCGAGCGGGTTCCGGGGATCGGCGGCCAACGTGGTGCTGCTGCTCGCCGTCGCGGCGGGGGTCGTGACCTGGTGGTACCTGTTCCGCACGAAGCGCGGCTTCGAGCTGCGCGCGGTTGGTCTGCAGCCCGGCGCGGCGGAATACGGCGGCGTTGACGTCGGTGGTGTCTGGTGGCGTGCGATGGCGCTCTCCGGCGCGCTGGCCGGCCTCGGTGGTCTCAACTTCGTCCTCGGTTACAAGCATTACTATGAGGATTCTTTCGGCGCCGGGGCGGGCTTCATCGGTATTGCCGTGGCGATCGTCGGGCGAAACCATCCGTTCGGCGTGATGCTCGCCGCGCTCGTGTTCGCGACGTTGTCGCAGGGCGGGCTTGCCGTGAACGCCGTCGTGCCCAAGCAGATCTTCGACGTGCTGCAGGCTGTGGTGATCATCGCCGTGGCCGCCTCGGTGCCCGAGGTGCGGCGCGTGCTCCGGCGGACGGCGGGGGCGGGGGCGGGGGCGCCGGCATGATCATCCTCGTCTTTCTCGCGCAGACGTTGCGCATTGCGGTGCCATACCTGTTCGCGGCCAGTGGCGGCGTCATCTCCGAGCGATCGGGGCTGATCGGCCTTGGGCTCGAAGGGTACATGCTCGGCGGCGCGTTCTGCGGCGCCATCGCCAGCTACTACAGCGGCAGCGCGTGGATTGGACTCGTTGGTGCCGCGGCCGGCGGCGGGGCCCTGGCGCTCCTGTACGCGCTGACCGCGATCCGGTTCCGCGCCGACCAGGTGGTGCTCGGCGTGGCGATCAATCTCTTCGTCACCGGCGCGACGCGATTCTTTCTCAAACTCGCCTTCCATAGTTCGGCGAACTCACCGCGCGTGCCCGGTCTTGGTGTCGAGCAGTCGGGCACGGGACTCGTGACGCTCGTCGGCAACCCATTGATCTGGCTCGGCATTCTCGCAGTGGCGGTGATCGCGTGGCTGCTCTACCGCACGGCGTTCGGCTTGCGCGTGCGCGCGGCGGGCGAGCATCCGACCGCCGCGCTGTCGGTCGGTGTTCCGGTGCACCGCGTGCGTTACATCGCGGCCGCGCTATCCGGCGTGCTCGCCGGTTTGGGCGGCGCCTACCTCGCGCTCGATCAGCATCAGTTCAGCGCCGACATGACGGCAGGACGCGGGTTCATCGCGCTCGCGGCGACGATCTTCGGCCGATGGGATCCGTTCCGTGCCGCGCTCGCCTGCCTCTTTTTCGCAGCCGCCGAGACACTGCAGATCCAGCTGCAGGGATCGCAGGTAATTCCGTCGCAGTTCGTCGAGATGATCCCGTACGCCCTCACCATCATCGCCTTGGCCGGCGTGGTCGGCCGCGCGGTAGCACCAGCAGCGCTCGGCCGGGTTGCCGAGTAAAGCGCGTATGGAATTGATGGGGATGGTTGCTCGCGGGAGGCGGAGCTAGTTAACTCGAAGGCTCGGCGGCTCGGCGGCTCGAGAGGTCGAAGGGCTGGGAGCAACGAAGACGTCCGTTCGGCATTCCCATCAGAGCTTTTGGCCCCGCCGATCTTTCGCACGTCCAATTCGAACACCCGAACCGCCACACCTTCGAGCCCTCTAGCCCTCCAGCCCTCCAGCCCTCCAGCCCTCCAGATGTCCGACGTCCGCAAGCTCGTTGTCCTGATGATCACCGCGTTCATCGACATGGTCGGAACGCTGATGATCATTCCGCTGCTGCCGTTCTACGCCAAATCGTTCGGCGCCAACGGGCTTGTGGTGGGTATCCTGGTGTCGTCGTTCTCGATTGCGCAGCTCTTGTCGGCGCCGATGTGGGGACGCTTCTCCGATCGCTACGGCCGCCGGCCGGCGTTGGTGGTGGGCATGATGGCGTCGGCCGTGGCGTACGTGATCTTCGCGTACTCCGATTCGCTCTGGCTGCTGTTCCTGTCCCGGCTGGTCCAGGGGTCGGGCGGCGGCACGGTGAGCGTGATTCAAGCGTACGTCGCCGACGCCGTCGAGCCGAGCCAGCGGGCCAAGGGGCTGGGCTGGCTCTCGGCGGCGACGAATGCCGGCGTGGCGCTCGGTCCCGTGCTCGGCTCCAAGATGCTGGTGTTCGGCCACCACGCCCCGGGTTTGGCCGCTGCAGCGCTTTGTGTCGTGAACAGCCTGTTCGCGCTCCGGTACCTCGTCGAGTCCCGCGACATGGTAGAGGCGCGTTCGAGTGTCCATAGACCAGGGCGCTCGATGGAAGCGGTGGCGCGCGTCGTCACCCATTCGAGCGAGCCTGCGCCGCGGCTGATCTGGATCTATGCGATCGGCATCGGTGCGTTCCAGGGGATGAACGCGATCCTCGCGCTCTTCCTTGCCGCGCGGTTTGGTGTGACGTCGAACACAATCGGCTACTTCTACACGTACATCGGGGTCATTGCGGTGCTGACGCGGGCGGTGGTTTTGGGATGGGCGGTCGACAAGTTCGGCGAGGCGCGGCTGTCGCGGATCGGGCAGACACTCCTGGCCATCGGGCTGGCCGCGATTCCTTTCATTCACCGCATGGAAGACCCGGCGGCCTTCGCCGCAAGGCTCGGCGGCGCGCTGCCAGTCTCCGCGGTGGCGGCGCTTCCGTACCTGCCACTTGCGCTGGCGGTCGCACTGCTTCCGCTCGGCACGGCCTTCACGTTTCCATGTGTCACCGCGTTGCTCTCGCGCGTCATACCAAGCAGCGAACGCGGGCTGTACATGGGCGTACAGCAGACGTTTGGCGGAGTTGCCCGGGTCGTCTTCCCCATCGTCGCCGGGTTCGCATTCGACCGCTTTCAGGAGCTGCCCTTCCTCCTGTCAGCCGGACTGGTGGCTGGCACGATTCTGTTAGGGCTGGGCATGGAAGACTACACTCGCCCGAAGCATGAACCCGAGGCCGCTCCGGCGGCTTAGTGGTCCACTGCTCGGCAACGATTGCACTTTTGGAGGTTGGTATGGTCGCTCGCGGTGGCCGCAGGTCCCTGACGCTTCTCACGACACTCGCCGCGCTCGTCGCCGTGGCGTGCGGAGGAGGCACGTCTGAACCCGGCGGCAACAACGCCGCCGGCAAGATCGCCGTCGTGTCGGGGAACGGCCAGGTTGGAGTCGTGGGCCAGGTGCTCGCGACGCCGCTCACCGTCAAGGTCACATCGAGCAGCGGAGCGCCGGTGGCCGGTGCGACCGTGACGTTCACCGTCGCGAGCGGGGCGGCATCCGTATCGCCAGGCACGACCACGACCGACGCCACGGGCGTCGCCAAGACGAGCGTCACGCTTGGTTCGACCGCGGGCACAGTGCAGATCAATGCGACCGTGAATGGCACGGCGCTCGTCGCCACGTTCGTCCTCACCGTCGGCACGCCCAATACGACGCTCGCCTGCGCGTCATCGAGTCCACAGACGCCGGCGGCGGGCAGCGTCCTGGCGGGCATCGCCGGCACGGGCATTTGCCTCGGCGGCGGCGCGACGGGCGGCGACTACGCCCTCATTCCGTTCTACGCCAACCCGGACAACACCGCGAGCACGACCGTCCAGGTGCAATCACAGAACGCGGTCGCGCTCACCGTCGCCGACGTGACGCCCGCGTTCAACGTGCTCGCCGGCGGCGCGGCGGCGCTCCCGCAGCGGCTCGCCGTGAATCCGGCGCAGGAGCAGTTCGACGCGCGACTCCGGAAGATCGCGCGCGAGCAGCTCACGCCGCTCATTCCGTCCGCGCAGGCGAGACTGCGACAAGGGCTGAGGCCGAACTTCAACGCCATCCCGCAGGGCGCGTTGCAGCTCAACCAGATCATCACGCTCAACGCCAACGCGAACAGCGCGTGCACGAATCCGATCAACGTCGGCGCGCGCGTGGCGGCGATCTCGAACACGGCGTACATCCTCGCTGACACCGCGAACCCGACGGGCGGATTCACCGATACGGAGTACGCGGCGTTCGGGACGACGTTCGACACCCTGGTCAGTCCCGTCGACCTTCAGAACTTTGGACAGCCCAGCGACATCGACAAGAACGGCAAGGTCATCATCCTGTTCACGAAAGAAGTGAACAAGCTGACGGATCGCGGCGCCGTCGGAGTGGTGGGTGGACTGTTCTTCGAGCGCGATCTCTTCCCCACGCAGGACGATCGCAACCTCGGCCTCCAGGGCTGCGCGACGAGCAACGTCGGCGAGATGTTCTACGTGCTGGTCCCAGATCCCGACGGAGTGTTCAGCGACAAGCGGAGCAAGACCGACGTCCTCAGCCTCACGCCGGGCACCCTGGCGCACGAGTACCAGCATCTCATCAACGCCGCACGCCGCCTGTACATCAACATCGCGAACGACTTCGAGATTACCTGGCTCAACGAGGGCCTGAGCCACATCGCCGAGGAGTTGCTGTACTTCCGCGTTGCCGGCCTGGCGCCAAGGCAGAACATCGGCGTCGCCACGCTGCGTCTGAACCCCGCCGCGTTCAACAGCTATCAGGGCAGCAACTTCGGCAGATTCGAGGAGTTCATTGGCAAACCGCCGCAGACGTCGGTGTATGCCAACAACGACGATCTGAATTCACGCGGCGCGATCTGGTATCTGCTGCGCTATCTGGCGGATCATCGCGGCTCGTCGGACGCCGACACCTGGCAGCTGCTCGTGAACTCGAAGGTGACCGGCCTCGACAACCTGACGAACGTGTTCGGCTCGAATATCATGACGCAGATTCGCGACTGGGCGACCGCGGTATTCAGCGACGACGTGCCGGGCGTGACGGACGCGCGGTATCTCGAACAGTCGTGGAACATGCGCGACATCTGGCCGAACCTGCGATCGAGCAGCGGCACGCCGCTGGGCAAATACCCGTTGGCGATCATCCCGCTCTCGGACGCCACGCCGGCCAGTATGTCGATCGTGGCTGGCGGCGAGGCATACATCAGGTTCAGCGTGCCGGCGGGAACGTCGGCGTCGATCGACTGGACGTCGAACGGCCTGCCGGTGAGTCCGCTCGTGCAGTTTACGCTGGTGAGGACGCGGTAGCGGCGAACGTAAAAACGGCGGAGAGGATCGGGGTCAGACACCAAAATGGTGGCTGGCCCCGATTTGCTTGTCCTCGTGGGGGATAGGTCAAGACGGGCCCGACGACAGACGGCCGACATCCGACATCAGAAGTCAGACTGAACCGCCAGACCAAAGCGTTAAGGTGATAAAAAGGGTCAGAGTCGAATTAGCGCTCCCGCTAATTCGACTCTGACCCTTTTTACCCCTTTTTAACCGCCTACTTCCCGCTCGCCGCCGCAACAATGCCCCGCACGGCGTCCGAGATCTTTCGCATCGCGTCCGGCATCGTGCCGTCATCGGCGCGGACCTTTTTCGTGCTGCCGTCGAAGGTCACGCTGAGCGTGTAATCCATCATGTCGGCGGCGTTCGGCGTGGTGCCGTAATCGTCGCGCAGTCCGTACGGCGACTGGGACCACACGAGGTTGAAGAGCGAGTCCGCGGCCGCGGGC
>DATJHY010000267.1:0-3728 GCA_035493635.1 Gemmatimonadaceae bacterium | reverse complement strand
TACTCGACAAGAATCCGCTCGACGACATCAAGAACACGAACACGATTCACTACGTGATGAAGAACGGGCGATTGTACGACGGCAACACCATGGACGAAGTGTGGCCGCGGCAAAAGCAGGTTGCGCGACTCTGGTGGTGGTCGCAAGGAACACCGGGAACCGGCGGTGACAAACAGTGACGCGATGAGTCAGCCGGCGTCGGGCAACAGATCACAGTACATGAAGCGGCCGTCGCGAAGCACGCGCTGCCCAACGGCGTAGGCGACCGGCGCGGTGAAGATCGGACCGGCTGCGACGAACGTGTGAAACTCTCCGCGTTCGCCGCAGCGGTCCACGCCGGGCGGCAACTCGGCGAGCAAGTCGCGGTCGTACGCGCGTCCGGCGAACCGGCCGTCGAGCTGCGTCGTATCGACGCACACCAGCCGGGCCTCGAACCCTTCGTCGATGAATTCCTCCGCCAGTTGATCCGTCGGGCGGCCCCAAATCGGAAAGAGACACTGAAAGCCGAGCCGCGGTAAACGCTCCTCGCGGTAGCGTCGGACGTCTTCCAGGAAGAGATCGCCGAACGCGACGCGCCGCACGCTCGGGTAGCGCTGGCGTATGCCGCTCAGCGCATGTCCGAGGGCTGCCTCGTACTGGTCGTTGCTGGAAGTGGCCTGCAACTCGATCTCGTGCAGCGGCAGTCCAAGCGCCTCGATCTGGCGCTCGAGCAGCGATCGCCGCACACCGTGAATGCTGATGCGGTCGTATCCGGCCGTGACCGTCGTGAGCAGCGCGACGACCTCGAATCGTGAATCGGCTCGAAGCGCGGCCAGCGTGAGCGCGCTGTCCTTGCCGCCGCTCCAGCTCAGCACGACGGGCTCGGCGCGCGTTCCCGCGGCTTCGGGTAGAACGTTCATGGGCATGGCGCGAAAACTACCCGGCTCGTGGAGCGGGCCACGGGGGCACGATAGATTGCGCCGCGGTGCATCACTGGAGCGGACCGATCGTGCTGGCCTCTCGTCGCATGCTGATCTGGAGCGCCGTGACCTTGAGCGCTCGTCTCACACTCGTCGCGCAAGACTCGATACCGCGCCGATTGCCGCCGGTGGTCACCGTGACGCGCGATGTTCAGCGCTCGCCGCTCGACTTGCCGTTCGCGATCTCGAATCTTCGGCCCGACTCGATTTCGCCGGGACAAACGCACACACAGGTCGATCAGACGCTGGGCCTGCTGCCCGGCGTGACCGTCGCCAACCGCACGAATCCGTCGCAGGACACGCGCGTGTCGGTGCGCGGCTTCGGGGCGCGGTCGCAATTCGGTGCCCGCAGCATCCGGATCCTTCGCGACGGGATTCCGCTCACATTGCCCGACGGCCAGACGCCGATCGACTATCTCGATCTCGAGTCGGTCGGCCGGGTCGAAGTGATTCGCGGGCCGGCCGCGGCGTTGTATGGCAATGCGTCGGGCGGCGTGATTGACCTCCGATCGTCCGCGCCGCCATCGGTGCCGCTCGCCGTGCAGGCTCGCTCGTGGAACGCCGGCGCGGGGCTCGAGCGCTACACCGGATTGTTCGGCGGCAGCGCGGGCACGGCGGCGTACCAGGGCAACATCGGGCGCACGCAATCCGACGGGTATCGTCAGTACGCGCACCAGCGGCTGACGAACGCGTTCGCTCGTGTCGCCACCAAGCTCGGCGCAACGGAGCTTTCGCTGCTCGGCATGGGTATGGACATGCCGCTGGCGGAGAATCCTGGCGCGCTCACTCGCGCGCAGGTCGACAGCGCGCCGGAGCAGGCGGATCGCTTCTCCGTGCAGAAGAAAGCGCGCAAGGTCGTGCACCAGGTGCAACTCGGCCTGTCCGGACGCACGCCGATCGCTGGTGATGGCGAGGTGGCGGCGCAGGTGTACGGCGGAACACGCTCCCTCTACAACCCGCTCACATTCGCCGTGGTCGGGGTGGATCGCCGACAAGGCGGCGCCAGCGCGCGCATCACCGTCCCCTGGAAGCTTGGCGGAACGACCAATCGACTGAGCGCGGGAGCCGACGCGCAGTGGCTCAACGACGCGCGAAAAAACTGGGCGAACTGCAACGCGGTACCCACGGCGAACGCGAGTTGCCCGTCGGTCACCACGGAGCGCGGCGTGCTGACGCTCAATCAGCGCGAGCTCGTGTCGAGCCTGGGGCCGTACCTGAGAGACGAGATCGACGTTGGACGCGTTCGCGCGATGGCGGGTTTGCGCGCCGACCGCGTGCGATTCGAGGTCAGGGACCGCTACCTGTCGGACGGCCGCGATGACTCGGGAATTCGAACGTTGAACGCCGTGAGCCCGATGCTTGGCGTCGCGGCGCGCGTCTCACCATTCCAGTCGTTCTACGCGACCGTTGGCTCCGCCTTCGAGACGCCAACGACGACCGAGCTGGGGAATCAGGCCGACGGCAGCGCCGGGTTGAACCGCGATCTCAAGCCGCAGTATTCGACCACGTACGAGGTCGGGTCGAAGGGCGTGGCGATTCGCAATCTCCAATACGACGTTTCGGTCTTCCGGACCGAGGTGCGTGACGAGCTCATTCCGTTCGAAGTTCCGGGCGGAAACGGTCGCACGTACTATCGCAATGCCGGGCGCACACGGCGAGAGGGCGCGGAGCTCGCGCTCTCGACAGATGTCGGGCCGGTGTCGCTCGTCACGGCCTACGCGCTGTCGCGCTTTCGCTTTCGAGAATTCGTGAGCGGGACGGCGCAGTACGGCGGGAATACCATTCCGGGAATCCCGGAGCATCAGGTCCAGGCGACTGCGACCTGGCATCTCCCGCGCGCATTCGTCGTATCGGAAGCCATCGCGAAGAGCCGCGTGTTCGTGAACGACGCGAACGCGACGTCCGCGCCCGGGTTCGCCGTGTTCAACCTGCGCGCCGGCGCAACGGCGTCATTCGGTAAGCCGTGGCTCTCGCCGATGATCGGTGTGCAGAATCTGTTCGACCGCAAGTATGTCGGCTCGGTTGCGATCAACGCGTCCGGCGCGAGCATCGCGGCCACCAAGTTCTACGAGCCGGCGCCGGGTCGCACGTGGTTCGTGGGACTCAGCGCCGCGACGAATCCGTGGTGACGCTCGACGCGCGCGACGGAGGGATATGCCACAGCCGCATCGACGGTCCGATTCGCGCCTCGGGCGGCTGTTCGAGCAACCAGGCGTAGGCGCCTCCCACCCATTCGCCGGCGAGGTACGTCTCGCTGGCCGCGATCCAGCCGCTCGCGCGCTCGTGCAGCCCGAGCAGCCTCGCGTTGGGCACGCCGGCCGCGGTGAGATCGGCGGTGCCAAAGTAGGCGACGCGCACCGAATCACGAATGCCCCGCGCGACGATCGTGTCACGCAGGCGGTACAGGTCCTGGCCCCAATCGAGGTTGCTGTCTACCAGGATGCGCTCGGGGTGATCCCCAGCGAGTGCGTTGAAGTAAGCGAGGTGATCGGGGTACGAGCGCGCGACGGTCACCATGGACCAGGCGCAGAGCGCGGCAACCGACGCGCGCGCGGCGATGGCGGGCGTCTGGTGCACGAGTGCCAGCGCACCCTGTGCCGCAACGATCGCGAGCAAGGCGTAGATCGGCAGCACGAGCCGGATACCCAAGTCGACCCGCACGACCATCGCGACAGCAAGCATCGCCACCGCCGCGACGAGCGGAACCGCCGTCGGCCAATCGCGCCGCGCGCGGACGGCGCGCAGCGCGTCGAAGCCGCCGGCGACGCT
>DATJHY010000266.1:0-7784 GCA_035493635.1 Gemmatimonadaceae bacterium | reverse complement strand
TTGAACGCGAGATAGCTCCCCACCGCGAGCACGACGGTGACGATGAACGCCACCAGCACCACCGTCGACAAGAGCATGTTGATGTCCATGATCCACTCCGCTGAGGCTACGTAGAGGCCAATGCGAGAACGCTAAATGCGTCCCGCGCGCTGGAGCTTGCCCCAGCCCATCTTGACGTTGAGGAATTCTTCGACGGTGGCGCAGATCTTGGCCACGTCCACCGTCGTGATGAAGAAGAACCGGTACAGGACGGCCATCGGTACGAGGCGGAGATCCTCCTCCTCCATGGCCACCGTGTGGAGCGCCGCCGCCAGGTCGAGCCAGGTGAGCAGCAACCACCAGTACAGGACGTACACGGGCGCGCCAGCGGCCAGTGCCGCGATCGAGAAGAACGAGTTGCCAAACACGTTCATGATCGGCCACGCGATCGCCTCGAACAGCATGGACTGCAGCGAGAGCCAGGTCGCGAAGCGCTTGCGCGGCGTGAAGAACGCCCCCGAATGCTTCTTGAGCGCCTGGAGAATGCCACGCGTCCAGCGGTAGCGCTGCTTGAGCAGTTGATTCAGGTGCTCGGGCGCCTCGGTGTACGCCACCGCGCGATCCTCGTACACCATGTGCCAGCCGGCCGTCAGCAGCTTGAGCGTGAGATCGGCGTCCTCGGCATACGTGTCGGTGTCGTAGCCGCCGACGCGGGTGAGCGCATCGCGGCGGAAGATCCCGACGGGACCGGGGACGATGTTGACGGCGCGGAGAAAACCCTGCGCGCGCCGCGCCATGTTGAGGCCTTCGATGTACTCCAGGGCCTGCAGCAGCGTCCAGAGGTTGCGGCGGTTCACGACCTTCACGTTTCCGGCGACCGCTCCCACTCGCGAGTCGCGGAAGTGCGGCATGGCGTATCTGAGCGTACCGGGCGCCAATCGCGAATCACCGTCCATGCACAGCACGAACGGCGTGCGCGCCAGACCGATGCCGGTGTTGAGGGCGCTGGCCTTGCCGCCGTTGCTCTTGCTCACCACACGCACGGTCGCCCGTCCGTAGTAGCCCTCGAGATCGGCAGCCCTCGCGTAGGTCTCGTCGGTCGATCCGTCGTCGATCACGAGGATGTCGTACGCCGGGTAATCGAGCTCGAGGAGGCTGCGGATCGCGCTCTGAATCACCTTCTCTTCGTTGAACGCCGGCACCAGGATCGTCACCATCGGTTCGAACCGCTCGCCGTCCTCGGGCGCCGTCTTTGCCTCGACGTGGTGCAGATACCCGAGCCAGAGGAGCGCGAAGTACCGCGTAATCGTGAACATCAGGAAGGTGGTCACGATCACGATCGCCACGCGGAGCGGAGGGTTGCTGACCTCGATGTGCGTACGTGGCAACAGGAACACCACTGAGCCAGCGACGAGCACCAGGCACACCGCGGCAGCGATGACGAAGACGAGGTAGCGGCGTTTCATGAGTCGTTACGGGACAATGCGAAACCGGAGGCTGGCGCGCGCCGAGTGGTATCCGCTCTGGCGGACACCGTCTGCGTAGTCGCCGTCCAGCGTCAAACCCCACCAACGGCGCCGGTAATCCAGCGCGAAGCCGCTCATGAGCTGCGCGGCATTTCGATCGGCGAGGTCGGCGCGATCGGCGAACATCTCCGACGCGACGCCGATGCCGGGCAGCACGCGCGCGCTGAAGCTGAAGCCCATATCGTGGCGCGAGGCGAACTCGAGTCCGAGCGCGTGCGACGTGAACCGGCGCGGATCCCAATAGAGATCGCTCGCGTGCGTGAAGCCGATCATTCCACCCGAGTAGAGCGCGGACAGGCCAAACGCGATGGGATACCTGGCGCCGAACTGCAACGACGTACGACGATTGCCGTCGCTCAGCCACATCTGGTCCACGCCGACCGAGAACGCCGCCGGGCCGATCGGCACGGTCAACGCGCCATTCGCTCCGGTGTACGTGAGCGTGCTGGCGGACATGAGCCACTGGTACGTCGGTCCGGTCCGCACCTCGAACGAGGTCCAGAATCGTCGCCACGGCCCAGTCGCGCTCAGCGAGCCGTAGCCGAACGAGCCGAGTTGGTCGTAGCGCATGATGCCGCCACTGCCGGCGACGCGGAACGAGCCGAAATGATTCACGAGCCCGATATCGGCTGCTTGTCCATAGAGGCTGTCGAGCCGTCGCAGATCCGCACCGACGGTCAAAGCGGTGCTGGTGCCGATCGCGACCGCATTCGCCAAACCGGCTGTGTACAGGCCGAAGCCCGCATTGTCGCCGAGGTACGACGACGTGGAGAACACGCCGACGTCGCGGTCGAGCCTCGCCGCCGCTTGGCGTCGCTGAGCCAACTCGAGCTGTTCCATGCCCGCGGCGGCGCCGGCGTCGCCAGGGTGAATCATGTCGGCCCGTGCGTACGCGTCCCGCGCGCGCTCCGGGTTGCCGCGCCAGCGATAGAGATCGCCAAGCATCACCCACGCTTCGGGGCTGGGGCGCATCGCCGTGGCCTGTGTCAGATCGCGCTCGGCCGCGTCGCCATCGCCAAGTAGCTCGTGGAGCTGGCCACGCGCGATCAGCAGCTCGGGCGTAGGATTCGTCTGCAGCAGGATGTCGTACTGCTTCGTGGCCGCTTTGCGATCTCCCGACCACGCGAGGGCTTCGGCGTACTGTTGGCGAAGCGCAGGATCGCCCGGCGAGAGCGCGACCGCACGGCCCAACAGGCGCGCGTTGCCGAGCGAATCGCCGGCACTGGCGTGCGCACCCGCGCCCTCGCGAACGAGGGTCAGGGGCGCGGATTGTTCGGCTGCGAGCACCGTATCGAAGTGCGCCGTCGCCAGCTCGGGATGGCCCTCGCGCACGTACGCCCGCGCGAGCGCGAGGCGGTAGCGGGTGAACGTCGGGTCTTCGGCGACCCAGCGTGACGCTTCGGTGGAAGACGGATCGTACGCGTCGCGAGCGAGACGCAACATCGCGACAACCGACGAATCGGAGGGTCGGCGTTCGGCCACCCAACGGAGCTCGGGCTCCGCTTCGCGCGGATGATTGCTCCACGCGAGTGCCCGAGCCATGCCAAGGTGGGCGTCCACGTTGCCGGTGTCGGCGGCGACGAGCATTTGATAATTCGCCGCCGCGCTGTCGTATCGCTGGGCGGCGAGAAGCGCCGCGGCGTACTCGGCGCGTATCGCCGTGTCGGCGGACGTCGCGAGCACCTGCCGATAGCGCTCGAAGCCTTCGTCGAGCCGATCGTTGCGCACGAGGAGGCGCGCCAGCTCGCGCAGCGCCTCGGGATCGGCAGGATGCTTTGCGTCCCAGCGCTCGAGCGCGGCGATCGCGTCAGCCGGACGGTTCTGCTGACCGGCGACGAATACCCGGTCGCGCATCTGTTGGCGCTCCGACGGTTTCCATACCGGAGCCGGCTTGGCCCGCGGCGGGGTCGCGGTTGGTGTCGCCGATGACGTCGCGGTTGGTGTCGCCGCTACCGTTGGTGAAGCCTTTGGCGCGCGGGGATGGTTGTCGTGTGTCGCGGGCGGCGCGACTGGCGCGACCGAAGCCGGCGCCGTGTGCCGCGAAGGAACGCTCGGCGCTGCAGGCGTCGAGGAGGCCGATGCGACGCGCACTGGACGATGCGCGAACGGTCTCCAGACGTGCCAGCCGCCAATCGACCTGATCGAGATCGCTGCGCCTGCGCCGAGCGTCAAAACCACGACGATCAGGGCCGGCGCATACCACCGCCGCGTCGACATCAGCCGAGCGAGCCGAGGACCGTGCGCAGCCGCTCCTGGTCCATTGGGTACGCCAGGTAATCGATGATCAGCTCACCGCGACCTTCGTTCTGCCAATTGTCGCGCAAGCGATCCGCGAAACAGGGCGCGTGCTTTCGCCCGGTTCCGTGGAGATAAATGAGCACCTGGTTGTTGACCGCGCCGACGAGATCCCCGTTCACGGCTCGGACCGTGCGCAGCGTGACCGCCGCGAGGTTGGAGAGCTCGCCCGGAGGTGCCGTGATGACGAGAACGCAGAAGAAGGCGGCTGGGTCCATGGCAGTCACCGCCTGCACCGCGTTCCGGAAACCCGCTCCATCGAACGGAACTCGCCCGCCGTTCCGAGTGGGCTGCGGAGGCACAGTCGGCTGCGCCATTCCCGAGTCCGAGAAGTCAGATGCGCGACGGGCAGGCATGACCGCCATGGGCTTGGGCGGCGTCACGTGCACCGCGCCGTTGCTCAACTTCACGTTGTAGTGGCTCTGCAGGAGCCGAATCGCTTCCTGCGCCGCATCCGGCGGAAGGTCGAGCACGAGGCGCTGGCGATCGGGGAATCCCGGTGAATCCTCGTGCTGCCATCGCAGTTCGTCGCCAGCGGGCGCGAGTCCGACGGCCGGCTCGATGCGGTACATGATCGGCGCCACGGACGGGACACGATAGCGCACCTTGCGGATCTCGATCTGTCGCTGGCGCTGCCGGTCAGCCGACAGGTGGAAGATCGCCGCGGCGCGCTGGATAAGCGGGTCGAGGCGCCGGTCGTACACGCCGGCGAGATCGCCCGGATACGTCACGAGCGAGGTGCAACCCAGTTCGTCGAGCAACTGGAGCATGGCGACGGCGCTGCTGTCCGACGAGCCGCCAGCATCGACGAACGGCACGACGGAATCGATTACGAAGCGCGTTGGCGATTCCGGCGCGAGCAGCGATCGCAACTCCGCGAACGCCACGTCTGCCGATGGAGCGCGCGAATACCGGCGAGAAAAGTCGAGCGTGAATCGCAGCAGCACCAGTCGGCCGGCGGACACTTCGCCGGCGATGTCGATGCCGAGAAACTCGCCCTGGGAGAGCAGGTCCTGCGGGTCATCCTGCGTAAGAATGGCGCTTCGCTGACCAGCCTTGATGCCGGCCATGAGGAACTGCAAAGCGGCGATGCTCTTGCCGGTGCCGGGCGCGCCGCTCAGCACGTAGGTCCGGGCGGGCATCAGCCCGTCCAGTTGACCATCGATTGGGGCGATACCGGACTGAATGAGGTCGGTCCTCGGCGCTACACGAGGCACGAACTGGTGAGCGGTGTTCGTCACGGTCAACGGGTTTGGGACGACGTGTCTGTGATGTGGCTTACTGTTGAGCTGGCCGTTCCAAATACCGACGAGGCCGCATCACACAGGGCAACACAAATGAGTGTTGTTCGCGCGCCGGTATGTGGCGCGCCGGACGGTTGCATGACCGCGCGGTGGGAGCCCTTCGTATCCGGTCGCGGCGCCTCGCAACTCCAAGCGCCGGCGCAACTTCAGACGTGCGGGGCCGCGCCCTCGGGTAGACGCATTGCTCGCGCGAGCGCGATGAAGCGCGGCTCGACTCGCAGCGGATCGAAGATGGGATTCACGGCGAGGTACGCGAGCCAGCCGCGGCGCTCGGCGTGCGCACGCTCCATCCAGTCGAGAGCACGGCCGAAGGCGCCGAGACCAAGGTGGATCATGGAAAGGGCCGCGGGCGACACGTACTCACGCTCGGACCGTGACTCCAGGTCGGCGCAGATCCGTTCGGCTTCGTGGCGCTTGTCGGCGCGCGCCAAGGCGTAGCCCAAGGTGGCGGCCGTGTAGCCACCCGCGCCCGGTAGCCCGATCGCCTCGCGGAGAACCAAGACGGCGTCGCCGTGCTTGCCTTCCACCGACAGTACGAGGCCGAGTATCCGATACGTCTCCTCGGCGGTGGGGTTCATCTCGATCGCGTGCTCGAGGTGGTGGCGCGCACGCTCGTACCGGCGGGCATAGTAATACTGATAGCCGAGGCCACGGCGGATGGAGACGAAGCCCGGATCGAGCTCCTGGGCAGTGTGGGCCTCGACGATTGATTCTTCGTGCCGGGCCTGAGACGCGAGCATCGATGCGTACCACTGATGCGCCGACGGGTAACGCGGATCGAGCTCGATGGCCCGGCGGAACTCACGTTCGGCGCCGGCCCAATCCCAATCGTAGATGAAGCGGGTCCAGGCGAGCGACGAATGCGCCTCGGCGAGCGTGTCGTCGATCTCCAGGGCGCGGCGCGCGTACGACTGTGCGCGCTCGAATCCTTCCGTGACCGGCACGCTCCGGTAGTCGACGTGGAGCGCGTACGCGTCCGCCAATCCCGTATAGGCGAGTGCGTAGTTCGGGTCTTCGGCAATCGCTCGCTGGAAGTACTCGATCGCCTTCGCCGTCAGCTCACCGGTGCGCTGGTTCAACGCCCAACGACCGCGCAGGTACAAGCCATACGCGGTCACATTCGCCGTACCGCGCTTGGGTTCCGGCTCCGCCAATTCGGCGAGCCAGGTGCCACGAAGCTTGGTCACGATCGTGTGCGCGAGCTCATCCTGCACGGCAAAAACGTCTCCGGCGTCGCGATCGTACCGCTGCGACCAGAGCAGTCGACCATCGTCGGTCGACGTGAGCTGCGCGGTGACGCGCAGCCGATCTCCCATCTTGCGCACCGTCCCCTCGAGTACGACGGTCACGCCGAGCATGGCGCCGATCGCGCGCACGTCGAGCGGCTTGCCCTTGATGGCGAACACCGACGTCCGCGACGCCACGCGTAGCCCGTGTAGCTTGGAGAGCGCGTCGATCAACTCATCGGTGATCCCGTCGCTCAGGTATTCGTTCTCGGGATCGGAGCTGGTGTTCACGAACGGCAAGACGGCAATGCTTCGCCCCGCCGCCCTTGTCGCGCGGCCCGCAAGCTCCGTCGGCATTGTGATCGCGGCCTCGAGCTCGCGGACGAATTCGGGGACGCTCGCCCAGCGCTGGTCCGGCGCTTTGGCAAGCGCCTTCGTGACGACCGCATCGACGGCTGGCGGCAGCTCTACTCGAAGCACGCGAAGGGAACGCGGGGCCTCGGTCACCTGTCGCGCCATCGTCACCCGCGCGCTCGAGTCGCGGAACGGCGGCTCGCCGGCGAGCATTTCGTACACGAGACATCCCAGACTGTATACGTCACTGCGGATTCCGAGCTCACGGTCGCCGGCGGCCTGCTCGGGACTCATGTACTCGGGCGTGCCGACGATGATGCCGGCGTCAGTGAGCGTTTGCTCATCCAACTCCTCGTCGGTGTCGCAACAGACGCGCGCGACACCGAAGTCCGCCAACAGCGCATGACCGTCGGCAAAGAGCACGTTCTCAGGCTTTACGTCGCGGTGGACGAACCCGGCACGGTGGGCATAGTCGAGCCCCGCGCCAATCTCCTGGGTTACGCGCAGCGCCTCGAGTGGGGGCAGGCGTCCTTCGCGTTGCAGCCGATCGCGCAGCGAGCCGCCTGGCACGAATGGCGACACGTAATACAACAGACCGTCCACGTCGCCCGAATCGATGAGCGGCACGATGTGCGGATGCGCCAGGCGCGCCGCGATGCCGATCTCACGCAAGAAGCGCTCGGCGCCGAGCGAGGCGGCGACGTCCGGTCGAAGCACCTTGATGGCGACCTTGCGCTGGTGCTTGAGCTCTTCGGCCAGGTAGACGGTAGCCATGCCGCCGCGGCCGAGCTCACCCTCGATCGCGTAGCGTTCGGCGAGCGGCCGAAGCGTGGCCGGCGGAGAGGCGGAGGCCATGGATGAAAGTTAGCCCGGGCAGGTGGTGCACGGCTCGGCTTTCGGCTGACGGCATTCGGCTTGGCTCACGGCTGACCGCTGACGGCTCTGGCTGGCGGCTGGAGGCTGACAGCTTGGCCGTCGGCTGACAGCCGGGCCGTCGGCTAACCGCTCGAGCCGTTGGCTGATAGCTGTCAGCTCGAGCGGTTAGCCATCGGCCGTCCGCCAAGCCGAATGCCGTCAGCCGCAGGCCGAGCCGTCAGCCG
>DATJHY010000265.1:0-16807 GCA_035493635.1 Gemmatimonadaceae bacterium | reverse complement strand
GTCACGCTGTCGTGCGGCGGAACGCCGAATAAGAGTCTCCGCATGAGGCTCGACGCCGCGAGCGCGGCCACGAGTCCAATGACGATCCCGACGAAGGACAGTACCGCGCCGCGTCGCACGACCATCGCCAGCACCGAGCCGGGCGACGCGCCCAGCGCGAGGCGGACGCCGATTTCGTGCCGCCGCTGTTGCACTGTGTAGGTCATCACGCCGTAGATCCCGATCGCCGCGAGCAGGAGACCGAGCCCGCCGAACAACCCGAACAGCGCCGTGGCGAGACGCGACGTCCCGAGCGCCTGCGACACCAGCCTCACCAACGGCTGCACCGCCGCCAGCGGCACGTCGCGGTCGACCTCCCGCATCGCGCCACGTAGCGTGTTGCCGTAGCTCGCCGGATCGCCTGACACGCGCGCGACGAGTGTCACCTCCCAGGACGCGATCTGCGCCACCGGGCGATAGATCTCCATGTACGCGTCCTTGTCCGGCCCGTCGTGGTGGATGTCGCCAGCCACCCCGACGATCTGCACTCGCTGCGGCGTCCCCCAGTCGTACAAAAGAAAATGGCCGATCGCGCTCTCGCCCGGCCAGATGGTGCGCGCCAGCGTCTCGCTCACGATGCCGACCTGCGGCCGCCCGATGCCGTCGTCGTCGGTGAACTCGCGACCGGCCTTGATCGGAATGGCCATCGCCCGGAAGTATCCGCGCGTGATCGATCGCATGTCGCCCGACGGCTCGGTACCCGGCTCCGGCGCGGGCCGGCCCTCGACCGTGAACGCGCTCACGGAGCGCTGGCCGGTGAGCGGCATCATGTTGATCGCGCCAACCGCTTGAACACCAGGGACCGCGGCGATGCGGGCCTCCGCAGTGCGGAAGAACTGCGCGATCGCAGTATCCGTCCCGTATTTGCGCGGCGGCAACGACAGGCGCGCGGTGAGGACGTGCTCGGCTCGGAATCCGAGGTCCACATGCGCCAGCGCGGCGAAGCTGCGGACCATGAGCCCCGCCCCGGCGAGGAGCACGAGCGCCAGCGACATCTCGGCGACGACGAGTGCATTGCGCAGGCGCGCGCTCGAGTGCGACACGCTGGAGCCGCCACGGCCGCCCTCCTTGAGCGTTTCCTGAACATCGGCGCGCGTGGCGTGGAGCGCGGGGGCGACGCCGAACAGAAGCCCGGTGCCCACCGCCACCGCCGCCGCGAATAGCAGCAGTCGCCAGTCCACCGACACGTTCGCCAGCGTCTGGATCGACAAGCCACTTGGCACGAGCGCGACGAGCACTGCCGTCCCCTTCAGCGCCAGCGCGAGCCCGATCAGCCCCGACGCGCCGGACAGCACCACACTCTCCGTCAGCAACTGCCGCACGACGCGGCGCGGCGACGCGCCTAGCGAGATCCGGACCGCCAGCTCACGCTCCCGATCAGCCGCCCGCGCCAGCAGCAGGTTCGCCACGTTCGCGCAGGCGATCAACAAGAGAAACCCGACCGCGGCCAGCAACATCCACAACACGCGCTGCGAGTTGCCGACGAGCTTCTCGCGCAGCGGCAGGGCGAACGCCGTCGTGCTCTCGTTCCATTTCGGCAGCTCTTGCGCCACGCGCGCCTCGAGCATCTTCAGCTCGCGATCGGCCTGCTCCACGGTGACGCCCTCCTTGATCATCCCGATCGCGCGCACCCAGCGGCCGGGCGACGTACGCTGGGCGGGCGCGAAGCGGATAGGGACCCAGACGTCGACCGGATCGTACAGGCTGAAGTCGCGTTGCGTGACGCCGACCACGGTGACGTCGGAGCCATTCACCATGAGGTGCTTGCCGACGATCGTCGAGTCGCCGCCGAACTGCTGCTGCCAGAACGCGTACCCGAGGACGACGACCCGCGGCGCGCCCGGTTTGTCTTCGTCGGCCGTGAAGAACCGCCCGCGCGCTGGACGCGCGCCCAGCACCGTGAAGAGGCTCGCCGTCGTCGCACGCGCCTGAGCCGAGACCGGATCGCCGCCCGGACGCGCGACCGCCGCGCGGCCTTCGGCGAACGCGGCCATCGCCTCGAACGACCGAGCGCCTTCCTGCCAGTGCAGAAAGTTCGACGGCCCGACGCCGCCAACGGGACAGATGGCGTTGGTCGGCCTCACCGTGCTCTTCTCGCAGAGCGCGACGATGCGATCGGCGTGCGGATAGGGCAGGCCCCGCAGCAGCACGGCATTCACGACGGAGAAGATCGATGTCGTCGCGCCGACGCTGAGGGCGAGCGTCGCCACCGCGGCGATGGTGAATGCCGGCGCGCGCCGCAGGCTGCGCACGGCGTAGCGTACGTCCTGGAAAAGCTCCTCCAGAGGACGACTGCGTACCTCGTCGCGCGCCTCTTCGCGCCAGCGTTCGCGCCCGCCGAACTCCGCGGCCGCCGCGCGACGCGCTTCGGCTTCGCGCATGCCGCGCCGCATGTTCGCCGCAGTCGCCATCTCGAGATGAAAGCGCATCTCGTCCGCGTACCGCCGGTCCATCTCGTTCTGCCGCCGGAACCCGAACAGCTTGGCGGCAACGTCGCGCAGCCGCGCGGCGAGCGACCTGGTGGTCATCGATCCTCCCGCTAGTCCGTCATGGCGAGGATGAGCTCCACGGCGCGCGACATTCGCCGCCACGCCTGCCGCTCTTCGGCCAAACGCGTGCGCCCGCCCGGCGTCAGCTCGTAGTACCGGGCGCGCCGGTTGTTCTCCGAGGTGTCCCAGCTCGACGCGACGTATCCCTGGCGCTCGAGCCGGTAGAGCGCCGGGTACAGCGACCCTTGTCCGACGCGCAGGATGTTCCGCGAGCCCTGCTGCAGGCGCTCGGTGATGCCCCAGCCGTGCATCGGCCCGAGTTGGAGCGCCTTCAACACGAGCATGTCGAGCGTTCCCTGCAACAGCTCGTCGCGTTGCTTGTCGGCCACCGCGTCTCCTTACGACCGTCGAAAGGGAGTATACGCGTCGTCCTTTCGAGCGTCAACAGGAGCGGCGTTTTCAACGCGGTGGCGCGCGTCCCACGATCGTCAGGGGACCCGTTGCGCCGACCGCTCGGTCACGTCGAACAACACGCCGAAGGGATCGCGCACATAGTGCTCGCCCGGCGCGTGCGGCCCGATCGGCACGAGCGTGCACCCAGCCGCCTGAAGCGTCGTCAGCGCGGCGGCCCGATCCGGCACGTCGAATGAGGGCACCACGGCCTCATGGCTCCGCGCCGGATCGCGCAAGAGATAGAGCCGAAGCGCCCCGCTGCGCAGCGCGATGCAGTCCGGGGTACGGCTCACGACTTCGCATCCAAGCACGCCCGTGTAGAATGACTCGGCAACAACCGGGTCGGCGACGTGCAGCGCGAGTTCGTTGTTCCCCGTGAAGGCGGGTGTTGTTGGCGACATGGCTCTCTCCGAAGTGAACACCAGAAGTAGCGCGAGGGTCGGTCGGTGTCACGATCCGACTGATCGAGCTCGACGAGTCCGATGACGCCGGTCCTTACACCTGCGGTGAAGATCGGAGCTCAGGGGGATCGGAGCCAAACCAGGTTTGACCGCGGCGCCATCGCGCTATCTTGTCGGCATGGATGCCGACCAGACCCGCGATCTCCGCCAGCCCGGGCGCCTCGCCGAGGCAAAATCGGACGAGCGCGTGCGGGACGTCGAGCAACACACGTCGGGGCTCCGCAAGGAGCTCGGTCTCCCGACGCTGGTGCTCACGCAGATCATGTTCATCGTCGGCTCGGGCTGGGTCGGCACCGCGGCCAAGCTCGGCACCGGACACGTCGTGTTCTGGCTCGCCGCGATGGCGCTCTTCTACCTCCCGCAGGCGGCGGTCGTGATCTACCTCAACCGCCTCATGCCGCTCGAGGGTGGACTGTATCAGTGGGCAACGGTCGGCCTCGGCGAGTTCGGCGGATTCGTCACGGCGTGGAATCTCTGGGCATTCGCGATCCTCATTATCGCCACGTTCGGCGTCATGATGGCGACGAACCTCTCGTACCTCGTCGGGACGGGCGCCACATGGTTGACCGGCGCGGCCTGGTACACGCCGGTCGTCAGCGCGGCGCTGATCGTGTTCATCACCGTCCTCGCGATGTTCGGGCTCCGCGTTGGCAAGTGGATGCAGAGCATCGGTGGGGCGGCGCAGGTCCTGACGTACGCGGCGCTGTTGATCGTCCCTTTCGTCGCGCTCGCCCGCGGTCAGATCACCGAGTTCCATCCCTTTGCCGTTTCGCTGCCGCCTCTCACCGCGCTCAACCTGAACTTCCTCGGCAAGATGGCGCTCGGCGCGCTGAGTGGCTTCGAGTACGTCGCGCTGCTCGCCGGCGAGTGCAAGAACCCGGCACGCACGATTGGGCGATCGGTCGTCATCGCGTCGCCGGTCATCGCGCTCATGTTCATTCTTGGCACGAGCACGGTGGTCGCGCTCGTGCCCAAGGATCAGATCGATCTGGTCAGCCCAATTCCACAAACGCTCACGATCGTCTTCCGCGGCATGGGCGTCGCATCGATGATCGCGCCGCTGTTGATCGCCCTGCTCATGCTGCGCCAGATCGGCAACGTGTCGCTGATGTTCGCTGGAACGACCCGCCTCCCCATGGTCGCCGGCTGGGACGGGCTCCTGCCGAAGTGGTTCACCAAGCTGCATCCGCGGTATCTCACGCCGACGAACTCGATCCTCTTCGTCGGCGCCCTCACACTCGCGTTCACGCTCGCGGGGCAGGTGGGCGTGGGACTGCAGGAGGCCTTTCAGGTGCTCGAGAACGCGGGCGGAATCTTCTACGCGTTCGCGTACATCGCGATGTTCTCGATTCCGCTCTTCGCCGCGCGCCGGCTCGCTGAGCCGCCGCCGCTCTGGCTGAAGGGCGCCGCGCTCGCGGGCCTCGGGATTTCAGTGCTCTACTCGGTGCTCTCGATCTTCCCCATCATCGACGTCGCCGACTGGCGTGTGTTCTCGGCAAAGATCGTGACCGTGCTCGTCGCCACGAATCTGGCCGGATTCGCGATCTTCGCCCTCGGGCGTCGGCGGTCCGCGCGGGCGGCCGTCATGGCCGCTGACTGAGCGAGGGGCGCGGTAGACCGACCGGGTGGATTCGATCGTTCGGAAACCGGGATCGACGCAATCGAACGCCCGCCGATTGGCAAAGCCGCTCTCCTCAGCGCACATTAATCGCGGCTCGATCCCTTCCCCGTAGGAGTCACGGTTGGCGTTCACGACCGACACACTCACCACGGCCCTTGCCGACCGGTACGCCATCGAACGCCAGATCGGCGAAGGTGGCATGGCCCGGGTGTTCCTTGCCCGGGACCTCCGTCACAACCGCAGTGTCGCGCTCAAGGTGCTCCGTCCTGACCTCGGTGCGGTCGTCGGCGTAGATCGCTTCCAGGCGGAGATCGAGGTCACGGCCAACCTCCAGCATCCGAATCTGCTGCCGCTCTTCGACTCGGGCATCGCTGGCGACTTGCTCTTTTACGTGATGCCGTACGTCGAAGGCGAGAGTCTGCGCGCGCGGCTGGAGCGGGAGAAGCAGCTCCCCGTCGACGAGGCCGTGCGGATCGCGACGGCCGTCGCTGGCGCGCTCGACTACGCGCATCGGCACGGCGTGATCCACCGCGATCTGAAGCCCGAGAACATCCTCCTCCAGGAGGGCCAGCCGCTCGTCGCCGACTTCGGGATTGCATTAGCGATCTCGAATGCCGGTGGCGCGCGCATCACGCAGACGGGCCTCTCGCTGGGGACGCCGCAATACATGAGCCCCGAGCAGGCGACCGGAGACCGGGCGATCGACGCGCGCACAGACATCTACTCGCTCGGCGCGGTCACGTACGAGATGCTCACCGGCGAACCGCCGCACATCGGCTCGACGGCCCAGGCGATCATCGCGAGGGTGCTGACCGAGCGGCCGCGCAGTGTCCGCACGACTCGGCCGAGTGTCCCCGAGCACGTCGACGCCGTGGTGGACAAAGCGCTCGAAAAGCTGCCGGCGGATCGCTGGGCGACGGCGCGCGATTTCGCCGAGGCGCTCACGGGTATGCGTCAGGTCGTGCGCACGACGAGCACGCTGCCGGCTGGGGGAGGGGGAGCCAGGTCGCCTGTACGGCGCACTGCGCGCGCGCGTGAAGTCGTTGGATGGACGCTCGCCGCGACGTTCGCGGCGCTATCCGCGTGGTTCGGCCTTCGGGCGACGCGCCCAGTTTCGGCCGCCGCGAGCGCGGAGTTCGACGTGAGTCTTCCAGAAGGCTTCGCGCTGCCGATCAGCGGAGCCGCCGCGTCGATCGCGCTCTCGCGCGACGGGCGCACACTCGTCTTCGTTGGCCAGGCGAAGGGCGCGACGCATCACATGTTGTACTCGCGCCGCGTCGGCGAACGATACGTGCAGGAGATTCGCGGCACCGAGGATGCGCTGTCGCCGGTTTTTGCGCCCGACGGCAAGGAGGTCGTGTTCGCGCTGCGACACGCCGGCGGTGGCGGAATCGTCAAACGCATCGACGTCGCCGGCGGTGTGGCGCGATCGCTCATCGATTCCGGGACGGCCAACGGTCAGTTGTCGTGGCGAGAGGGAAGCCAGATCGTCACGACGGCGGCCGACGGCGGCCTCGCGCTCGTGAATTCGGAAACCGGAACGAGCTCGGTCCTGACGCGGCCAGACAGCATGCACACGCTCGGCTTCCCCGACGTTCTTCCCGGGGGGCGCGCCGCGCTCATCATCATCAGACCGACGAACGCCGGACTGGATTCCTCCATGATCGGCGTGGTGACGATCCCCGGCGGCAAAGTGACGAGCCTTGGGATTCACGGCATGGCGCCGCACTACTCGCCTACGGGACACATCGTGTATGCGACGGTGATGCAGCTGCTGGAGGCCGTTCCATTCGATGCTCGCGCCTTGCGCGTCACCGGCCCCCCGGTGGTGCTGGCGACGAACGTCGGCGGTGGCAGCGGCGGGGCGGTACCGTTCGCCGTCGCGGACAATGGGACCCTGGCGTTCATCCAAGGCCGCTCGACGATCCTGGGCCAGGTACAACCAGTGATCGTCAACCGGGCAGGCGAAAGGAGATTCCTCGGTGTCGCGCCGGGTGTGTACGCAAGTCCACGTGTTTCGCCGGATGGAAAGCAAATCGCCTACGCCGCGGGGCAAGCGCTCAACGCCGCCGAGCTCCTCGGATCCGACATCTGGCGCATGGATGTCGCGACGGGTCGGACGCTGCGCGTGACCTCGAGCCGGTCGAGCGATCATCCGGTCTGGAGCCGCGACGGCGCCGAGATCTACTTCTCGCGCGGTGTCGTCGATCGCAACGAATACGTGATCGCGCTGACCCCAGGTGCAGAGCCGCGGATCGTCTTTCAGGCGCCGGGCAGATTGTACGCCGTCGACGTCGGCCCTGCACACGGACGCATGATGCTGGGATTGGGCGGGCCGACATCGCTCGATCTCTGGGTTGCGCCGATGGATTCGATGGACAAACCCGCTGTGTTCGCGGCCGGTCCGTATCGCGAGGCGACGCCGCGGTTGTCGCCGGACGGACGATTCGTCGCCTACGAGTCGGCAAGGAGCGGGGCGAACGAGATCTATGTCAGGCCGGTCACCGGGAACGGAGAAGACGTGAAGGTATCGACGGGCGGGGGAATCGATCCCGTGTGGTCACCGAACGGCCGCGAGCTGTTTTTCGTCACGGGAATTGGATCGGGCGAGGGCTCCGGCTCGCCAACGGCGCAAATGATGGCCGCGCAGGTGGCGACGTCCCCGCGAATCGCCGTGACCGGCGTACGGCCTCTGTTCCCGATGCGGCAATACATGACGATGCTGGGCCGGCCGTCGTACGACGTATTTCCGAATGGCGACTTCCTGCTGCTCGCGATGCAGTCCGACTCCACCACGTCGCGATCGGTTCCGCTCGTCGTACGAACGAACTGGGCGTCGTCGCTCGGCGAGCGGGGCGGCGGTCGGACGCCGTAGAGGCGGATGACGGCCTCTCGTGGCCGGCTAAAGCGCTAGCGCGCCGGCGAGGATCGGCCCGGCCGGAACGAGCTGCTTTCGTTGCGCGTCCACGCGCACGTTGAGGCCTTCGAGGGACCGCGCGCCGAGGAGGACCATGTCGCCCGGCTCGGCGAAGACGACGAAGTCTGGAGCCTTGGCGCCCGCGGCGTGCACGATCGCGATCCCCACCGGTCGATCCAGCTGCCGACCGTCGGCGACGATGAACCGCTGCGTATGCTCGGGTCGGACGCCAAGGCTCGCGAGCACATCTGCCGGAACCCACGTGTACTCGCTCCCCGTGTCGACGAGGGCGTCGTCGACGGTGCGCATGTTGCCGCGATGCTCGACGTTCTCGATCATGATCGTGGTCCGGAACGTTCCCATGTCGGACATGCTATCCGGCCTCACGGCAGGTGATGACACCGAACTGTTGCGGGGCGGATCGCCGGGCCGCAAGGGCGTCGGCGCGACGTGGCGGGTGACCGAGCAGTTTGCTCACGGCCCACGTTTGGTACGAAGACCGCGCCGGTCCGGGCGAATGCACGGTGACGGTGTACAAACCGGCGCTCACCCGCTGTCACTCCCGCCGCATCGCGGCCACCGGATCGGCGCCCGCTGCGCGCCGCGCTGGCCCGAATGTCGCCACCAGCGCCACGGCGAAGATCACGACGACGACCGCCGAGTACGCGACGGGGTCGAGCGCGCGGACGCCGTATAAGACTTTGCTCAAGCCCGCAGCCACCGCGATCGTGAGCAGCGATCCGATCGCCGCGCCGACAACCACACGACGCCCGCTCTCCCAGAGTACCATTCGAATCAGCCGCGTCCGTGTAGCGCCGAGCGCGGCACGGATGCCGATCTCGCGCCGCCGGCGCGCCACCGAGTAGGCCGCCACGCCGTAGATGCCTGCCGCCGCCAGCACGAGCGCCAGCATGCCGAACGCGCCGAGCAGCACGGCGCCGGCGCGAACCGGAAGCAGCGTGATCGCCATGTCGTCGACCATTCGCACCACCGGCGGTGGCGGCAGCGTCGGGGCCCAGTTGCCGAGCACGGTGGCGATGGCGCGGCGCACCTGTGGCAGATCGGCATTGGTCCGGACCTGGAGCGTCATCTCTCCCCGCTGCTCCTGCGTGTACGGCATGTAGATCGTCGGCTTGGGTACCTCGCCGGCGGTCACATAGTCCGCGTCGCGCGCGACGCCGACCACCTCGACCAACGGAGCATCGGGGCCGCCGCCCCAGTGGAATCGCTTGCCCAGCGCGTCAGCGTTGGGCCAGAGCTTACGAGCCGCGGTCTCGTTCGCCACCGCCACGCGCGGCGCAGCCTCGACATCGGTCGCCAGGAATTCGCGACCGCGGCGAAGCGGGATACGCAGCGTCTCGAAGTACCGCGGTCCGACGACGTTGAAGTACGTGTGCGGGTAGTCGCGCCGGCTCGAGACGTTCGCGCCCTCGGGAACGACGCCCGTCTCCATGTTGCTGCCGCTGAGCGGAACGACGGCGGCAAACGTCGCCGCCTCGACGCCGGGCAGCGCGGCGGCGTCGCGCATGATGCCGTCGAATGCGTGCGTCCGGTCCAGCGATTTGCCCGCGAGCGTCAGATCGACGTCCACGTCGACCACACCGTCGGCGCGGAAACCGGGATCGACGCCGCGCATGCTCGCCAGGCTGCGAAGAAACAGCGTCGCGACGGCGAGGAGCACGACGCAGAGCGCCGTCTGCGTGACGACGAGCGCGCCGCGCCGTCGCCTGGCCGGCAGCTCGTCGCCCTTCAACAGACTGACGACGTTCGGCGACGCGGACGACAGCGCTGGCATCGTCCCGAACAGAAGCGTCGTGAGAATGCACAGCACGCCGGTGAACAGCAGCACTCTCGTATCGGGCACAAAGAACGCGGAATCGATCCCGGCTTCGGCGGGCACCGCCGCGGGGATCACCCGCGTCAACGCCCACGCCGCCGCGAAGCCGAGCGCGCTGCCGATCGCCGCGAGGAGCAGGGCCTCCGTCAACAGCTGCCGCACGAGCCGGCTGCGCCCGGCGCCGATCGCCATGCGCACGCCGATCTCCGTGCGCCGCGCCGCCGCACGTCCCAGGAGCAGGTTCGCGACGTTGGCGCAGGCGATGAGGAGCACCATTCCCACCATCGCCATCATGAACGCCGACACCGCGGTGGCGCCTCCGCGCAGCTCGGCGTTCACGCCGCGAATGTCGTCGAGCCGCACCGTCATGCCTTCGTACCGCTGCTTGTCGGTCGGCGCGAGCTGCGCCATGAGCCCGCGCAGCTCCGACTCCGCGGCGTCTTGCGATACACCAGGGCGCAGCCGCGCCGTGGCGTAGAAGCTTCCGCCAAAGTCGTCGAGCTTGCGTCCGGTGAGCTGCGGCGCGATGGCGAACGGTACGATCACGTCCGGCGTCCACAACATCACCGAGCTGCGAAAGTCCGGGGCGGCGACACCAACGATCGAAATCGGATATCCGCCCAGCAGCACGCGCCGCCCGATGACCGACGAATCGCCGGCAAAGCGACGCTGCCAGAACGCATAGCTCAGCACTCCAACCGCGTCGGCGCTGGCCGTCTCGTCCACATCGAAGCCGCGGCCCAATGAGACACGCGCGCCGAGCGCAGGGAAGTATCCGTGCGTGACGTACGACGCGTGTATTCGCTCCGGCTCGGCGCTACCCGACGCGCGGAACGACATCGCGTTGTTGCGCTCGCCGATCAGGAACTCGAGCGAGGTCGCGCGGTCGCGGAACCATTGCAGGTCGTGCCAGTCGAAGGGGCTGTGATGATTCACGTACACGCGGACCAGCCGCGACGCGTGCGCGCCTGGTATCGGCCGCAGCAGCACCGCGTTCACCACCGAGAACACCGTCGTGTTGGCCGCGACGCCGAGCGCGATGGAGATTGCCGCAACGAGCGCGAAGGCGGGAGCCTTGCGAAGCCCGCGCGCCGCGTGGCGCAAGTCATAGAGGAAGGTCTCGACCGCCGACAATCGGTTCGTGCGCACCAGGTGCCGCTCGTCGAGCCGTTGCACCTCCCGACGCACGCGCCTCACGTCGCCGAATCGGCGTACGGCCTCGGCGCGCGCGGACTCGGGCGTCATTCCGCTCGCGACCAACGCGTCGATTGTCGACTGGAGATGATCGCGCAGCTCGTCGTCGAGATCCGCGGCCGGATCGGGACGAATCATGCGGATATACCGGCGCCACGTGGGCGTGGGCATGGTCTCGCGGTCTTGATTGGTCGGCTTCATGTCGCGCTCCTTCAAGCGGGACGACGTTCGGTGGTGAGGACTCTCCCGACGGCGGTCACGAGGCGCTCCCAGCTCTCGGTGCGCTGGCGCAGCATCCGGCGACCGAGCGCGGTGAGACGGTAGTACTTGGCGCGCCGATTGTTCTCGCTCACGCCCCACTCGGCATCGATCCAGCCGCGGTGCTCCATGCGGTGCAGGGCGGGGTAGAGCGCGCCTTCCTCGAGCTCGATGTCGCCCTTCGTCGCCTCGCGCACCCACTGCGCGATGGCGTACCCGTTTGTAGGGCCCCAGGACAGCGTCCTGAGGATGAGCACGTTCAACGTGCCCTGTATGAGGTCGATGTCGCGGTCAGCCACGGGAGTCTCCCATAGTACGCTTTGGGGAACATCAGCGTACTACCTTAGTACGGTTAGGGCAAGCGGCGGGTTTCGGCAAATGGAGTGCGGCGTTCGAGACCCGAGCTCGCGGCCGACGTCGACTAGCCTCGTCCGGGTGGGGGCGTGACGGCGCTCTCCGGCGTACTGCCGTCGCTTGGCGGTCGCTCTAGCCGAGGCGGCAGCGTTGCGGCATTCTTAATCGTCTCCCCTTTGGCGCGCATAGTCGCCGCAGCCATTCCTACGCCAGCGCCCCCCCACGTCCGACGATGGACACACAGGAGCAGGTTCGACCCATGTTGGCCCGTCGCTCGGGGACGCGCCGGTGATCGCCACGCTCGCGGCGGCGCTCGTGGATCGCTACCGCATCGAACGCGAGCTTGGCGCCGGTGGCATGGCCACCGTCCACCTCGCCGAAGATCTCAAGCACAAGCGCAAGGTCGCGATCAAAGTGCTGCGCGCGGAGGTCGGCGCCGCGCTCGGCTCGGAGCGGTTTCTCCGAGAGATCGAGACGACGGCGAATCTGCGGCATCCGCACATTCTGCCGCTGTACGACTCGGGGAGCGTCGACGGGTTCCTCTACTACGTGATGCCGCTGGTGGAAGGCGAGTCGCTGCGCGATCGGCTCACGCGCGAGAAGCAGCTCCCGATCGCCGACGCACTCCGAATTGCCCGCGAAGTTGCCGACGCGCTGAGCTATGCGCACGCGCGCGGCGTGGTACATCGAGACATCAAGCCCGAGAACATTCTGCTCGAGGGCGGACACGCCGTTGTCGCCGACTTCGGCATCGCGCGCGCGTTCAGCGCCGCCGGTGGCGAGCGGATCACGCAGACCGGGATGTCGGTCGGAACGCCGCTGTACATGAGCCCCGAGCAATCGGTGGGCGACGGGGAGCTCGACGGCCGTAGCGATCTCTATAGCCTCGCCTGCGTGCTGTACGAGATGCTCGGCGGACAGGCGCCGTTCACCGGACCGACGGCAGAGTCGATCGTGCGCCAGCGCTTGGTGACCGACGCGCCGCCGATCACCAATCTGCGTCCCGCCGTGCCAGCCGTCGTTGCCGACGCGCTGCAGCGCGCCCTGGCCCGGAATCCCGCCGATCGATTCAACCCGGTGGCGCAGTTCTCGGCGGCGATCGAGGCGGCTTCTCCGGCTGCCGCCGTCTCGTTGCCGGCGCCGCAGACTCCGACCGCGGCGGCGCCTCGTGCGTCGGTGCGCGCGAGACGCCTCGCCTGGGCGGCCGCGGCGTTCGTCGTCGTACTGGCCGTCGTGCTCAGTATGGCCTGGCGCCGCGCGGCGTCCGTGGGCGCCGACGAGGCGTCCGTGGCGGTATTGCCGTTCGCGGACCTGAGCCAGGAGCGGACGAGCGAATACTTTGGCGACGGGATTGCTGAAACGCTCATTGGAGCCTTGAGCAGCGTGCAAGGGCTCGACGTCGCCGCGCGGACGTCGGCCTTCTCGTTTCGCGGAAAGAATGTCGACGCGCGCGAGATCGGGCGGCAGCTCGGCGTGGGTGCGGTGCTCGAAGGAAGCGTGCAGCGCGCCGGCGATCGCTTGCGCATCAGCGCGCAACTCGTGAAGGCGAGCTCCGGCACCAACCTCTGGTCGGAAACCTTCGATCGCAATGCCGCGGACATTTTCGCGGTGCAGGACGAGGTCGCGCGTGCCGTGGTGACCGCGCTCAAGGGACGCCTGCTCGCCGGCCAGGCGCGACTCGGCAATGCCGAGCCGACGCACGATCGCGAAGCGTACGACCTGTATTTGCAGGGCCGCTTCCTCTGGAACAAGCGCGCGGTGCCGGATGTCGAGAAGGCGATCGGGTTCTTCGAACGAGCGATTCAACGCGACTCGACTTTCGCCCTCGCGCAAGCGGGACTCGCCGACGCGTACATCGCCGTGGCATTCTACTCGAACGCGGCCACCCTCCCGACGCTGGCAACGGCGCGCGCCGCGGCCGAACGAGCGGTAGCGCTGAATCCGAATCTCGGCGAGGCACACGCCGCGCTGGCGTACCTCACGTTCCTCGAGTGGAAGCTGCAGCCCGCGGACAGCGCGTTTCGCCGGGCGATCGCGTTGAATCCCGGATACGCCACCGCTCACAAGTGGTACGCGGACCTGTTGCTGACGGACGGTCGCGCCGCCGAGTCCTTGCGCGAGTTGTTGCGGGCCAAGGAGCTCGATCCGCTTTCGGCGATCGTGATGGCGAATATCGCGGCCTGGCATGTGAACAACCGCACCGACGATTCCGCGCTTACGTGGATCGACCGGGCGCTCGCACTCGACCCAGGCCAGCCGTTGGCGCTCAGTCATGCATCGAGCATCTATTTCAAGCGCGGCGATTCGTCGCGCTTCTTCGACGTGCGCGCGCGTCTCGACGCCAGCTCGTCGCGCGCCGGCGCACCGGTGGCGGAATTGCGCAAGGCGTGGATCAGCGGGGGGCGCAACGCGGTTTTGCGGGCGCAACTTGCCTCGCCCAGATCGCAGGGGCTCTCCGTCGAGCGCGCGCGGTGGAGTGCACAGCTCGGGGACAACGACGCCGCTTTCCGGGAACTCGATTCGGCAGTCGCCGAGCATTCAATCTGGGCGATCTACGTCGAGCAGTTCCCGGAGCTGGACCCGCTGCGTCGCGACCCGCGCTACGCGCTACTGCTCAAACGTCTGGGACTGCCGGCGGGGCGCGCGTCGCCGCGGCCGTGACGCTGGTCGCGAAACTCCATCATGCGCTCAGGGTTGCCGAGCCGACCTCGCGGCATCGAGTCGTTCGAGCTCGGCGATCAGATCCGTGTGCACATGGATCTCGCGGGACGTTTGCTCCGTCGGAATGATCTTGAGCAGGACGCGCTTTCCATCCGGATGCACCGAGAACGTGCGCCCTGAGAATTCCGCGAACTGTCCGTCTGCGAACACGCGCGGCGTCCCGAACGGGTTGTCGCCGCCGCGCGCCACCGGCAGGCGGTAGATCCGCGTGCCCTTTCGATAGAACAGCGCATCGCCCTGCCGCGACCACTGCGCCTCGGCGCCGCCGTCGCTCGTGATCTGAATGCGACGCCCGGTTGGCGGGAACGGCTCCGCGTAGACCTGACCACGGTCCCCGTTCTCGTTGGAGTCGTACGTGAGCCACTTGCCGTCGGGCGAGATCCCGGGATTCTCCGTGCTCCCGCGCGAGTTGCCGATCGGCGTCATGGGCGAGCGCTGCTTTGCCGACAGGAGATAGAGGCGAAAGACGCGCGTCGAGTCGCCGGCCATCACGACGATCGTGTCGCCGCTCGGCGTGAACGTCGCGCTCGTGGAAAAGGGACCTCGCGCGAGCGTGTCGTATACCCCCGGGTGGTCCGGAAACGTGCGGAGGATGAACGACTCGCTGGCCAGCGACGACGACGCGCCATACACGAGCGACTTGCTGTCGGGCGTCCAGCGCTGGACCGACGAGAATTGAAACGCTTCGAGGTCGCGCAACCTTTCTTCGACGTTTCGCGTCAGATCGAGGATCCGCTCGTCGCGGCGCCCGTCGTCCTGCAGCACTTGAATGACGATCCGACGGCCGTCGGGGCTGATGTCGTTGGTGCCGTACATCGCCGGCGGGAACGGCAGCGAGTCCTGGCGGCCTCCCTCGTAGACCCAGGCCAAGTGGCCCACATCGGCGTTCGCGCCGGGGACGTAGGCGAGCACGCCATCGCTCGAGATCGCGTACTGTCCCGCGCCGTTGTCCGTCTCGCGCCGCACACCGCTCACGACCACGACTGAGGGCCCGGTGAATTTGAGTGTTTTGGTATCGAACGGTGCGGCGACCAGCTCGCCGTTCACACTCATCCACAGCAGATGTCCCGCGACGTATCGAGGCGCCGTGCCACGAATGACGTCGCGGTTGCTCGCCGTCTCGAGCGACACCGGCCCGTCGGCCGACAACATGTACAGGGCTCCCGTCTCGAGGTTCGTGGCCGTGAGACGCCGCTGATTCGAGTGCAGCGCGTACGGCGTGCCCGGAAGCAGGATCGGGAAGTTGCGCCGATCCGTCGTGACGCCGGGGGACCGTCGTACCTTGCCGCCCGTGGCGCGGACGCGATCGAGCTCACGCCCATCCGACGCGGCGACGACGATATAGCCGTCGGCTCCCCACGTGGCGCCGATCGGCACATCCATCGGGGCAATCGTCGTCACCGGGCCGCCCGACACGTCGATCCGCTTCAACTCGTTTCGTACGAAGAACCCGATCGAGCGGCCGTCGGGCGAGAAGAAGGGATGGTAGGCGCTGTCCGTGCCGGCGAGCCGCGTCGTGGTGAAGTCGTTCAGCTCGCGGACGAAGATGTTGGTCGTGCCGCCGTGCGTTCCGATGTACGCGAGACGCTTCCCATCCGGCGACAGCGCGAGCGACGGCTGGCCCGCGGCGTACGGAACCGGCCCGACGAAGACGAGTGGCGACGAATCGGGAAGGACGATGGAGAAACGTCGCGGCTCGCTCCGAGTTGAGGCGGGACGGCGCAGCCATCCCCAGAGCGCGAGGGCGGCGAAGAGCGCCGCGGCTGCGAGCGCGATTGCGTTGACGCGCGAGCGCGGGCGCTCAGCTGGAGCAGTGACGGCGCCGTGCGAATACGGCGCGCTGAGTGCGGCGGCGAACTCCGCGGTCGTGGCAAAGCGATCGGCCGGCAGCTTGGCGAGCGCCTTGAGGACCGCGTTCTCGACCGCTGCCGGCACCGTGTCGCGCAGCGCGTGCGGAGCGATAGGACGCTCCGTCATCACCTTTGCGACGATCGATTGCACCGTGGCGCCGGAGAATGGCGGCTCTCCCGTGATCATCTCGTACGTCACTGCGCCGAGCGAGTAGACGTCCGATCGAGGACCAATTCGCTTTTCGCCCATTGCCTGCTCGGGCGACATGTACTGCGGCGTACCTAGGGAAAGCCCTGTCTGTGTCATCCGCTGCCCGCCCGCCTGCTCGACGGCGAGGGCGATGCCGAAGTCGGCGACCAGGGCATGGCCGCCCTGAAGCAGGATGTTCTCGGGCTTGATGTCGCGGTGAATGATGCCCGCGGCGTGCGCGTAGTGCAGCGCATCGGCGACTTCGCATGCAATGCGCACGGTGTCGTCGATCGGGAGCTGCTGGTCACGGGACAACCGTTCGCGAAGGGTTTCTCCCGTGGCAAGCGGCATTACGTAGTAGAGCAGGCCTCCGGCCTCGCCCGAATCGAGCAGCGGCAGTATGTGTGGGTGCTGCAGCTTGGC
>DATJHY010000264.1:0-6750 GCA_035493635.1 Gemmatimonadaceae bacterium | reverse complement strand
TGGGGACAAGGTGCGGAGCCTGATTGGACGGAGCCAGCACCGCCTGGCCGTGATGCTCGACGGCGACGAGTGCTTCGAGGTGGGCCGGCAGTTTCAGCGCGCGATCCGCATGCGCTTCGGCGCGGCGCGGCGCGCGAGCTGAGTTGGGCGCCGCGCCGCGCCGGACGTGCCGGCATTGACGTGAGCCTTGCGCTGCGCCAAGTCCGAGGCTGTCCCGTGGTGAAGAAAGCCACATTACCTCCTGTTTCATGAAGCCGCGACAACGCATAATCGGGTGCACGCGGCGGACCCATTCCTTCCCGAACCGGCGTTTCGCGCAAACCGCCGCCGATTGTCCGATCAACTCGACAAACGCGCCGACTGACTGGCCCCTGCCGCGCCTTGGCGGATCCGGGACTAGCCCCGGCGCTCATCCCGATTTCGCCCTCGACGATGGAAGGAGCGACGCAGGCCGGCGTGCCACGTCCGAACCGTTCCGACGCGCTTTCGACGATCGCAGCACCGGAGCTGCGGCCGATTCTGGAGCCCGGCGCTCACGCGGCTCGCGAGGCGGCGTGGGACGAATTCGTTGCGCGTTACAGCCGGCTGTTCCTGCACATGGCGAGGCAGGTGATGCCCGACCGCGACGGGATCATGGATGCGTACGCATATCTGCTGGAGCAACTCCGGCGCGACGACTTCAAGGCATTGCGCGCATACGCGACCGACCCGCGAAGCCGGTTCTCGACGTGGCTGGCCGTGGTCGCGCGACGAACCTGCGTTGACTTCTTCCGGCAACGCTACGGCCGTCCGCGCGGCGCGGGCACGGCACGACACGTTCAGAGTGTACGCGCTGCTCGCTACAACCTGATTCGACTCCCGAGCCTCGCCGCCGAGCTGGGACTGCTCGTCGACACGACCAGCGAGAGCCCAGACCGGCGGCTCCGATCCGCCGAGCTGTATCAGGCTCTGGATACGGCTCGGGCCGCCCTTTCCGTCGAGGATCGGTTGTTGTTGCAGCTGCGTTTTGACGAAGACCTGTCGGCATCGGCAATCGCGTCGATCCTCGGTTTGCCCACGCCGTTCCACGTCTACCGACGACTCAAATTGGTTTGCAACGAGCTGCGGCGCCGACTCACTGCCCGCGGCATCGAGGAAAGCACCCCATGAATCGAACGCACCTCGGCTCGGAGCACCTGACGACCAGTCAGGTCGCGGCGATTCTCGACGAGCGATTGCACGAAAGCGACCGAGCGCCGGCTTTGGCGCATCTCGCCGCCTGTGCGGACTGCCGGCGCGAGCTGGCAGAGTTGCATCGCGCGCTGCACGTCCACGCGCGCGACCGACGCGGCATCCGTCGATGGCTCGTCGCGGTGTCAGGCGCCGCCGCGGCGCTCGCACTCATCACTTTGCCGGCGAGGTTTGATCGAGCTCCGCTGCCGCACGACAGCCCGGCTGCGACACGCATCGGGACCGCCGCGCCGACCGACCGGCCGCCACGGCTTGTGATCGTGGCACCCACGGAGGGTGCTGCCGTCAACGCAACGACGACCTTCACGTGGCGCTCCGGTGGACCGGACGCATCGTATCTCGTCACGGTACAGGATACGTCCGGCGCCGTGGCGTGGTCGTCGACGCTGACCGACACGACGGTCACCCTGCCGGCAACGGCCGGTCTCGTGGCTGGCCGCCACTATTTCTGGTCGGTTGATGCGCGACTCAGCGACGGCGCGTCAACCACGACTGGCGTCCGCGCGTTCGTGGTCCGGTGATGGTGCGGCCCGGCAGCTACCGCTGTTTCGTGCTGAGCGCTCTCGCCGCGTGTGCACCGCCGGCGCGCGAGCGTCCGAGTGTCGCGGAGTCGGCGGTCGCGGCACGACAGGTCGGGTCGAGTGTTCGCGCCATCGGGACCGTGGTGGACTCTCTGCTCGCGCTCGGCGATTCGGTGTACCGCGAGTCTCCCGATCGCGCTCGGCGAGCCTGGAGCAGTGCACTTTCGCTCGCCAAGGCAGAGCGCGATTCGGGCGCCATGGCCCGGGCGCTGACGGGATTGGGCCAGACTGCGCGACAATTCGGCAATTACGAGGAAGCGCGCCGGCTTGGTGAACAGGCGCTCGGGCTCAAGCTCCGGTTGCACATGAACCGGGAGCTTGCCCGTTCGTACAACGCGCTCGGGCTGCTGGCGTGGGACGAAGAGCGCCTCGCCGATGCATCGAGCCTGCTCGACAGCGCGATTCTGACCGCGCACGCGAGCGGCGATTCGCTCATCGTCGTGAAAGCGATGAACAACGCCGGGCTCGTCGCGCAGGACCTCGGCGCGTTCGGCCGCGCGCGCGAAGCCTTCATCGGCGCGCGGGACGCCGCAATCGTCGTGCATGATTCCGTCACGCTCGCGCGATCGCTCACCGACCTCGCCGCTCTCGACGTGCCGCTCGGCGACCCTGTCTCCGCTATCGAGTCGCTCGACGCGGCGCGGCGGATTGCTCGTGCACTGCGCGACTCGACCACCGACCTGAACGCGTTGGGTCAACTGGCCACGGCGTACGACGCCCTCGGCGAGCCGCAGCGGTCGTTCTCACTGCTCGACAGCGCCCTGGTCATGGCTCGGCGCGCCGGTCAGCGGCAGGAGGAGGCAGAAGACCTCACGATTCTCGCCGACTTGTACCTCGATGCCGGGGACTACACGCACGCGCTCGCCTACTATCAACGAGCGTTGGTGGCGACCGATTCGCTGGGCCGGCCCGAGGAGCGCGGAAACATCCTGCGGAGCGAGGCTCGCGTACATGCGGCACTCGGAAATGTGCCGCTCGCGAGCCAGGACGCCTACCGGGCATACGAGATTCACCGGTCTGGTGGATTTGCATACCCGGCGCTCGCCGACGCGATTGTATTGTCGACGCTCTCGCAACAGCGCGGCGATCCGGGCGACGCCGATCGATATCTGGGCGACGCGCGCTCGATTGCCACACGACTCCAGGCTCCGGTCGCCGGCGCACGCGTCGGCATCGCCGAAGCGGAGATCGCCGTCGCGCGTCGCGACTGGGCGCGAGCCCGCCGGGCCTTGCAGCGGGCAGCGGGCACTCTCACCCTCGCCGGCAGCAGCGCGGAAGCCCAGGCAATGACCTTGAGCGCGCGCGCCTTCGAAGGTCTCGGCCAGCTGGACTCGGCGCT
Source organism: Gemmatimonadaceae bacterium (assembly GCA_035493635.1). Classification (GTDB taxonomy): domain Bacteria; phylum Gemmatimonadota; class Gemmatimonadetes; order Gemmatimonadales; family Gemmatimonadaceae; genus JAQBQB01. Next base: position 3,600 of record DATJHY010000264.1, on the reverse strand, counting down.
GGCTGCTGGACGGCGTGCTGTGGCGGCCGTCGAGCGTGTGCGCGGCAACTACGCCTCCGGCGAGTTGCGCACGACCTATGTGGCTGATCGAGCGAGCGTTTACGCCACACAAGTCCTCTTGCTCCTCCGGATGGGTCGCACAGCCGAAGCCTTTCAGGTCGCCGATGCCGCACGCGGCCGCGCACTGGTGGAACACCTGAGTGCGGCGAGAAGAGACGTGAGTGTGGGCGCCGGCGCGGCGCCGGATCTCGCTCGCGAAGATCTCTTGCGGCGGATAGATGCCCTGGTCGCCAAGCTGGCCGGTGGAGAATCCCGGCCGCCGCGAGAACGAAGTCCGACGTTCGTGTCGCTGACCGGAACGCTCCGCGACAGCCTGCTCGCGGCGCGCGCGGAGTACGAGGCATTGACCGCGCGAGCGGGCGCCGACACGGCGACGGGCGGCGGCGGCGCGGGCGGGGTGGCGTCGGAGTCGGAACTGGCGCGAAGCCTCGCGCCCGGCGAGGCACTGGTGGAGTATCTCGTTACCTCTGAACGCCTGATCGTCTTCGTCGTCTCCGCCCATGGCCTCACCGTGAAGAACGTGCCGGAACGCGCGGTCGATCTCCGATCGCGCGTGCAGCTTGCGCGTGCACTCGTGCAGCGTCGTGACGTCACATCAGCTGCGCGCGGCGTGTTGACGGCTCTTTATCAGATTCTGATCGAACCCGCCGCCGAAACCGGCGCGCTCCAGGGCGTGCGGACGTTGGTGATCGTCCCACACGGTCCGTTGTCGTACTTGCCGTTCAGCGCGCTCATCGACCCGCGGTCCGGTCGCTACGCGGCCGAGGAATACGCGTTCCTGCGCGTGCCGACGGCGGCGTCGCTGCCGCGGCTGCGCGAAGCGACTCGTGCGCGCTCGACGGCCTTTCGGCCATTCCGCGTCGATGTGTTCGCGCCTTTTCCAGACTCGCTCGCCGCCACTCGCGAGGAGGCCCAAAGCGTCCATCGCCTGTCACGCGGCGGCCGCGTGTACCTGGGCACCAACGCAGTCAAGTCCAAGCTCCGCGAATCGCTGGAGGCGGGTGCCGTCGTGCACGTCGCGTCGCACGCGAGAATGAACAGCCGTAACCCGCTCTTCTCCGACATCGAGCTCGCCGCCAGCGAACGGGAACGTGCTGAGGGATACGACCGTCTCGAAGTGCACGAGTTGCTGGCCATGCACGTGCAATCCCCGCTGGTTTTTCTGTCCGGCTGCGAAACGGCGCTGGGGGCGTCGTGGTCCACGGGTTTCGACATGGGCGAGGACTACACGACAATCGCGCAAACCTTCCTTTACGCTGGTGCACTGGATGTGGTTGCGACGCTCTGGCGCATCGACGATGAGGGTGCGGCTGCGTTCGCGGCGCACTTCTATGCACGCCTCGCGCACGGTACGGTCGCCGAGGCGCTTGCTCAGGCGCAGCGGGATCTCATGGCCGATTCGCGGTACGAGAGTCCCTACTATTGGGCCGCGTACGAGTTGACGGGCGGCGGCACCCCACAAATCATGCTGGCAAACCGAACCGAGCTGTCCGATCAACGAAGATGATATACCCCTTCCGCATCGCGCCATCCGGCGTGCGCTGTCCCACTCCCCGCCTCTTGTGACAGGAGCACCAGCACTATGCCCAGCCCGACGAGTACCTCTCAGCCGACCCTGCGACCGCGAAGGGCGCGATACTGGCTGACGCCGGCGATCCTCGCGGCGCTGTCGTGCCGAGGGGGCGAGCCGACGGGCGTCCTCCGGTCGCCGGGCGGATTCGTGGCTGCGAAAGGGGGCGGGTCCGCGGGCGGGAGTGGCTCGGCGTCTCTGTCGGTTACGTCAACGAGCCCGGCGCAGGCGCCGCAAGACACGGCGCTCGACGTGACGATCAACGGTTCGGGGTTTACGAGCGGCGCCAGGGCGACTTGGTCGCTCAATGGTGACACCACCCTGGTCCACGTACAGTCGACGAAGTTCGTGGGCTCGACTCAACTGATCGCCCACCTTCTGGTCCCCAGTACTGCCCCCGTCGCGTCGTACGATGTGCAGGTCACGCTCACGAGTGGAAAGAAAGGGGTGGGCGCTGAGTTGTTCGCGGTCACGCCAGCTGATCCCAAGGCCGAGTTCCTGTTGCCGCTCGATGCCACGGGGCTCGGAGTCTCGAGCGATGGGTTCTACGTGAGCGGCGACCAGTCAGTGTATCGGAATCAGGTCTGCGGCGTGGATTCGAAGATCTTCGCGACGACCGAGTACTCGAATAGCGGCGATGCGGTCATGCAGACCGACAACCCGAAGTACACGGATAACAAGTGCGTGAATTACCCCAGGAAGGTTCGAATCGACTACGGAGACGGCACGACGCCGCAGTGGACGACCGTGTTCTTCAACGTAGGTGACATCGAGCGCGACAATGACCCGGCGGATCAGATCCCGATCGGGACCTCGCGGCTGCGCGCGCTTCACATCAACGACGTGCGCTGCGGCGGATTGGTGTATCAGGATCACATCGCCGGGGGCGCGCCGACGGGCGCGGACAGCGTGATCGTCAGCCGAACCGCCGTAGATACCTGGGTGGTCACGACGCAGCCGGCGCCCAACGACAGGGCGTATTGCAAGGCCGACGCACAGCTGTACCACATTCCGGTACGGCTCACCGTCGTGCGGCTGGCGCCGTAACGACGTCGGTGGAGCATTCGAGATCTCGCAAGTCGGGATCGGCCGTCCGATCAACATTGGCACGCTGACACAGCTCGCCAACTCACCTCCCGATTGGAGACCTCCCATGCTCCGCCGTCTCTTGCTCGTTGGCACCGTCGCGTCCACCGCTGCCGTGGTCGGCTGCGGAAACGATGTTGCCACGCTGTCGCCGTTGACACCACAATCGCCGAGCTTTGCCAAGCAGGCCGGTCCGACCGATCCCACCTCGACGTTCCTGTTCCCGCTGGACGATGGGGCGTTGGGCTTGAAGAGCGACCATCTCTACGTGAGTGGAACGTCGTCCCTGTACGCCAACGGCGTGTGTGGCGTGGACTCGAAGATCTTCGCGACGACGCAGTTCTCGAACAGCGGCGATGCCGTCATGCAGACTGACAACCCGAGGTTCACGGATAACAAGTGCGCGAGTTATCCGAGAAAGGTCGTGATCGACTACGGCGACGGCACCACTCCCGTGGCAACAACGACCTTCATGAACGTCGGCGACATCGAGCGGGAGAACGTTACGGCGGATCAGATTCCGATCGGCGGCTTCCGTCTGCGCGCACTTCACGTGAACGACTCGCGCTGTGGTGGCTTGGTGTATCAGGATCACATCAGTGACGGCACGATGACTGGTGCCGACAGCGTGGTCGTTACGCGAACCGCATCCGACACGTGGGTCGTTACGACCCAGCCCACCCCGAATGACAAAGCCTACTGCAAGGCCGACGGCCAGCTCTATCACATCCCCGTGAATTTCACCGTCGTCTCCAGCCGCCCGCTCGCCGCGCCCTGACCCGCCCCGCGTCCAGCCGGTGCGGCCGACGCGTCCTTCACCGTCACGTAGAAGTTCGGATCCACCCGCAGTTGTGCCCCGCCCCCCACCGGGCGGGGCATCGCTT
>DATJHY010000263.1:0-4383 GCA_035493635.1 Gemmatimonadaceae bacterium | reverse complement strand
GCGCGTGGCGGGTGGATACGCTCCACCCGCCACGTCCGTGACGCAGTCACTTCACGACCGCGATCACCTCGAGGTACTCAGACTGCACGCGCGTCGTACCGTCGTCGGCGCGGTTGTTCTTTGCCCAGAGCTCGACCAGATCGCGCTCGAGCGCCTCACGCCCGGATTCGTCGAGCGCCGCGAACGCGCGCAGCGTCGGCCCGTACCAGAGCCGGAACTCGTTCACCACGTCCGCTGGGCTGAACGGATACTCGAACGTGATCACTCGCCGATTGAGCGTCAGGCTCGTCGAGCCCGCGCCGAGCCGCGCCTGCACGTGCTCCTCACTCCCCCACTGCAGCGGCGAAGGCGCTCCCGCCGGCGGAGGGACGTAGCGAACCTGCGTCCTGAGCATGTCGCCGATGAAGCCGGTCGGCGTCCAGTTGGCCATCGCGATGCGGCCGCCGGATTCGGTCACACGCAACAGCTCGGCGGCCGCGCGATCGGGACGGGCCGCGAACATCGCGCCGAACATCGTCACCACCGTCTCGAAGGCGCCGTCCGCGTAGGGCATGCTCTCGACGTCGCCTTCGTCGAGGGTGATCAGCCATCCCTCGGCCGCGGCTCGTGCTTTCGCCTGGACCAGCAGGTTGGCGGCGATGTCGATGCCGGTGACCGATGCTTCCATGCGCGCGGCGGGGAGCGTCAGGTTGCCCGTACCGCATGCGACGTCGAGCACGCGCTCACCCGACTCGAGCTCGAGCCGCGCGATGAACTCCGCGGCGCCGCGCTCGTAGCCCTTTGCGATGCGCCCGAAGTCGCCGGACGTCCACGTCGCGCGAACGCGATCGGTGAGCGGATCGCCCGCGACGACCGGTGTTGCTGTAGTTGTCTGCGTCATTCTGGTACCGTTGTCGATGATTGAGGAAAATGGAAATACTCGCGTGTACTGCCTGCGCCGCGAGCGATCAGCGTGCGGCTGGATTGTCGGCCGGGTTGACATAGTTGAACGCGACTGGGCCGATGCCGTGGAGCTGGATCACCGTTTCGCCACGCGTCGTGATGTAGTGCGCGCTATTAGCCGGCATGCTGAAGAAGTCGTCCCTGCCGAACGTCTGCAGCCCCGTCTCCGACACCTGCGCGCCCATGCCCATCACGAGCGTGCCGGTCAACACCGTCACGTTCTCGACCGTGGGATGGGTGTGCGGCGGAACGAAGTAGCCGCTGGGAAAGCGGAGCCGAACGGTGTACGGCTCGGCGCCGAACGGGTTGCCCTGCAGGACGACGATCTCGGCGCCTGGGGGAACGATCGGCGGCGCCGGACTCCAGTTCGTCTGCTGGAGCGGACCGCCGCCGCTCGTGGCGACGTCTCTCCGCGGCGCGGCTGGGGCGTTGCTGGTCGGTGAATCGTTCGAGCACGCGGCGGCCACGCATAGGGCCGCGATCGTGAGGATGTGGGTGCTGCGCATGGTGCCTCCAGTGGATAGCTGCGTCGTTCCGCCCGGCGGCATTGTCGGGCGCTCGGAACGCGGCGGGAGAATACCGAAGGCGCCGCCGCGTTACAGCGTGGGATCCACGGAGATTTTTCGCGCGCGGTACGGGGAAATTCGAGAAACAGGGTCTGACCCTGTTTCCGGGATCAGCGCGCCGAAGTTGGGGCTGTCGAGCCGATCAAGCCCTTCTCGACCGCCCAGGCGGCGAGTTGCGTCCGAGAGCCAAAGCCGAGCTTCGCCAGGGCGCTCGCCACGTGGCCTTCGACGGTGCGCTCGCCCACGCCGAGGTCGCGGGCGATCACCTTGTTCGCCTTGCCCTGGGCGATCAACACCGCCACGTCGCGTTCGCGCCGCGTCAATCCGCCGAACGCCGCCTTTGCGGCACGGTTGGGCGAAGGAGACGGCGCGGCGGGAATGACCTCGTTGATTCCGGCGAGGAATCGCGAGCGCATCGTGTCATCGGGGATCTTTGCCGCCAGATCGTCGGCGATCGCCCGCGCCGCATCGAAGGAGCGGCGCGCCTCGACGCGCCGGCGCTGCAGGCGGTGAAGGTGCCCGGTGGCTGCTTCGATCCGCCAGAGCGTTGGACGCGCACTCTGAGCCATCGCTTCGGCCCGCGCGACGTCGAGCGCCGGCGCCGCTTCGTCGAAACGTTGCAGCGCCATGAGCGCCTCGGCGCGGAGGAGCGACAATCGTGGAACGCCGAGCACGCTGTCGGGGTTGGCGGCGCGCTCGGACGCGAGGCGTATGTCGGCGATGTCCAGCGCGATCTCGGGGCGCCGCTGCGCGAGCGCGAGCTCGGCGCGCGCGAACCAGAGCTGCCGTTCGCCAAGCGTCAGGTCCGTACCGCTCGGGCGCGAAACGGCGCGAGTACCGTCGCCCGCCGTGGCGGACTGCGCGGCACGATCCAGGACTTCCATCGCGCCATCGAAGTCCGAGGTTCGGCAGCGTGCCTGCGCCAATGGCGCCGCCGTCCAGCGAAGCCAGATGTGCGAGCCAAGCCGCTGCGCGATGCGGTGCGCCTCCTCGAGATGTTCGCGCGCCTCGTGCGGCGCGAGCAGGTCGAGCGACAGGACGCCGAGCAACCGTAGCGCGCCTGCCGTCCACTGCAGGTGCTCGATTTCCTCCGCCAGCTCCAGTGCCTCCCGGGCAAGCGGAATTGCCTGGTCGTACTCGCCGCGCCACGCCTGGCAGTCGGCGATGAAGAACCGTTGCGCGGCTTCGCCAACGCGCCATCCGATTTCGCGCGCGAGACGTATCGATTGCGGCGCGCGCAGCTCGGCCTCCAGCCCTGGAGTTGGAAACGGCGTGGTGGACGACAGGTGGTACGACGGTCCACACAGCGAGAGGACGCCAAGCGCGTTGGCAAGGCGACGGCGGTCATCGAGTTTGGTGAACAGCGCGATCGAACGCTCATAGGCGCGCGCGGACACGCGCGGGTCGCCCGCGCAGTGCTGCGCCATCGCGATGAGGTCGACCGTTTCGGCAACGCCGGCATCGTCTCCCAGGCGCTCGAAGATCGCAAGCGCTTCCTCATGGTGCGGCAGCCCGGCGTGCGGCTCCTCGAGGTTCACGTGCCAGTTGCCGACTCGATTCAGGCTGCGCGCGATGAGCGAGCCGTCTCCGATGAGACGTGAGACCGTCAACGCCATGCGCCGGTACTCGCCGGCGCGCGAATAGTCGCGGGCCGCCCAGAGCATGCCCAGTGCGTGCAACGCTTCCCACACGCTGTGATTGTCCGACGTGGCGCGCGCCCGTTCGTGCGCGCGCGTGAAGTCGTCGTGCGCCCGCTGGAAATCGCCGAGCGTTTCATTGGCCCACCCTCGTTCGAGCAGCAGCTCGGCGCTCGCCACGTCTCCGCTGCGCTCCGACGCCGCCAGGGCGCGGTCGAGGTGACCGACCGCTTCGCGCGGCGCCGACACGGCGAGCGCGCGCTTCGCCGCCGCCGCGGCATAGCGGCTGGCACGCTCCCAGTCGCCGGCTTCCCACGCGTGATAGGCCAGCGCGTCCACGACGGCGTCGATCGATCCCGCGTTCGCGCGCTCGAGCGCGGCCGCGACCTCGCGGTGCAGCGCGACGCGTTCGCGCGCCAGCAGCTCGGCGTAAATCGCCTCGCGCGTGAGCGCGTGTCGAAATGCGAACCGCTCGGCCGATTCTTCGACCACGAGCTGCGCCGCGATGAGCTCCTTCACCACGGCGAGCAGCTCCGGTTCGCTCATGTGCGTGAGCGTTTGCAACAATCCGAAGTCGAAGCGTCTGCCGGCGACGGCAGCCGTCGACGCGACCGCGCGCGCGGGCACCGTGAGCGCGGCCAGACGGCGGCGCACCGCCTCGACGGCGGTACGGGGCACGCGGATCCGCTCGAGCGGCCGGGCGCGCCACGCTCCGCCCGTGGCCGCGAGGTCACCGGCGATGACCAGCGCCTTTAGAGTTTCCTCGACGAAAAACGGATTCCCTTCGGTGAGCTCGTAGAGCCGCTGCATGAATTCGTCGCCGAGCGTTTCGCGCGGGCCGAAGATCGCATGGAGCATCTCGGCGACCTGGTCGCGATCGAGCGAATCGAGCGTGAGCTCCGTCGCGAGACGGGCCCGCTCGAGATCCGCCACGAGACGCGTGAGCCGTGGACCGGCTTCGTCGGCGCGGTAGGTCAGGGCGATGACGACCGGCTGCGACGCGTGGCTGCGGGCGAGGTGGAAGACCAGATCGAGCGTCGCGTCGTCGCTCCAGTGCACATCCTCGAACGCCAGAAGAACCGGCTGCGTTCGGGCGACGGCGGACAGAGCTTCCACGAGCGAGCGGAACAACCGCCGCTGGTCCGACTCGGGATCGATCCCCGCGCTCGGCGTGACGTCGGGGAACGCGGCCCGCAGCTCCGGGAACATGGCCACGAGCTCTGGTGCCGCCGGTCCGA
>DATJHY010000262.1:0-2695 GCA_035493635.1 Gemmatimonadaceae bacterium | reverse complement strand
AACCGCTCATGTCCCCAAACGCTGCGACGCACCACGCGTACGAGCCGATTTATGAACGCTTCCGCACGCGACTAAGATGACTCTGTCTCGCCGCGAAGCTCTGAAGCTCGGCCTCGGTGCAGCCGCATTCGAGTTGCTCGCGTCCCAGAGCTTCGGCGCACTCCATTCATCCGACACATCGGTCGTCAAGGCCAGACCGTTGCCGCTCAGCGCTGTGCGGCTCACGGGTGGGCCGCTCGCGCACGCGCAGCAGTTGTCCGCGCGTTATCTCCTCCAACTCGAGCCCGACCGGATGCTCGCCTTCTACCGTAAACGCGCCGGCCTCGCGCCCAAGGGGGAGCCGTACGGCGGATGGGACGGCGATGGCCGCAACCTCACCGGCCACATCGCGGGGCATTACCTCTCCGGCGTGAGCCTGATGTTTGCCGCGACCGGCGACGCGCGTTTCAAAACTCGAGCCGACTACATCGTCCGCGAGCTGAAGACCGTGCAGGATGCCCATGGCGACGGCTACTTGAGCGCGCTGGCGGGCGGTCGCAAAGCGTTCGGCGAGCTGGCGCGCGGAGAGATCCGCTCGGCGGCCTTCGACCTGAACGGTGAATGGTCGCCCTGGTACACGCTGCACAAGACGTACGCCGGTTTGCGCGACGCGTATCGGCATACGGGCAACCGGACCGCGCTCGATGTCGAGGTCAAGTTCGCAGCCTGGGCAGACAAGATTCTTTCGGGGCTGGATGACGCCCAGCTGCAGCACATGATGAACACCGAGTTCGGCGGCATGAACGAAGTGCTGGCCGATCTCTACGCGGACACGAACGATGCGCGCTGGCTGGCGCTGTCGTACAAGTTCGAGCACCGCGCCTTCATAGAGCCGTTGCGGCGCCACGACGACGACCTCGCCGGCACACACGGCAACACGCAGGTGCCCAAGCTCATCGGCTCGGCGGCGCGGTTCACGTATACCGGCAGACCGGAAGACCTGCTTGCCGCGAGCTTTTTCTGGGATCAGGTGGTCCACCATCACAGCTTCTCGAGCGGCGGCCACGGCAAGGACGAGTACTTCGGACCAGCGGACCAGCTGAACGACTGGATCGACGGCCGGACGTGCGAAACGTGCAACACCTACAACATGCTGAAGCTGACCGGCCGGCTGTTCTCCATCTGGCCCGATCCACACTACGCCGATTACCACGAGCGGGCGCTGTTCAACCACATGCTGGCGTCCATCGATCCCGAGGACGGGCGCGTCTGCTACATGGTGCCGGTGGGTGGCGCACGCCAAGGCGTGCTGCACGAGTACCAGGACATGTTCAACGACTTCACGTGCGATGTCGGCACCGGCATGGAGCGCCACGCCCTCCACAACGACGGCATCTACTACGAGTCGGGAGACCGGCTCTGGGTGAATCTGTATACGCCCTCCACCGCGGAGTGGGCGCCGGCCGGCGTGCGGTTGAGCGTGGACACCGACTTACCGGAGGGCGAGACGGCGAAGCTGACGTTCGCGGTTCGAACACCCCGGGAGTTCACGCTCTCGTTGCGGCGCCCGTACTGGACCGGGGGGGACCCAGGATTCCGGGCAACGATCAACGGCCAGTCAGTTGCCACGGCGGCCGTACCACCTGACAGCTCCTCACATCGCCGCAGCCAATACCACGATGCGGAAGCAGACGTGAGCTCGTATCTCGAGCTGAAGCGAGTCTGGAAAACCGGCGACCTGGTGGAGCTGGTGCTCCCGAAGTCGCTGCGGCTCGAGCCGCTGCCTGACAATCCACGGCGCGCGTCACTGCTGTGGGGACCGCTCGTCCTCGCCGGAGATTTGGGTCCTGAGCCCGAGCGCGATCAGGATCCGAACGACGAATCGCGACCCGCACGCACGCCGTTGCCTGCGGCACCCGTGCTCGTGGCGGCCGCCCAACCCGTGGCGAGCTGGCTCAAACCGGTGACCGAGGCGGCGGGGCACTTTCGGAGCGACGGCGTGGGTCGCGAGCCCGACGCTACGGGAAGCGTGCATGACGTCGAGTTTCAGCCGTTCTTCCGTCTGCACCGGCGCGCGTACTCGACGTACTGGGACTTGTTCACGCCGGACGAGTGGAGCGCCAAGAAGGCTGAGTATGCGGCCGACGCGGAGCGGCTACAGAAGCTCGAGGCCGCCACGGTCGCGTGGCTTCAGCCGGGCGAAGTCGTATTCGAGCGACCGTTCAACTATCAGGCGGGCGAGGGCGCCGTTGCGCAGCGCATGCTGGGCAGGCCGGGGCGGCACGGCGCGACCTGGTTCTCCTACGATATGCCCGTCGAGCCCGCGCACCCGATGACGCTCATCGCCACCTACTACTCGGGCGATCGGCGCGCGATGCCGGCGGATTTCGAAATTCAGGTGGACGGCCAGCGGATCGCGGCGCAGCAGCTGAAGTTCGCCGATCCGCAGCGCTTTTTTGACGTCGAGTACCCTGTGCCGGCCGATCTGGTGCGCGGCAAGAGCAAAGTGACCGTGCGCTTTCAGGCGAAGACCGGCAGCCAGATCGCTACGGTCTTTGGGCTGCGAATGATCCGGGGGGACGCGCCGCGCTAAGCCTTCGCTTGAGCGATGACGGCGGCCATCACATCTCGGTACTTCGTGAACGTGTCGTCCACGATGTTCAGGGTCGGGATGAATCCCGGGCGCTTGGTCAGCGACAACGTGGCCGGATCCCAC
>DATJHY010000261.1:0-9020 GCA_035493635.1 Gemmatimonadaceae bacterium | reverse complement strand
TGCGCGAGCTGCTGCGCGAGCGTTTGCTGTGGCGTTTCCCGCGTTCGCTCCGGGGCAGGACCGGAGATCTGAATCAGCGTTGGGCTTTCCGTGACCTTGAGTCCGTTCGATTCGGCGAGGCCCTTGAGCAGCTCGATCATCCCTTCGCGCGAGACGGGCCGTCCCATGTGCACGCTCACCCGCTGCGACGGAATGTTGGTAAGTGACACGTTCAGATCGCCCGCGGCGGCGATGGCGTCGAGCACGACCTTCAGTTCCTGATCCTGGAAATCCAGCGACACCGCGGCTGCCGGCTTCTTGACCGTGTCGGCCCTCGTCGGCTGGGGCCGCGGCCGCTGGCCGACGGCGCGCCCCACGGGCAGCGCGCAGGCCGCGAGCGCGGCGCAGAAGGTGATGAGAGTTCTATGAACGAAGACCATGTCAGGTTCCTGGCTTTGGCACCGTGAGGTCGGCCCGCGCGCCCGCCGCCGTCACCAGCACGACCTTGCCGCGTCCGATCGATTTCACCGTCCACTCGCCGATCTTGTCTCCCACGTGCACGAGGACCGGCCGTTCGTCGCCGAGCTGCATCGTCGCGAAGTTGCGCCCATCCGTGGCGACCGCCGTGCCGAGCACCGCCGGCTTCACGGGCTCGACCACCGGCTCGTCGCTCGCGTCCCGCTCGCCCGGCATGCGATACGGCGTGGACGGGGCGCTTCGGTCGGGAGAAAAGAGATCGTTCTCGACGGCGGACTGAATGTCGGCCGGCGGAGGCATCGGGCCGCGCGTGAGCTGAGCGACGTTCATGCTGGTCGACGCCGGCACGTCCGGGATTGGCGCGGCGCGGACGACATCGACGACCGTTTTCGTCACCACGCCCAGCGCCACGACGATGGCCACGAGGCCGGCGCGTACCGCCGGGCTGCTGAAGCGCGTCGAAGGACTCATCGGGGGTCGCTCCTGCCAGGCATCGCGGCAACCGTCGGCGGCGTCGCGACCAGCGAGGCAGTCGTGGAATCGCCGACGGCGAATCCGGAGATCGTGGCGGTAATCGCGATCGCTTCGCTCTCCGCGTCTCGCGACCGCTCCGATCGCACGAGGTCGAGCCGGTCGACACGCACGAGTTTGTCGCCACGCTCCAGCGCCTGCAGGAACATCAGCGCGCCCAACAGGTCCGACTCGGCGCGGATCTCGACGCGCAGTGCGCGCGTGCCGTCCGGGCCACCGGTCGCTGGACGCGTCGCCGCATCCTGCATCCACACGCGCGTGCGGCGTGCGGCGTCGCCAAGGTACGATGCGAGCTCCGCGCTCGCCATGACGTTGTCTTTGCCCTCGAACAAGCGCGGTCGCAGGGCGCGCATCGCCGAGTCGGTGGCCTGCATCAGCCGCGGATTCTGCTGCGCCGATGCCACCGCCGCGCGTTCCCTCGCCAGTGCCGCCGTCTCGGTCGCCAGCGCGTCGCGCGCCTCGGTGAGGGACGCGCGATACGGCCGCACGCCCCAAACGAAGAAGAGGCCCGCGCCCACGACGGCCGTACCGACGATCACCGTTCGCCGCTCGCGCGCGCTCAGAGTGCTCCACTTCATGGCGTCGCCTTCCGCCCGTGATCGTTCGAAGCGGGTGATGCGATGAGCGGCTCACTCGAGGGACGCTCCACGCGCGCGGCGATCGTGAAGTGCTCGAGCGCCGGCCCTTCGTCCTGCGACTCGCGGCGCACCGGCGCCGCCGCGCGCACGTCGGTGAGACCCGCGGTCCGCGACAGCGCATCGAAGACACGGGCCGCGTGTTCACCCAGCCCATCGACGATCACGGAGTCCTGGCGAATGCGAAGTGCCGTGAGGTACGCGTCGTCCGGAACGGCCTGGCTCAGCGCGGTGATGACCGACGACCAGCGCGGCGTGCCGCGCTCGATGCCGTTGAGGGCCGCGAGCTGGCGGAAGGTGGCATCGAGTGTCGTTCGCCCCGCGAGCGTCGCCGCGATCTGGCCGCGAAGCGCCGCGCGCTCGTCGCGAACGACGCGCAATCGGTGCTTCACGCTCCACAGCTCGAGCAGCGACGACAACAGCAGCAGCGCGGCCGCCGCGCCGGCGAGGCGCCACGCCAGCTTCGTCGCTCGGACGCGCTCCACGGTCGCGGCGTCTTCACTGCGTAGCACTGGGCCGCCTCGTGCGCCCGCGAAATGCGCGGCGAGCACATCGCCGCTGTCCGAGAGTGCAACGGCATCACCGACGGGCGCGATCGCGCGGACGCCGAACCGGTCGAGTGCCGTCGCGAGCTCGCGGCGCAGCTCGGGCGCACCGGCGATTCCGACGCGCGCCGTCGGCCCGAGGTTGTCGGCGATCATCGCCGCGTCGCCGCCGCCGCTTCGGAATCGCCGCACGCCGACCAGATGGCCGTTCTCCAACTCCAGCAGATCCGTCCGATCGTGATGCGCGATGACGGCGTGCGCCTCATGGCGCGAGAAGGCGGGCCACAACGCGCACGCGGCCGCGCACCACGCGCTCTCCGCGGGCGCAACGCTCTCGATCGTCCACCCGGACTGCTGCGCGGCCATGTGGATCGCGGCGACCAGCCGCGTCGACGCGGCCGCGGCAATCACCGGTGCGCCGGCGCCGCGGTGTCGCCGACCGATTGGCGACGCGCCGATCACCTGCGGACCGCGCGCGTTCACGAAGTAGCGCGGCGCGTTTCTGGTCAGCAGCCGCTGCCGCTCGTCATCGCGCAGTGGCGGCAAGTCGAGCCGGCGCACCTCGGTGAGCGGCGGCATCAGCGACACGGCGAGCACGCCGTCGTTTACGCCCAGCGTGCGGGCCAACTCGCTGAGCGCGTTCGCCAGCGATGGCCAGCCCGGCTCGCCATTCGGCGGCTCGAGCGCCGCGCGCCAACCGCCGCCCGCTCCTTTCAGTCGGATGTCGGCCGCGCACAGCTCCGTCGCCGAGATGGCGATGCCGGTGCGAATGCGCTTGCCGCGCTGGGGGGGGCCGCTCGTTTGCTTCACCATAGCTTCGTCCGCACGCTGGCACTCGAGCCCTGCCGCGCCACGATCGCCGTGAGCTTGGTCGGCGGCGCCTGCGGTCCGACCCGGGCGATGATCGTGAGCTCGACCTCCGTCGTGTTGGTCGCGACTTGCGCATTGAGCTGCGCCAGCGCCGCCGGACTCGCCACCTGACCCGGCAGACGCCGGCCGCTCACGCGCATTGCCGGAAACACCTCGGCGACGCTCTCGATCCGCCGCCCCTGCGAGCGAAGCTGCAGGATCCTGTTGAGCGTCGCGTCGGTCATGCCGGGAAGCGCGCGCAACACCGCCACCGGCGCCGTGTTGAGGTTCACCGCCGCCGTGCCGTGCGTCGTGAGATAGGGAGCCACCGTCGCGTAGATGTCCGCCGTCATCCCCATCACGTGTTGCAGCTCCTCGATCTCGCGGAACGGCGTGTTCGTCGGCAGCGCCAGCATGCCCGCCTTGATGTACGCATCGCGCTCGGCGCCGCTCGGTCGCGGCATGCTGTCGACGTCGCGCCAATCCATGATCGTCTGCGCAAGCTGCGTCGCCTTGGAGTAGTCGCCGAGCAGAAAGCTGAAGAACGTCTGGAGCTGGTTCTCGTTCGCGCGATTGATGTTCAATCGTTCGCCCAGGTCCCGGGCCACGACGTCGACCTGCATGCTGTCGACGAGCACTGGACCTGAATACACCGAGTCCACGTCCATCCACGGATCGCTGGAACGCAGACGCTGCACGTTGCTACCCGTGGGAGCCACGCGAAGTGCCTGCTCGAGCCGCGCCTGCGTGAATGCCAGCGCGCCCAACGCCGCGGCGCGCTGGATTCCGCGCTCCGACGTGAGCACGCCCACGGTCCGGCGCTCGCGCGCCTCGATGCTGAACTGCAGCGCCACCGTCGCGATCGCAACGACGAGCCATAACGCGGCGAGCAGGGCCACTCCGCGGCGCGACCTCACGGCACTACCACCTGTCGGCCGTTCTCGGTGAGCGGAAAGATCATCGGCAGCTCCAGCAGCGGCGGCGCACGGTGGCCCGTTCCCGGCAGGAGCGTCACGCGCACCGCCGTCGCGGCGGCGATCGTCGCCGCTTCCGACGAGCGGAACCAGCGATTGGTGCGCGAGTCGAGAAACTCCACCATGAGCGTGTCGATCGTCGAGTCGAGCATGCGGCGCACGAGCGGCTGCTGGAGATTGGCCTGGTACTCCATGGTCAGTCCGTGCTCGGGCGTGTTGTTGTCGGCGTCGATGTACAGCCGGATGCGCGCGTTCGCGACGAGCGAGGGGTTGATGGCCGTCGTCGTGAAGGTGAGCTCGTCGCCGCTGGCCTGTGCCGCGGACACGGCCGCGGTGTTCATCGCGCCGCTCACGGCGGCGGTGCGCAGCGCCGCGGCGCCAAAGCCGCGCGTCAGCCCGCGTGGACCGCCCCCGCGCGGAATCTGCACCGTGCCCGCACTGATCCACACGTGGATCATGTCGCGGAGCGCCGCGGCCCGCTCCGTCGCCAGCGACGCCGTACGCAAGACCTCGCGATGCGCAACGATCGACGCGAACGCGCCGGCGCCGGCGGCCGCCATCATCCCGGTGATCGCCAGTCCGATCACCAGCTCCATCAGCGTCATCCCACGTCGCGCGCGCATCGTCATCGGCGCGTCGCCAGCCGCGGCGTCCGGTAGAGGTACGTGCGCAGCGTGTAGCTCCCGCTCGGCCATGCCACGCTGACTCGAACGTCGTACACGCCCGCCTGTTCCGAGACCGGCGTCGACGTCGTGGTCCACGAGTACTCGCCGAGCGGTGCCGCGAACTTGCCCTTTTCCACCGAGTCGGGAAGCGACTGCAACTCGCGATCGGTAAGAAGATCCATGAACTCCAGCCGCGAGCTCGCCAGCGCCTCGACTTCGATGGCCCGCCGCGCGCGCTCGGCGGTGCGCATCTCGCCCCCGGCCGCTTCCAGCGCCGCGACCGACGTCATGCCGACGATCGCGATCGCGACCACCGTCTCGAGGAGCGTGATACCGCGGCGCGCGCCGAGTCTATTGCGAGTCGGCACGCGCCACTCCGCTCCAGGGATCGACTCGCACCACGAGCGGCACCCGCCCGCCGCGCAGCACGACCGTGTCGGCGAACGCCGCGCCGGTCGCGCGAAACACGTACTGCAGGCGTGGCTGATCGGTCACGAGGGACTGCGCCCCGCCCAGATCCAATGTCCCTCTCGCGAACAGAGCGGAGCCGTTGACGCCCGACGTATCCAAGGCGTAATCGAGCGTTTTGGGATCGAGCCGCAGCGTGACGTCGGCGTTGAAGTCGACCGCTGCCTTGCGAGCATCGCGCAGCAGTCCGAGCATCGCGTCCGCTCCGCCGGCCGGCTGGTCGGCGCCAAATCGCGCGAATGCCGGCGCGGCGAGCGTTGCCGCGATCGCCATCACCAGGAGCACCATCGTCAGCTCCCAGAGCGTATAGCCGGACCGCACACGTCGCGCGCGCATCAGCCACTCACTTGAAGGAATTGGCGTTGATGCCGTAAATCGCCTGCAGGAGCGACAGCGCGACGAACGCCACCATGCAGCCGAAAATGACGATCATCGCCGGCTCGGCGAGCGTCGCCAGGCGCTGCGTCGCGCGCTCGGTTCGCTCCTCGAAGATGTCCGCCGACTTCATGAGGAAAGTGCGAAGCTGGCCCGCCTCTTCACCAACACCGATCAGCTGCGCGAGCATCGGCGGAAAGAGCGTGCTTTCGGCGACCGCGGCGCGAAGCGAGCTGCCCTCGCGCACGAGCGTCCGGATCCGAATCACGTCGTCACGCGCGATCGGATCGCCGATCGACTCGACCGTGTCGTCGAGCGCGGCGAGCAGCGGCGCGCCGCCGCCGAGCAGCACGCCGACGAGCCGCGCGAATCGTCCGGCCAGCGCGTAGCGCCGCAGCGTTCGCACGCCGGGCAGCCCGAGCGCGATCGACGCCCACGTGCGCCGTCCCGCATCACTGCTGCGAACCCATGCGACGAACGCCGCGATCGCGAACGGAATCAACAACAGCACCGGCCAGGCGCGATGCAACGCGGCCGCGAAGGCGAGCAGCGTTGCCGTGGACCTGGGCAGCGTCGCACCGCTTCCCTCGAGCAGCGACACGAAGCGCGGCAGCACGAAGAACAGGAGCACCGTCACGGCGACGGAGCCCGCCGTCGCGAGGAGCATCGGGTAGATCGCCGCCGACAGGATTCGTCCGCGCAGATGTTCGTCGCGCTCGAGCTGATCGGCGAGCCGCGCGAACGCCGCGTCCAGATCGCCGCTCTTTTCGCCGGCGCGCACGAGTCCCACGTACAACGGCGAGAACAGCGCCCGATGCCCGGCGAGCGCCACCGACAGCGGGTCGCCGCGCTCGACTCGCTCCCGCACCTGTTGGAGCGCGGCCTTCACATCGCCCGATGCCACACCCGACGCTGCATTGAGCGCCTGCGCCAGTGGCATCCCCACTGGCAGGAGCGCGGCGAGCGCGCGCGTGATCTCGAGTACCTCACGCCGCCGCCCGAGCCGGAATCCTCGTCCAACACCGCCGTCCGCCGACTCGGCGACGTCCACCACGAGCAGCCCGCGTTCCTCGAGCGAGCGGGCAAGTGCCCCCGAGCTCACCGCCTGCGCGTGACCTCGCAATCGTTTCCCCGTGCCGTCGACGGCCTGATATGCGTAGGTCGGCATGAGTATCCGCGAGCTACTTCCAGCTCACGATGTCGCCATCCTCGCCGTCCCCGCCGGGTTTGCCGTCGGCGCCATAGGAAAGCAGATCGTAGCCCTGCGGGTTCACTTGCCCGGGCGAGAGGTAAGAATAGGGATGACCCCAGGGGTCGAGCGGAACCGGCTTGCGCAGGTAGGGTGAGCGCCAGTTCTGCGGCGGATCGATCGTCGGCTTCTCCCAAAGCGCCGCGAGGCCCTGCTCGGTGGTTGGATACCTACCGTTGTCGAGCCGATACGCGTCGAGGGCGGCGCCGAACATTTCGATCTGCGACTTGGCGGTCGCGTCCTTTGCCGCGCCGACGTGTTTGAAGATGTCGGGAGCGACGAGCGTGGCGAGGATCGCGATCACGACGATCACGACCAGGATCTCGATGAGCGTGAAACCGGAACGGCGGGGGGGGCGGCGCGGGCGAGAGCGGTTCATCGGTCGGTCAGGCTGGGAGTGTGCCGTGGTGGTTGGACACGTCGCGCGCGGAAACAGTTTTCCCGCTGCGAGTTAGCGCGCTTTTCGGAGGACGAAACAAAGCCCTCGAACGTTAATGACTGCAATCGTGGGGTCGAGCACTTCGAGGGCGCCGGCGCCCGACTCCGTGTTGGATTTACCGGCTGGGACACACGCTGTCCACCGAGCGCGAGTCCGTCCGGGAATAAGTGTCGGGTCGAGCGAGTCTCCTATTACCGAATTTTCAAGAGACTCCCATATGACACGGCACACCGATCGAGACCCCAAGCGCTTCGACGAGCAGGGCAACACCCGTCCAGCGGGCAGCAACTACATACACCAGGACCAGAGCGATGATGGCATCGACCGGCGCGGGTTTCTTCGCTGCATGGCATGGGCAGGCACCGGCGTCGTCTGGGGATTGAAGGCTGGCATCCCCACGTCGTTCCCCGTCAGCCGCCTCGGCGCGCTCACCGACGAGCAGCGGAAGAGCATTTTCTTCGCCCAGATCAGCGACAGCCACATCGGCTTCAACAAGGAAGCGAACAAGGACGTCACGGCCACGCTGCAGCAGGCCGTGGACAAGCTCAACGCGCTTCCGCAGAGCCCCGCGTTCGTGCTCCATACCGGCGACATCACGCAGCTCGCCAAGCCGGAGGAGTTCGACACCGCCCAGCAAGTGCTCAAGGGCGTCAAGTCGGATCGCATCTTCTACGTGCCGGGTGAACACGACGTCGCGACCGACAACGGCGCCTCCTATCTGCAGCGTTACGGCAAAGGCACCAAGGGCGGCGGCTGGTACAGCTTCGACCACAGCGGCGTTCACTTCGTTGGCCTCGTGAACGTGCTCAATCTCAAGGCCGGCGGACTCGGTACACTCGGTGCCGACCAGATCGCGTGGCTCAAGAAAGACGTTTCCGGCCTGTCGAAGAGCACGCCGGTCGTCCTGTTCGCGCACGTTCCGCTGTGGACCGTCTATCCGGAATGGGGCTGGGGAACGGACGACTCGGAACAGGCGCTCGCGTTACTCAAGGGCTTCGGCTCCGTGACCGTACTCAATGGTCACATCCACCAGATCATGCAGAAGGTGGAAGGCCACATGTCGTTCCACACCGCGATGTCGACCGCCTTCCCGCAGCCGGCGCCGGGAACAGCCCCCTCCCCGGGGCCAATGAAAGTGGACCCCGAGCGCTTGAAGAGTGTCCTCGGCATCGCCGACTTCACCTTCGTCCCCGGCCGCGCGATGCTCGCGATCGCCGACGCAACGCTGTCCGGCCAGCCACCGGCCTTCGACGCCGCCACACACGACGCGATGGCCAACCGTCAGCAGTCTCGAAAGAGCCTCACGCTCGGCCCGAACGAGATCGGCATCGACAACTTCAACTTCACGCCGCCGATCCTGACCGTGAAACCGGGCACCAAAGTGACCTGGATCAACACCGATGACGTGCCGCACCTCATCGTGAACACCCAGCTCGCCTTCAAGCCGTCGCCGGTCCTCGACACCGACCAGCGATTCTCGACCACGCTCACGAAGCCGGGAACCTACGACTACTTCTGCTCGCTGCATCCCAAGATGCAGGGGAAGATCGTCGTGAAGGCGTGATCGGATGGAAAACGCGAAATAGGGTCAGACCGCAATTGGGGTCTGACCCTATTTCCGTTGGAAACAGCGGGGAGACGGCGAGACCCCCTCAGTTGACAGATGGCAGGCATCAGATGTGAGACTCCGAGTTGACGGCGAACTGAAAGGGCATAGGCGGTGAGCCGGTGAGTGCGGGAGACGCGAGGGACGAGCCGAGGTGGCTCCTGCGCGCCGTAGACTGCGAACGACCTGCCGCCGTTTGCAGTTCGTAGTCCGCGGCGCGAGTCAGCC
>DATJHY010000260.1:0-17805 GCA_035493635.1 Gemmatimonadaceae bacterium | reverse complement strand
GGCTGAGCTCCTTGAGCCAGATCTTGGGATACACCTGCATCAGGCCCACCGCGCCCACGTTCGACATGGCGCTGCTCACGAACAAGGCGTTTTCAGTGAGCATCACGCCAAACACCACAGCCGGCGGAATTCCGTTCCGATACGACTCGCGCACGGCATAGTACGCGATCGAGTCCGCTCGCGCTTGATCCATCCGACCGGTCTTCACGAGGTCGGCCGCGAACGCCTGACGATCGCGCTCGAACTGCGGCGACGCGACGAGGCGCGCCATCGCGCTGGTGTCGCGCGGGGTAGGCGCGACCACCGCTTTGGCCACCGGGACCGTCCGGGTCAATTGCTGTGCGACCGTCGGCTGATTGGCGAAGATCGGATGGATGCGCTGCACGGCGAAGACGATCGCGGCCACACTGACGACGATGATTGCCAGGTCGCGACCGGCGATGCCGAACCAGTAGACCATGCCGCGGTGCCGCGTGGCGCGGCGCCCAGTCGACGCCTCGTGCCTGCGGTCAGCGTCGCGCCGCCGCTCATGCGAGCTCGGTGCGTGCGTCTCCCTCAGAGCGGCAGTGGGGTCGGTTTCGGACATGGGCCAGCGCCGATTCGCCCGTTACCGGCGGCCACCGCCTCGCCGCATGTGGTACACGGTGACGTGCTCGTGGCCGGCAACTCCACTGCGCAGCGTCGACGTCCATTCATCCGCCGACTGGTACGCCCACTCGAACGTATTGTGCGCGTTGAGCTGCGGGATGAAGAAAATGCTCGCGCTGTCGAGATGCGTCGCGCCCCAGCGGCCGGAGCCGTACGTGTGGTACACACGGCCAACGGTCAGATACACTCGTCCCGTCCCCGTCGGCTGGCTGAACGCCGAATCGCGAAAGAATGTGATCTCGGCGGTCGAGTCCGTCGTGAAGTGGAAGCGCTCGTACAACGGGCTCTCCCCAGGCGCCGTCCCGATCCAGCTCCCCTCGAGCCAGTGAAGGTGCGCGAAATCGGTCGCGGCGAATGGCGTCCGCGGCTGGTCGCGCCGCGCCAACTGCGCGGTAGCCGTTCCGGCGGCGATTACCACGCACGAGGCCGCCAATGCGAGTGTTCGAATGAAGAGTCTCATCCCTGGTTCTACCCGCCGCATCACTCCTCGCTCCCCATTTGCGCCATCCGATCGCAGACTTCAGCGCAGGTTGCGCACACGTCGGCGCAGTGAGCGAGCTGTTCATCTCCGGTCACACTTCGGCACGCTTCTTCGCACGCCCGGCAGAGCTCGGCGCAGGCGCCGCAAGTCACGACGTGATACGGCGAACCGCGCAGCATGAAGTTCGCGCTGGTTTGGCAGATGTCGGCGCAGTCGAGCAGCACGCCGACCAGATTCACCTCCGTGTGCTCGCCGCCCGTCGCCAGGCAGTGCTGCAGCGTGATCGTGCAGACCGCGTGGCAGTTGAGGCACTCCTCGATGCACTCCTGCATCTCGTCGTGCGTCTGCTCGTCCGCGTGCTCGTGCAGCTCGAGGTCACCGCGCCGGCCGCTCTCCGCCATGTTCGTCTCCCGTGGGGGTGGTGAACGGAAAGCGGCACGATGCGTACCGCCGCGTTCGGGCACAAACCCCGCCGCGGCGGCGCGCGAGCGCGAGGCCCGTTAGAGCGTGTTCAGGTAGGCGACGAGGTCCGCCTTCTGTGCGGCGCTGAGGTTGAGGGAGAACAGCGAGTTGTAATGATTCACCACGTCGAGCAACGTCGCGGCGCCCCCGTCATGGAAGTACGGAGCATGCTGGGCGAGCCCGCGGAGCGGGGTCGTGCGATACTTGCCGGTCACGCTTCGCGCGGCGTAGGCCGGATCCTGCCCGACTTCAGCAGCCGTATGAAGCACGCCCTTGTTCACGTCGGTGAACAGCGAGCCCACGTGGCATGTTGAGCAGCGGGCCGCGCCCTCGAACAAGGCACGGCCACGACCCGCGGCGACCGCGTCGAACGTTCCCGGAAGCGGCCGAGGCGCGGATAGACTCAGCTGATATTGCAGCAACGCCGGTAGCAGCGGCGTGACGAGATCCGGATCCTTGGTGATGCTGATGCCAAGCCGCGGATCGTGAAATGAGCCCTGGCCGTGCATCTGCGTGACTGCCACGTAGGCGTTCCAGTACGAGATGGTGTCGTCGCCGGTAAAGAGCTCCCTGCTCACCCCATTGAGCCCGTACGCCGGCGGGATGACAGCTGGAATGTTCTTGCCGTCGATGTTGATGCGCGGGTCGTACTTGCCCGGCCCCCAGCTGTTCAGAATCGTCTTGAGCGCCGGCGGAATCGCTGGCGAGAGCGCGACGATCGCACCGACGTTGAGGTCGTGGTTGGGGTAGCCGTCCTGCCGGTGACCAATGCCCGGCGCAAAGGAATTGTCGACCGTTGAATGACACAACGCGCACGTGATCCCGAGCCGCACGAGCGAGTCTTTTCCGTTCACGGTTTGGACGGTTCCGCGTAGTCCGAGCACGGCGCCGAGCTTGAGCAGCGTGACGGTGGTTGCCGGACTGTCGAGATCCACCTGTCCGGCCGCGATCGCGTCTCGAACGCTTTGTGGCAGGGTGTCGACATCGACCTTGAGTCCCACCGCGAGCGCCGTCTTGGGACTCACGCCGCTCTGGACGACGACGTTCATCTTCGCGGTGTCGGTCCAGAATCGCTCGTCGTCGAAGGTATTGAAGCGAAAAATCGTCTTGCCGGCTTCGACGAGCGCGGGATTGAGCGGCGTCGGACCCGCAGACGCCGCGGCTCCGCTTGAGTCGCACGCTACGAATGCCGCGGCCACCGCGACGCCGAACGCGACCATCGACGCCACCCCGATCACCGAACGCCACGTCGAAGGTGACCGTGCGTCCTTGTCCAAGTGTTGCTGCATCACCTGACCCCCCGCTGAGGTTGGCTTGCCCCGGCGAACGCCGGGTCTGATATGTCAAGTAATCTATTGACATATAGCCGAAAGAGTTCCCGGGTCTTGGATCAGCCTCGATATTCGGTGCTCAGGCGGGCGGAACGCGGCCTCGGCAACCCTCGAGGCCGCGCCGACTTAGAAGCCTGCCTTGAGCTCCACGAACAGATTCCGCGGCGGGAGGACGTAGTAGTAGGACACCCCGCCGCTCGCATAGCCGCTGCCGTACTTCTGACTGTTCGTGAGGTTGTTGCCGCGCACGACGAGCTCGTACGGCCCGGCATGCCACGAGGCCGTCGCGTCCAGCGTGAGTGCTGCAGGAAGAACGAACCGCGGATCGCTCGTGTTTTGCAGGAACGACCGGCTCGCGTACCGCGTCTCGAGCGCGAGCCAGCTGTGGGGCGTCGCTGCGAATGCGGCCCGCCCGAAGCTGGTGAAGCGCGGAGTGAGCAACGGCGCCACGTCGTGGTAGGTCACCGGCGTGTCGCCGGTTGCGTCGGTGTAACTCCTGATGCGGTTCGTGCTCGCCGAGGCGTTCGCGTTGAGCAGCAGGCGGCGGATGCCGCGGTAAGTGAGGTCAGCCTCCACCCCGCGACGGTAGCTCGCGCCGACGTTCTGGCGAAGCGGCGTGCCGATGTAGCTCAGTTGGCCGATGGGCGCGATCTCGTTCCGGAAATTCATCGAGTACAGGTTGGCCTGCACATCGAGGGTGGCGCCGCGATGCGACGCGCCGATCTCGAGATCGTGCACCGTTTCCGGCCGGACGCGACTGAGGTCGCCGACGAACGCGACGTTTGACGTATCCAGATTGTCGAAACCGGCGAACATGTCGCTGCGTGCCGGCTCGCGCGTGTTCGAGCCGTAGAAGGCGTACAGCGACGTGGCGTGCGACGCCGCATACGTCACGCCGACCTTGGGATTGGCGAATGTCCAGTCGATCGATTGCTCGCCGATGCCGGCTTTCTTGTCGGGCGTATAACGGAACTCTGCCCGGCGGACTTGCAGGTCGCCGAACAGCGTGGCGGCGCCCGCGGTATAGGCGGCCTTGGCAAATCCGCTCAGTTCCTGCTTGTGCCCCGTGTTGTAGTAGAGCGGATTGGCGAGGTCCGGATGCTGAAAGGCGAAATGGTGCCGCGCATAGTTGCTCGCGTTTCCTCCCAGGTCGAGGCGGAAACCCTCGTGGTGGATGGCCAGGTCGCCCGTCACGCCGCCCCACGTCGCGTTCAGATTGAACTGGTCCAGCGAGTCGAGCTGCACGTCGTAGTCACCACTGTTCGCGATTCGATACCCGGTGATCGACAGCGACGCCGACGGCGCGAGAAGCCGGGTATAGGCGAGAGCCGCGAGCCGCTCGCCAAAGCCGTCGCGCTCGCGGGCGGTGAGTGGATTGATCCGCCGGTTGGTATCGAGATCGGTGACAGGTACGGCCAAATAGGCCATGGTGTCGCGCATCGTGCCGTTCGTCGCCGTGAACTTGAGGATATCGTGATCGCCGAAGTAGCCCGCGCTCACGAACACCGACTTGCCCTCGACGCCTGAGTGATAGCGGTAGCCGTCGGTATGCAGCGACGACCCGCGCACGTAAAACGCGAACCGGCTGGGCAACAGCCCGCTCTGGTACTCGCCGCTGTAGCGCCGCGACCCGAACGAGCCGCCCGCAAGCTGTACCTGTCCGCCCCGCGGCGACGCCGCGAGGGGAATCGTCTCCATGTTGATCGAGCCGGCGTACGCCGCCGTGCCGTTGCTGCTCGTTCCCACTCCACGTTGGACCTGAACCGAGCGCAGACTGTTGGCGAGATCCGGAAAATCGGCGAAGTACAGGACCTGGTCTTCGGGATCGTTCAGCGGGATACCGTCGAGCGTGAGATTGATCCGCGACTGATCGATGCCGCGCAGGCGGATATAGCTGTACCCCCAGTAGTTGCCGGTTTCCGCGTACGACGTCAGCGACGGGGCGGCTCCTTGCAAGAGCAGTGGCACGTCCTGGCCGAAATAGCGCGGCTGCAGATCCGCTGACGTCAGCGTCTTCTGCGAGATGGGGGCATCGCCGGCGCCGCGGACGGCCGAGATCATCACCCGCTCCAGCCGCTGTGCGCGGGTCGAATCGGTTCGCGCGCTGTCGCGGCGTGCGACCTGAGCGGTGGCAATGTGCGAGACGAACAGCGTGGCGACCGCAAGCGCGATCGCTCGACGGCGCGCGTGCGCCGTATTCGAACGGATGTGCATTGTCTGACTCCCTACGCCGGTACGAGCCGGATCAGGTTCTACGGGACTCTCTCAGCCTGCGCCCCTTGTGGGCAGGCACCCCGGTCAAGTGCGAAAGCTAATGCAGGCTCGTCGAAGCCGGCTGATTCTGCTGCCGAACCGCTGCTCGGTTTTGGGCGTCGAGCCCGGCTGTGTGGCATGGCGCCTGCCCTGACAGGAGACGTTTTGCAGTTCAGCCTGGAGGCACGATGAAACGCACGATCTCGACTTTGGCGCTCGCGGTTGCGGCAAGCCTCGCGGCATGCGGACGAAGCGACAATAGGGTGGCCGATACGACGCTCAACAGAGATCTCTCGCTCGCCGCGCAGGCGCGGGGCGACACGCTCGACAGCTTGTCTGCCATCGAACGCGGGCGGCAGGCAAACGCCCTTGGCGCGCCAGCGCCGGCGTCAACGACCCCGCGACACACGGCCGCGAGAACGACGACTCGTCGCTCGAGCAGCAGTGGTGGTGAGGTCGTTGGCAGCTCGAGCGCCAGCCGCACTACGACATCGAGCAGCGGAACGGTCGTGAAGCACACCAAGCGCGACGCCGCCATCGGCGCCGCGGCTGGCGCGGTTATCGGCGCCACGACGAGCCGCAACAAGGTGAAGGGTGGCGTGATCGGCGCCGCGGTCGGCGGAATCCTCGGCGGCATCATCGGGAACAACGTCGACAAGACGAAGAAGAAACCGTGACGCCCTGATCCTTTTCTAAACGACAAAGCGGGAGTCCATATTCGGACTCCCGCTTTTGTCATCACGGTACGTCACTGCCCCGCGACTCATTCGTCTTACCGCAGCGCCCGGAGCTACCTATTATTCACGCGGCCCCCCGCCCCCCCCTACATCACACCGAGGCTTCATGGCCAAGGAAGAGCCAATACAGCTCGAAGGACAAGTCACTGAAGTGCTTCCCAATGCCACGTTTCGCGTAGAGCTGACGAACGGCCACAACGTGCTCGCGACACTCGGCGGCAACATGCGCCGCTTTCGCATTCGCGTGCTGCAGGGAGACCGCGTGACGATCGAGGTCTCACCATACGATCTGACCCGCGGTCGCATCATCTTCAGGCACAAGACCTGACCGAGCACCAGGCGGCGGCGCTGCCGCGGCCTGCTACCTACCGATCTTGAGCTCCTTGGCCGAGGCGCGCGTCGCGCCCGGATACGGCGCGTTCGGGCCTTTGATCGCCCGCCAGAGGATCTCGTTCGAGAGCGCTTCGTCGGCCACGTCTTCGATCCACAACTCCAGCTTCTCGGACTCACGCGCTCCTCGCGTGCCGCCTGGATTCAACTCGTCCAGCGACTGCGCGGGCGTGAGCGCCGTATATGGCTTCATGTCGGGCGAGTCCGCCCAGATGTCGCGCAGCGGCCGGCCGAAGTAGTCGAATTGCGACATCGACTCGAGGCCGAGGATCTCCTCGATCGTGCGCAGCACATCCGTGGTGTTGGCGAACCGGTGGATTGTTCCGCTGCGGTTGTACGCCGAGATGACGAGCAGCGGCGAGCGATGCGCGTCGACGTGATCGGGACCATTTTGCGCATCGTCCTCGAGCACGAAGATCACGGTGTTCTTCCAGAATGGTGATTTGGAGACGGCCTCCACGATGCGCCCCAAGGCGAGATCGTTGTCGGCGAACGCCGCGCGCGGTGTGGGAAATCCGGCTCGTGCGTACGATGTGTGGTCGTTCGGCAACCGAAGCGTCTCCAGCGCCGGCATCTGGCCGCTCGCGACGTGCTGCTGGAACTCGGCCAGCCACACGTCGACGCGATGCTGGTCCTTGATGCCCAGGTCGAACCCAGGGTATTGAGGATTGGTATGAGCGTTCAGATAGGGCTTCACACCTCGATATCCTGCGGGTAGCTGCCCTCGGCCTCCGCGTCCCTCCGGCGCGACGTACTCGCCGTAGTTCCGGTAGGTGATCCCCTTTTTTTCGGCGAGGTTCCACAGGTATCCGCTCGTTGGCTCGGCGACATCGTCGTCCACGATGCGATTGCGATTCGTGCCCTCGTAATCGTAGGTCCGGCCACGTCCCGAGTAGTTCGACGGGATCGTCTTTTCCACGTAGTCCGTCGCATACGCGGCGGTGGACCAGTTGTGGCCGTCGGGGCTCACTTCCGCGTTCACGAAGAATCGATCGAACAATCCGAACCGATCAGCAATCGCGTGATGATTCGGCGAGAGCACGCGCGGAAAGAACGTGAGACTGGAGTCTCCATCCCCTCGCTTCTCGTCGCCGAAGATCTGATCGTAGGTGCGGTTCTCCTTGATGATGTACATCACGTGCTCGAACGGCGGATAGCGATGCTGTCGTGAGGCGTCGATCCAGCCGTTCGCCGCCGCCACGCGCGCGCTGAATCGCGCGAGCGGCTCGCCGGTGGTCTCGGAGAGCGGCACGCGCATGAATCCGCCGGTGAGGATGCCCATGGAGTACTCATCGTTTCGGCCGGTCGCCGGGTTCGGACCTTTGGGATTGGCGCGCGAGCCGTGGCCCTTGCCGCTCACGGCGATCAGGGCGTCGCCAACCGGGAGGACGCTCGAGGCGTACCAGCCCGTGGGAATGCGGCCGGCGAGCTTGTCGTCGCCGCGGGCGCTTGATACGCCCGACGTCGACGCCGAAAGATCGAATACGGCGATCGCGTTCGCGTCGGCTTCCGCGACATAGAGGCGAGTGCCGTCGGGCGCGAGAGCCATCGCATTGGGAGTCGAGCCCTCGTTCGGACCGGCGGGCGGCGGATCGAGCAGTCGCGCGACGATCTGTCGCGACTTGGTGTCGACGACCGCGACGTGATCGGTGCTTCCGGACACGACGAACAGGCGGCTTCCGTCGGCGTTGAGCAGCAGCGATGATGGGTGACGCGCCACGCGCAGCCGCGTGGCCTCGCTCAATGTTCCACCATCTGACGGTGTCAGAATCGACACCGTGTTGCCGCCCCAGGCCGATACATAGACGGTTCCGCGCGCGTCGGCGACGACGTCGTACGGATATCGCTCGGTAGCAATCCGCTGCACCACGCGTCCGCTGGCCACATCGACTACGGCGAGCGAGTCGGCAAGATTCTCCGCCACATACAGCCTCGTGCCGTCGGGCGAGAGCGCGATGCCCGCGGGATAGCGCGTACCCGAGCCGCCGCGGCCGCGCCCGGCCGCGAGCACGATGCTGTCGCGAAGGCTGCCGCCGCCGTCTCGCCAGTCGTAGCGATACACCACGTCCTGATTGCCTCCGGA
Source organism: Gemmatimonadaceae bacterium (assembly GCA_035493635.1). Taxonomy (GTDB): domain Bacteria; phylum Gemmatimonadota; class Gemmatimonadetes; order Gemmatimonadales; family Gemmatimonadaceae; genus JAQBQB01. The sequence continues at coordinate 9,420 of DATJHY010000260.1, read as the reverse complement.
CGAGTACAGCATTCGGCCATCGCGTGTGAAGGCGAGACCGACGAACGCGGACGCCTGCGGCAGGTCCGCGAGCACGCGCCCCGTGCGCACGTCGACGATCTCGACGCCCTGCTTGCTGTAGCCACTGAGCGACAGGACGACGCGGTCGCCCTCCGGTGCGAGACGCATCGTGAGCGGCATTGGTCCGATCGTGGCGAGCGGCGCGGCCGGGTCGAGCCGCACGCCCGTGGCGAGTCGACTGCCGAGCGACGTTGCGAGAGAGTCACCGGCGGCCGGCGCGCGCGAACCTGGTGGGGAGCTTTGGCACGCGGCCATCAAGATGGCCAGTGACAACCCGGCGAGAGAGCGCAAGCTGGAATGCATGAGGGCAGTGGAGTGAGTGGCTCCCATCAGGGACAGTCGTCTCATTAAGATACTGCGCGCAGCCGCGGTCGTTTCACGCCGCGGCAGGCAAGTCGTTCCACTTTCGATCACGTCCCCCCCCAGCAAGAATGCCGCTCTTTCGCGCCCGTTGGGCGCTTGCTGTCCTCACGTCAGCCGGTCTCGCCAGCGCCACAACCTCCATCCTCTCGGCTCAGGACACGACCGCGCATGCAGGACACGCCGCCGAGGTGCATGGCTTCGTGCAGGTGTACTATCGCACTGGCGATCCCGCGATCAAGGACGGGTATCGGCTACGTAAAGCCGACTTGAAGTTCAGCGGCGACGTGTCACCGCACATTCGCTGGCGCGTGGGGTTCGATGCGGCGAAAGTCCTCACGCTCTCCAAGAGTGACGTGACGGTCGGCGACTCCGTGGCGCTGGCCGATGCGTCCGTGGATCAGCGGACTCGCATCCTGCAGGATGCCGCACTCACCGTGTCGCTCAACAAATTCGTTTCGCTCGACATCGGCCAGCAGATCCTTCCGCTCAGCCTCGAGGGTACGATCTCCAGCGCGTACATCGAAACGATCGAGCGAACGTTGTTCATCGTCGAGCGGTCGCGCGCCGTGGGACTTGGCGACATTCGCGACATCGGGGCGTCGGCGAACGGCAAGCTTCCGATTGGGCTCGAGTATCACGTCGGACTGTTCAACGAGACGGGCGAGAGCCAAGGCACGCTCGACCCGAACGAGCAGAAGGCAGTCATAGGGCGGATCGCGTATCACGTCCCGGCGTTCCCCGGGTTGCAGGTTGGTGGATCGGGCGGATTCGAGCCTGGGCCGTTCGAACAGCGACGGGAGCGGGCCGGCAGTGAGGTGCAGTACAAGACCTCTGCCGTCACACTGCGCACGGAGACGATGTTCGCGCGCGATGGGGCGCTGCGACGTTTCGGGTGGTACGGACTCGGCGCCTGGCGACTCACGGGGAACCTGCAGTTCGTCGCGCGATACGACTCGTGGGATCGCGATCGCTCCGCCGAGTTGACGACGTATGACGGCTACGAGCGCCAGATCGTCGCCGGCACCAGCTATCTGCTGGACGGCGGCTCAGCCAAGATCGCCTTCAACCTCGTGCATCAGAGTTTTCCAAACGTGACGTCGTCGGCCAACGGCACGTTCGCGCTGATCGCGTTCCAGGGACTCTGGTAGGGCCGCTCAGCGAGCGGCGCGCTCGAGCCGGTCGCGCACACCGAGCCACAGGCCCGACTCGGGAACTCGCTCGACCACGACCACGTCGCACCCCGCGTCGTCGAGTGCGTGCAGCGTAGCGTAGAGGCGAGCCGCATACTCCGCAGGATCGTTCGGCATCGTCACCGTCGTGGGGCTCGGTTCGATCGGCGCGCTGATCACTACGGCGCCCGCCCGATGTCCGTGGGTGCGCTCGAGCTCAACGCGAATCCCCACGTCCGTCGAATCCGCGAGCACGAGTCGCGCCCGTGGCGCATAGTGACGATCGAGCATCCCCGGCGATGGTCGCGGCGCATCGGCGGGTGCGACGCCGCCGAGCGTGACGGTCGCGCCGGCGACTGCCTCGATCTGCTCGAGCGAGATCGTCCCCGGCCGCAGAACGACCGGTCGGTCGCCGGAGACGTCGACGACCGTCGACTCGATTCCCACCCACGTCGGCCCGCCGTCCAGCACGATGTCCACGGCATCGCCGAGGGACGCGACCACGTGCGCGGCCATCGTCGGTGAAAGCTGCATCGACTTGTTCGCGCTCGGCGCGGCGATCGGCACGCCCGCGGCGGCGAGCAGCGCATGCGCGACGGGATGCGCTGGCACACGCACTGCGACCGTCGTCAGGCCCGCCGTAACGTTGTCGGGCACATTCGCGCGTTTGGGGAGAACGAGCGTCATTGGTCCGGGCCAGAATGCTCGCGCAAGTCGCTCAGCCGTCTCGTTCCATTCGAGCACGACATCGTGGGCCTGCTCGGCGGTCGCCACGTGCACGATGATGGGGTTATAGCTCGGCCGTCCTTTTGCCTCGTAGATCCGCTCCACCGCCGCCGGATCGAGCGCGTGGGCGCCGAGGCCGTAGACCGTCTCCGTGGGAAAGGCGACCAGGCCGCCGCCGCGGATCACGTCCGCGGCGCGAAGGATGACACCCGGATCCGGCTGGCGGGGATCGACACGCAGGAGTTCCATCTCGCCGATCAAACTAGCGCCATGGCGCGTGGTTCCGGATCGCGCGATAGCTTTGTCTCACTTCCGTGGAGCAACCTCAGTGAACCTCGTCGTCGTCGGCCGCCGCGCGGCGGCCGCTGTCATTGCGTTCGGACCGGGGGTCGCGCGCGCGCAGCGCGCAGAGCCTCCCGCAGCGGTGCGGCACATCCTCGAGCTGGTGCGCCCCGCGTTCTCGGGAGAGAACGCCTACGCGCAGGTCGCATTCATGGACCAATACTTCCGCTGGCCGGGGAATACCGGATTCAACGCGAGCATTCGGCGGATCGAGGACGTGCTGAAGTCGGCCGGATACGTCGAGGAGCAATCGGCGCGGCGGGGCGCAGTGCTCACGTACCGCGTCGAACATCGTCCCATGCGCACGCCGGCCTGGGAGCCGGTCGACGCAATGGTCTCGATCGTAGGCGAGCCGGCGCCAGTGCTGCGGTTGGCCACGAACCGCAACATGCTGGCGATCAACTCATTTCCTACTCCAGACACCGGCGTTGTCGCGCGGCTCGTGGATGTCGGGAAGGGAACCGCCGCCGAGTACGACCGCGCATCCGTTCGTGGCGCCATTGTCCTCGTCGACGCCAACGTTGGCCGCGCATTTGGCGAAGCCGTGCAGAAGCGCGGTGCGCTCGGCGTTCTCGCCTACAACATGCCGGCCTATACGCAGCCGGAGACGCATCGGACCTCCATTCAGTTCGGGTCCGTGCCGTACGACTCGCTGCGCAAATCGTGGGGTGTGGCACTGTCCCGAGACGCCGTGGACAGGCTGCGCGGCGCGCTCGCTCGCGGAGAGACGAAGGTGCGCGTTCGTACGCGCACCACGATGTCTCCGTCGGAGGAGCTGACGCTGGTTGCCGAAGTGCACGGATCGGTAGCGCCGAGCGAGCGGTACGTCGTGAGCGCGCACGTGCAGGAGCCCGGTACCAATGACAACGCGTCCGGTGTCGGCGATCTGACGGAGATGGCACGCGTGCTGGCCACGCTCGTTCGCAATGGGTCGATCAGCCCAAAGCGAACGATCACGATGTTGTTCGGCCTCGAGATCGCGCAGACGCGCAATTTTCTCGCTGGCGATTCCGTGCGAGCCAAGGGTGTGCGCTGGGGACTGAGCCTCGACATGACCGGCGAGGATACGAAGAAGACCGGCGGCACGTTTCTCATCGAAAAGATGCCGGATCCATCGGCGATCTGGACGCGCGGCGACGATCACCACTCCGACTGGGGTGGACGTCCGCTCGCCAAAACCGACGTCGTGCCCCATTACTACAACGACTATCTGCTGGCGCGATGCCTGGACCAGGCGGCGGCGACGGGATGGATCGTTCGCACGAATCCCTTCGAGGGAGGCAGCGATCACACGCCTTTTCTCGAGTTCAAGAAGCCCGGCGCGCTGTTCTGGCATTTCACCGACGTCTATTACCACACCGACGGTGATCGTCTCGACAAGGTCTCCGAGCAGGAGCTGACGAACGTCGGCATTGCCGCGTTGTCGTCGGTTCTCACGCTCGTGTCGGCGGACGGGCCCACGGCGCGCGCCCTCGTGGGCGAAGTCGAGCGCGCGGCGACGGCGCGCCTGGACACAGAGCTGCGCCTCAGCCGTACGGCGCTCGCCGCGGGCGGCTCTATGGCTACCGAACAAGACATCCTGCACACGTGGACCGACTACTACGTCGCGGCACTGCACACGATGACCGACATCGAGGTGGGCGGCTCGTCCAGGGAGACCCTCGCGGCGATCGACGCCGCGGCGGCGAGTGTCAGGCAGGCGGGCGAAGCACGCGTCGCCGAGTTGGCGCGCTGACGTGACGGACGTCTGCGCGTGGCTGAGCGCGCACGGCACGAGCTGCCTCGAGGTCGTCGCCGTGTCGTTCGGGATCGTGAGCGTGCTGCTCAGCGTTCTCGAGAACATCTGGAGCTGGCCAACGGCGCTCGTCAACGTGTCGCTGTACACGGTTCTGTTCTACAAGACCGGGCTGTACTCCGACATGGGACTGCAGGTCGTGTACTTCGCGTTGTCGCTGTACGGCTGGTACGAGTGGCTGTACGGCGGCAAGGGGCGCACGGCGCTCGCGGTATCGCGCACGCCGGGCAAGGTATGGCTCGCGCTCGCGACCATCGGCGCGGTGTTCTGGGCGGCCGACGGCTACGCCACGTCGCACTTGCCCGGTGTCGCGCTGCCCTACGTCGACGCGGCGACGACCACGGTGAGTCTCATCGCCCAGTACATGATGACGCGGAAGTATCTCGAGAACTGGGCGCTCTGGATCGCCGTCGACGTCGTCTACGTCGGCATGCTCATATTCAAAGGCTTGAATCTCACGGCGTTCAACTACGCTGTGTACCTCGGTCTCGCCGTGATGGGCCTCATCACCTGGCGCCGATCACTGCGGCAAACGCAGGCGGCGTCGGCAGCGGCGGGCGCGCCCGCATGATGCGCGTGGTGCTCACCGGCTCCGAGTCCACCGGAAAGACGACGCTCGCTGGCCGCCTCGCTGAGCACTTCAATGCCGAGCTGATTCCGGAGTTCGTGCGAGGGTATGCCGAGGCGAAGGGCGGCATCATCGACTTCGAGGATCACGGCCCGATCGCGCGCGGACAGATGGCGCTCGAAGACGAGCACATCGCGCGCGGAGCCTCGCTCGTCGTGCAGGACACGGATCTCTTGAGCACCGTCGTCTACTGCGAGCACTATTTCGGCAGGTGCCCGGACTGGATCCGCGAAGCGGCGGTCGCGCGCCGGCCGGATCTGTACCTGCTCTGCGAGATCGACGTGGATTGGGTGCACGACGGCGTACGCGACCGCGGACACATGCGCGAAGCAATGCAGGAATTGTTTCGGGCGGCGGTGTGGGCGTCGGGAGTGACCACGGCGGTGATCACCGGTGACTGGGGCGAGCGGTTCCAGCGTGCCGTGGATGCCATCGACGCGCTGGTGCTCCAGGGGCGGTGATGCAAAGCGTGGTTGCGCGCGGCTGCACGAAATGGTGACGACGACTCGCCAATCGAGCGCGCCGGAAATGCGGCTGGCCGGCTGGGAACGTGGCAAGAACGCCAAATGGATGTCGCAGGAAACGCGTCGTGAACGATGGACGAACGGAGCCTCGGTAGTGTCGTCGCAACCGACACCGCGAGGCCCGTATGCGCGCGACATGCACGATGAGAGTGGTGATGACGATGTGCCTCGGTGGCGCAACTGCGACCGCCTGCGCCACGTTCCGCGGCAGTAGCGCCGGTGAGCTGCGCGAGCGCCTCATGTCGTCCCCCGACCTGAACGGCGCCGCACGCCGGTCCGACGTCGTCACCGCGGCTGAGCTGGGATCCATTCCTGCCGCGTCGACCGTCGAGAGCCTTAGACGACTTCGACCCGAGTTCTTCCGGCCGGTACGGTCGGCACTCGATCAACACGGCGCCGCTGCGATCAATCCAGTCGTCTATGTCGATGACGCGTATAACGGCGCACTCGAAAGCCTGGAGACGGTGCCGAAGGACGCAGTCGTCGAAGTTCGCTTCCTTCGCCCGATGCAAGCGGTGGAACGCTGGGGCCCGAGTTGCCCATGCGCCGCTGGCGTCATTCAGGTTGTCACCAGCAGGGGGCGCTGACCGCACTCACCGCGCGCGGCCTTCCACGGCGACGCGCGTTGGTCCGCGCGCGAATACGGAACGGATGCGAAGGAACAGGAATATCGCCACCGCCGCCAGCGACACCACGAAGCCCCACCACAATCCCGCGGCGCGCATCGGCGTCCTGAAGCCGAGGTACGCGCTGACTGGCACCCCGACCAGCCAGTATGCACCAAGCATCACGAGCAGCGGCGCCGTCGTGTCGCCGGCGCCGCGCAGCACGCCGGCGCCCACCGCCTGACCACCGTCGAACACCTGGAACACGCCCGCAATCGGAATGAGCAGCGCGGCGAGGGCAACCACCCGGGCGTCGCCCGTGAACGCGTGCGCGAGAAGCCGCGGCGCGGCGAGGAACGCCACGGCGGTCATCGCCATGAAGCCTACGCCGCACAGATACCCCGCGCCGATCGCGGCCCGCGCGCGATGCTCGTCGCCGGCGCCGATCGCGTGCCCCACCCGCACCGCCGTCGCCGAGCCGACGCCGAGCGGCACCATGAACGTGAATGCGGCGAGCGTGATCGCGATCTGGTGCGCCGCCATCTCGATCGTTCCCAACACGCCCATGAGCAGGCCGATGGCGCCGAAGGCACCCGCCTCGAGCGCCTGCTGCGCTCCGATCGGCATGCCAAGGCGGAGCATGTACCGCATCGGCGCCCAGCTCGTGACGCCGCTCCTTACCGGCGAGAGCGGATGGCGCAATTCGCGCCACGCGAGCACCAGCACGAGCAGAAACATCACCCATCGGCTGATCGCCGTCGCGATCGCGCTCCCCGCCACGCCGAGCGCCGGACTTCCCAGGTGACCGTACACGAAAACCCAGTTGAATCCGGCGTTCGTGAGATTGGCCGCGATCACGGTCCAGACGATCGGCGCGACTCGGTGCATTGCCTGCAGCGTTTGGCGAAGCACGACGAACAGCAGATACGGCAGCACCCCCGCGATCGAGATGCGCAGATACGCAGCGGCGTCGTCGATGATCTCGCGGGGCTGATGAAATGCGACGAGTACGCCGCGCGCCGGCGCGAGGAGCAGTGCGGTGCCGACGCTCAGCGCGACGGCGATGATCAGTCCGCGTTGCATCGCGCGAGCGACAGCCTCGCGGTCGCCGGCGCCGACCGACTGCGCCACGATCGGATCGAGCGCCATCAGCGTGCCGGCCGCGAAGATCGAGACGTTGAAGAAATACAGGTTTCCTAATGCCACCGCGGCGAGCACGCGCGCGCCCACTCGCCCGACCATGAGGGTGTCGACGACGCCCATTCCCATGAAGCCGAGCTGCACGAAGACGACCGGCACCGCGAGCGCGACAGTCGCCCGCAGTTCGGCGCGGGCGTCGCTACCTTTCGCGAACATGCGTATCTGGCATCTCGTCACGGTAGCGGGCTTGGTGGCGCTGCGCGACTCCGCGGCCCAAAGCGTCTCCGGAATGATTCAGGCGATCCCGGTCGTGACGCGAGCCGATCCCACGGCGACGCGCTCGGCGCTCACCGAGGCCTACCTCACGCAGCCGGTGGCGATGGGACACGCCGCGTGGAAGGAACTTCGGGGAATCGCAACGCTGAACCTCGAGGGGCTCACCCTCGAGCGAGGCGAGCTTACGACCGGCGGCTACGGCGAAGGCTACGTCGATCGACGGCACCCGCACGCGTACGTCCACGAGTTGCTCATTGGGGCAGAGACATCGCGGTCGCGCTTCGGCGCATCGGTCTTCGCGGGCCGCGGGTTCGCGCCGTTCGGCAGCGACGACCCCATGGTGCGCCCATTCGAGAAGTTTCCGGTCAACCACCACCTTGCACAGGTGCTGGAGCGGGTCGTCGTCGTCGGAGCCGTACGCGCAGGTCCGGTGATTGGAGAAGTTGCCACGTTCAACGGGGACGAACCGCTTACGCCGGGCTCGTCCCCGAATTTTGATCGCTTTGGCGACTCCTGGGCGTCACGATTGACCCTGGTGCCACTCGACGGCGCCGAGTTGAGCGCGAGCGTTGCGAACGTCACCTCGCCGGAGGTTCGCGCGGGCCGCGGGCTCGATCAGCGCAAAGCCAGCGTGGTGGCGCGCTTCAACCACCAGACCGACGATTCGTGGCGGTACGCGTTCGTCGAGTGGGCACACACCGACGAGCGCGCGCTCGGCACAACGAGGACTCGACTCGCGTCGCTCCTGGGCGAGGGCGCCTATTGTCGCTCCGGTATGATCGCCGCGGGACGGTTCGAGCGGACAGATCGGCCGGAGGAAGAGCCGCTCGCCGATCCATTCCGGGCTCCGCGACCAGCGGACGACTTGTCGAACCTTGGGATTTCGCGCTGGACCACCGTCACGGTGTCCGTCTCAAGCCCGGTGCTTCGTGCGGGCGTCCTCTCTGGCCGTCCATTCGTCGAGGTCGCACGAATTCAGGCGTCAACGGGCACGCCGCCGGGGATCTTCGACCCGGGGCTGCGATACGGCGCGAGCGGAATGTGGATGTTCACCACCGGTGTCCGCCTCCGCGCCGGAATGATGCACGAGCGAATGGGTCGTTACGGCGCTGCCGTGCCCGGCATGCACGCGGGAACAGGAGGGCATGGCCCGGAGTCTGAGATGATGCCGGGGATGTCGATGAACCCTTCATCAGCCGAAAGTCGATGCGCGATGTGATCCCGAAAGGATGGTGGCTCTTCCCGCTGTTGGTGTCGCTCGCTGCCTGTGGAAGCGATTCCACGACGTCGCCATCGGGGGGCGGCGACAAGAACCCATTCAACCCGTCGTCCTGCACGTCGATCGACCTTGGCGGCCGTCCCGCGGCGTTGTCCGTGACGCCCGCCGCGCCCAAGGCACTTCCGGTGCTCGGCAATGGCGCTGAGACCGCGCGCTACACGGCCGAGATCGCCGTTCGCGGGACGATCGCGTACACCACGACATGGAGCTTTCGAGGCGGAAATCCCGGGAACAAGATCAACGTCTGGGACGTGAGCGGGAACACACCCACTTTGCTCGACTCGGTGATCGTAAGTGGCGCGACGACCCTCGGCGACGTCGCAGTCAGTGATGACGGAGCCTTGTTGATCGTCGCGACCGAACGCACCGGCGGTTCGATCGTGATCTTCGATCTCGTCGACCCGAAACACCCCAAGCTGATCTCGCGGTTCACCAACTCGCACACCGATCCGGGCGTACACACCGCGGAGATCGGCCGCGTCAACGGAAAGCTATACGGCTTCCTCTCCGTCG
>DATJHY010000259.1:0-7504 GCA_035493635.1 Gemmatimonadaceae bacterium | reverse complement strand
TTCGCTCGAGCGTCGGTTCACGTCGATCGACTGCTGCCACTCGCCGACGCGCGTGAACGTGTGCGACGGCATGTGCAGCGCGTGAGCGGCCGAGGGCGCGATCGCGGAGTAGCGATCGGCAGCGGAGAGAGCCTTGGGTGCAAGCGTCGGGACGTCGTACGTGTGGATGATGTAGTGCGCGACGCCGGGGTGGTTGGGCTGCTTCGCGAAGATCGGCTCGAGGATGCGTCCTGCCTCGAGCTGTTTGGCGTATGTCATGTCGTTCGGCGACGCAGAGGCGGTGAGCGCGATGGCGTAGAAGATCTTCGCCTCCGTGTCAGCCGGTTGCGACGCGACGAGATTCTTCATTGCGCCGGCGTATGCGGCAACGCGCGCGCTCTGATCGACGTGCTCGTAGTCCTTGTACAGCTCGGCGACCGCGGAGATGTACGATCGCTCTCGCTCAGTGGCATCGGCGCCCAGCCGCAGTGCGGCGTTCGCCGCGTTCCTGCCCGGCGCAAGCTGATCGGGCGTACGCACGCGCGCCGCCATGGGGTTGCTCCATCGGCTGAGCGCGATGCCCCAGTACGCCATGGCGCAGGTGGAGTCCGCGGCAAGCACTTCGTTGAACCCGCGAATCGAGGCGCCAAACTCGAACGAATGCAGCAACGCGACGGCGCGATCGAACCGCGGCGACACAGCCGCGTTGCACGAGGTGGGGAAATGGACGGTGCCGAGCCGTTCGGCCTGCGCGTGTGCACGGCCGGCAACCACGACGAGTGACATCAGCGCGAGCAAACGAGGGGTTCTCATGATGGCCTCGTATCGACGTCCGATCGTGACGATGCAGCGCGGCAGGAGAGAAAGTCAACTCTCGTTGCCGGTTCTCGGGAGCGCCGGACGCTATTGCATCATCGACCGCTCGCACACGAGCGCCGATGACAGCAGACGCTCCGTTTCATCTCGCCGCCCGACCAATTGCAGACCGACGGGCAGCCCGTCACTCGAGATGGGCAGCGAGATCGCCGGATGTCCCGTGACGTTGAAGAGCTGCGTGAGCCGCAGCATCGCCGCGCGCACGGCGATCGTCTCGCCGTTGTCCATCGCCACGTCCGCCGCGCCGATTGGCGGTGCGACGATCGGGAGCGTTGGAAGCACGAGCGCGTCGCAGCCCTCGAGCGCGGTGTCGACCGCGCGCCGCAACAGCTCACGCGTGTCGCGAGCGCGGAGGTACGAAATCGCGGCGATCGTGCGCCCGCGCTCGAGCCGCTCGCGCACCGGAGGCTGGTAATCTCGAGCGCGCGAATCGAGCGTCGGCGTGTGCCAGTGCGCGGCTTCGGGGAGCGAGATGCTCGTGTACGCCTCGACGATGCTCTCGGTCCCCTGCACCGTCCTTGGCTCGATGTTCACGCCCAAGGCGCGTAACCGCTGGAGAGCATTCTCGTACGCCGTTCGCACCTCGGGCGTCAGCAGCGCCGTGAAATAGCCGGCAGGCGCGCCGAGCGTGAGCGAACGTGGATCTCTCCTGTCCTGACTCGGCATTGGACGGCTTGCGAGGACTGCCCACAGCGTCGCGGCATCGTCCACCGAGCGTGCGAGCGGGCCGACATGATCGAGCGTTGCGCTGAGCGGGACCACGCCGTCGGTCGGCACTTCGCCGAGCGACGGCTTGAGCCCGACGATCCCGCACGCCGCCGCCGGGATGCGAATCGAACCGCCAGTGTCCGTGCCGATCGACGCCATTCCCATCCCCGTCGCGACCGCCACCGCGGACCCGCCGCTCGACCCGCCCGCTGAGCGAGACGTATCGTGCGGGTTGCGCACGGGACCGAACGCCGACTCTTCGCTGGTGGTGCCAAGCGCGAATTCGTGGAGGTTGGTCTTGCCGATCAGCACGGCGCCGGCGTCGCGCAAGCGCGTCACGATCGTCGCGTCGCGCGCGGCGACGTGCCCGGCGCGCACCCGCGACGCCGCGGTTGTCGGCTGGCCGGCGACGTCGACCAGATCCTTGATCGAGATCGGCAGCCCGTGAAGCGGGCCGCGATCGACGCCACGACGCCGCTCGTCATCGACGGCGCGCGCCGCGGCACGTGCTCCTTGTTCGTCAACCAGAATGAACGCGTTCGTCCGTGCGTTGTGCTCGGCGATCGCGGCGAGGGCGGCGTCGAGGAGATCGTTGGCGGTCGGCATGGCCGACTAACATAACACCTCGTCCGGCGCGCTCACGGCCCACGCACGTATGCGATCCACTTGCCATCCGGCGACCAGGCCGGATCGTAGCCATCGGAATTGGTTCGTCCGTACCCTGTAACCCAGATCGACCTCGCGCCCGTGGTCCAATCGCGAAGCGTGTAAGCCACGGCGAGACCGTCCGGCGATGGCGTCGGCCTGGCCGGAAGCGAATTCGGGGGGATGCTCCCGTAGACGGTCCTAGGCACGCCGCCGCTCGCCTCGACGCTGGCGATGCCGAGCGAGAGATGCACAAAGAGGATTCGCTCGCCGTTCGGCGCCCACGCCGGGTCCGCCTCGACATACCGCGCACCATTGACCGGCTCCGTGAGCACGCGAACGTCAGATCCGTCGGATTTCATCACAAATAGCTGGGCCGGCTTGGTGTCGGCGTCGCCGAGGTGCTCGAACGCGATCGACTGGCCGTCCGGTGACCACGCCGGCTCGCTCACGCCGAGGTCCTGCGGCGCGAAGGTGTCGGTGCGAAAACCGTGGCGGATGAGCGTCCGCACATTCGAACCATCGACATTCATCACCGCGATGCCCTCCGCGTTCACGAAGGCGATGCGCGTTCCGTTCGGCGACAAGGCCGGATAGAATCCAGGCCCGACACACGATTCATTCGCGCCGTCAAGATCGATCAGGCAGATGTGCCCGTCACGTTGGAACGCGAGCCGTTGCGCGTTAAGCGACCACGATGGCCAGCCACCCCGGGCCAGCAGCAGTGGACTGCCCGATCCGGCGGGAGTGCGGATGTAAATGTGTTCGTCGGTCGGTGCTGGCACCGGCGATCGCACGTAGACGCCGTCCTCGAAGCCGGCCGTCTGCATGGCATCGTTGTAGTCGACGATCAACGAATCACCATGGACGACGGCGTTGGCGCCCCAGTCGCGTGGCTCGGCGGAGCCGATGACGAAGCCGAATTTGATCAACGAATCGGCGCGAACCGTATACCCTCGGTGCGCGGTGTAGGTCGTCGGGTTTGTTCCATCGCTGCGCAGGGACTGCACGCTGAACGCGCCATCCGGAAAGATCACGTAGCGCGAGCCGATTGGGGACGAAGAGGGCGATGTGCGCTTGTAGGTGAGAATGTCGCCCGAGAACAGCGGGAGCGCTGGAGGGCCCTGACCGACGGTATCCGGCGCCGAGCCGGGCGGCGTTGCGTCCGGATGGGCCGTCACGGCGTCGGATGTGCACGCTGCAAGCGCGGCGCACACCAGCGGCGTGAGCAGCGATCGCAGCGCGAAATTGCGGATTATCATTTCAGTGAATCGTGAACTGTCAATTTTGGCCACTCGACGCGATCACATCTATCGATCGCTCGGCGGAATGTTCTGGTTCAGCCGGAAGACGTTCGTCGGATCGTACTTCCGCTTGATCTGGGCGAGTCGCTCGAACTTGTCGGCGCCAAACGCGGCGCGCACGCGGTCCGGCGCTTCGCCCGCGCCGATGTAGTTGACGTAGACGCGGCCATTCGTGTACGGCTTCGACACCTCCGACACGTCACGCGCCCAGCGTACATTCGGCTCGGCGTCCGCCGGGTTCGCCCAGCGCGACACGATGACGAGGTTGTATTCCGAATCGCGCTGGTCGAACGCGGTCGCGTCGCGCGGCACGCGCTTCACGGCCCCGCCAAACTGCTCGAACATGAGCGCGCTGAGCGGCGACGGAACCTTCTCGAACGCCGACACAGCAGCGTCGATGAGCGCATCGGGAATCGACTGGACGAACTCGGAGCGCCAGTGCACCTGGAGTCCCTCAGGAAAGGCCCCATCGAGCATGCTCTGAAGCGCGGTGTAGGGCATCGGACCGACTTCTCCCGCGATGGGGCCGAAATCGCGGAATGCCTTGATGGCGCGCTCGCCGTCGTCCGCCGGACCATTGTAGCAGATCACAAGCCCGATCACGGCCGCGCCGTCGGGCGCGTGCATCATTGCGGCGAACACCGTAAGCGCGTCCGGCGCTGACGTGGTGACCTCGCGATAGACGCGCAGCACGTCGCGCGCGCTGGCGAGCGGATAGAGCAGCATTCCGCCAAAGATCGTCGACACCGGGTGCAGCGCGTACTCGAACGTAGTGACGATGCCGAAGTTGCCACCGCCGCCGCGCAGTCCCCACAAGAGGTCCGGGTTCTCCGTTTCGCTCGCGCGTACCACTCGACCATCCGCCGTCACGACCTCGGCGCCGACGAGATTGTCGCACGCCATGCCGTAGCTCCGCATGAGCCAACCGAGCCCGCCGCCGAGCGTGAGGCCGGCGATGCCCGTGGTGGAGACCGCGCCGCCGGTCGTGGCAAGACCATGCGCAGCCGTGGCGCGGTCGAAGTCGCCCCACGTGGCGCCGCCGCCCGCGCGTGCGATGCGCTGCTTGGCGTCGACGACCACGTCTCGCATCCCGCCGAGGTCGATGACGAGACCGCCGTCACACACGGCGAGGCCCGCCGCGTTGTGTCCACCGCCGCGTACGGCGACAGTGAGGCCATTGTCCCGCGCGAATTGCAGCGCGGCCTGAACATCTCCGGCGCTCTTGCAGCGGGCGATGCAGGCAGGGCGACGGTCGATCATCCCGTTCCACACCTTGCGACCGGCGTCGTACGCGTCGGTACCGGGCAAAAGGAGATCGCCGTGGAAGTTGGCGCCGAGGTCGCGCGGGGACTCGTTGGAGAGAGTGCGGGTTGAGACGGTCATGATTGCTCGCTGGAATGGGGCGGAAAGACGAACATGCCTCGGCGCAACGGCATTGGCAAAGGCGAAGGTGCGGCAGCTTCACTCGCACTACTTGAACGGAATTCAGGGCGAAATCCGGCCTGCGTCCTTGTGTAGCGCGGGATCCAGCCAGCAGGGATCACCGAGACTTCGGCCGCCGGAGCCGCAATTGCACCCAACCGGTTCGGTTGTCAGCTTCCAAAGGTCACACCCCCGACAACACGAACCGAGTCTGTCCTATGCGAATCGCAATTGCCCGCGGCATTCTTGCCGCTTCCGTCGGCGTGGCTTCGGCCGCGAGTGTCATCGCACAACAGCCCGCGCCCAAGCCCCTCTCGCGCGCAAACCTCGACACCACCTGCGCCGCCTGTACCGACTTCTACGAGTTCGCCAACGGGGGCTGGCTCAAGTCGCACACGATCCCGCCCGACAAAACGAATCTTGGCAGCTTCGGGATGTTGGGCGATCAGAACCAGGAGGTCGTGCAAAAAATCGTGATCGACGACGCCAACCTCGTCCGCGACGGTGAGGCCAAGTCAGGATCGAACGACTGGAAGATCGGGACGTTCTTCGGCGCGTGCATGGACACGACGGCAATGGAGAAGGTGGGCTACACGCCGATCAAGCCCGCGCTCGCGGCGATCGCGCAGGCGAAGACGACCGACGACGTGGTGAAGCTCTTCGGGAGCCGAACGCTCCGCGTCGGCGGGGGAGGTGGCGGACGTGGCGGTGGCGGAGTCGCACCATTCTCGCTCGGGCCGCAGACGGATCCTAGGAACAGCAAGATGGTGATTCTCTCCGCCAACCAGGGTGGGCTCGGACTCAACCGCGAGGACTACCTCGACCAAACCGCCCGCGCGCAGAAGCGTCGCGCCGACTATGTCGATCACGTCACGCGATCGCTCGAGTTGATCGGCGAAACGAACGCACAAGCCGCGGCGGATGCCAGGGCGATCATGGATCTCGAGACCGCGATCGCCAAAGTCACGATTCCGCAGGCCGACATGCGCGATCCCGTGGCGACATATCACAAGATGACCCTCGCCGAGTTCGGCAAGATGACGCCGCACATCGATTGGACGCGGTACATCCAGCAGCAGGGCGGTCGCGCGAGCGACGTGAACGTGCGCGCGCCGAAGTACTTCGCGGCGCTCGATTCACTGATCGTCGCCGCGCCGGTCGATGCCTGGAAGGCGTACCTCCGGTGGCACACCGTGAACGGCACGGAGAATTCGCTCGGCTCGGCGTTCCGCAGAGAAGCGTTCCGCTGGCAACAGATCACGACCGGCGTCAAGGAAGAGCAGGCGCGAGTGAAGCAGTGCGCGGCGGCAACGAACGCCGCGCTCGGCGAAGCGGTGGGCGAACAGTGGATCAAGCGCAACTTCTCGCCCGAGGCGAAAGCTCGCGCGACGAGGATGGTCGACAACCTGGTGTCGGCGCTGCGCGATCGTATCAATGGCCTCGATTGGATGAGTCAGCCGACCAAGGTGCAGGCGGTCGCGAAGCTGAACGCGTTCCTGCGAAAGGTCGCGTACCCCGACAAGTGGCGCGACTACTCGTCGCTGACGCTCAAGCCCGGCGCGTATGCGGAGAATCAGCGCGCGGTCGCCGAGTGGAACGCGGCGCGGAGCTGGGCGCGTGTGGGGCACGCTCCGGATCGTACCGAGTGGAGCATGACGCCGCCGACCGTGAACGCGTCATACAGCTCGTCGCTCAACCAGATCCAGTTCCCTGCCGGCATTCTGCAGCCGCCGTTCTTCGATCCCAAAGCCGACGACCCGGTGAACTACGGCGCACTGGGCGCCGTGATCGGCCATGAGATGACGCACGGCTTCGACGACTCCGGCCGCAACTTCGACGCGCAGGGGAATCTGCGCGACTGGTGGACGCCGGAGGACGCGGCCAAGTACAAGACCGCCGCACAACGCGTTGTCGATCAGTTCAACGCCTACACTGTGGTGGATAGCACATCGCACGTGAATGGCCGGCTCACGCTCGGCGAGAACATCGCCGATCTCGGTGGCTTGACGGTGGCGTACTACGCGATGGAGAAAGCGCTCGCCGGCAAACCGCGGACGAAGATCGACGGCTTCACGCCGGAACAGCGGTTCTTCCTTGCCTGGGCACAGGTATGGCGCGGGCTCACGCGGCCGGAGGCGGAGCTGCAGAATCTGAAAACGAATCCGCACTCGCCAGGCAAGTGGCGCACGAACGGGCCGGTGAGCAACATGCCGGAGTTCGCCAAGGCGTGGGGGTGCAAGCCGGGCGATCCGATGGTGAGGGCGGATAGCCTGCGGGCGAGAATCTGGTAATTCAGAAAGGGCGGACGGCAGAGGGCGAGTGCTAGGGGCGGGCGCTGAGAGCGGGGAATTCCAAACGGCGAAAATGCCAAACGACGGAAATGCCAAACGGCGAAAGTGCCAAACGGCGTCAAATGCGGCGGACAAACCGCGGAACTACGTGAAAGCCAAACAGCGGGTGACGCGCTCATCCCGTTCACCCGCCGTTTTGCGCTCTTTGTCAGTCCCGCTCTTGACGCCGGTTGGCATTTTCGCCGTTTGGCCCTTTCGTTCTTTGGCACTTCCGTCGTT
>DATJHY010000258.1:0-14347 GCA_035493635.1 Gemmatimonadaceae bacterium | reverse complement strand
GGGAAGCGAAGCGGGAACGCCGCGCCAGCCAGCGCCAGAACGATGCACGCGGCGGCGAGGGCAAACTTCTTGTGGATCTCGACCTCGTACGCGGCCCCGCGCGCCGCGGCGTCCGGCCCGGCTTCCGTCCGGACGCCGCGTGCCGCTTCGCGCAGTTCGCCGATGGTCATCGTACGGGAGTTCACGCGCGGGGCGCCCGCGAGCACCTCCGCGAGGCGCGCGTTCGCACGCGGAAGGATCTGAGTGTTCAACACGAGCGCCAGCATGCCGATGACGGCGGCAGCGCCGAACACGGGAGCGATCAACCGGCGAACGCCGTGGCGCTCACGTTGCGCCGCCGAGAACACACCTTCCGCGCCCAATCGGCTGAAGACCCATGACACGGCAATGAAGACAGCCATCGGCATCGTCATGGCCAGAATGAATGGCACCGCAAGCAGCAGCGCGGCGACGATCGTGCCGGCCGGGACTCCCCTCTCCGTCAGTCGCGGCACCTGCCGCGCGGCGTAATTCGTGAGCAGGAGCAGCGTCAGCGACGCGAGCGAAACGGCAAAGGGCGTGACGTGGCGGCGCAGGAGCTGCCGGGTCGCGAACTTCAACATCGAGGGACCTCCAGAGTGTACGACGTCGTGCGGCTCGGTGGCGCCGACCAATCGGCCCGGCAAATGGACGATCGCTTCGCCATACCCGCTCAGCGCCAGGCGAACGATCGCGGCGATTGCGCCCAGGGCGAAGCGCGTCCGCTGAGCGGGATCGGCGATGGAATCGAGTTCCGATACCATTCCTCGCACGAGCTCGCGATGCCGCGGGACGGAATGTTCGGCCATGCGCTCGACGATGCGGCGCAGCGCGCGGGGAAAGCGGTGCGGCATGATCAGGCCTCGCGAGTGCGCGGAGGCCGGAGCCACGATGCCTGCGCGCGCTGCAGCGCATGGCGCGCCTGAATTCGGCCGGTGGCGGTGAGGCGATACAGTTGTCGCGGCGGCTTCCCCGGAGACTCGGATTGCTCCCAGCGCGACTCGAGCCAGCCGTCGTCTGTGAGTCGCGCGAGGAGCGGGTACAGCGTGCCTGACGAGAGATCGGCGACCCTCATCAGGTCGTAGCCGTAGCGCCAGCTCCTCGGCGTCTCCAGAAAGGCGAGGAGCGTGCGCGTCATTGTCCGGGTGAGCCGCTGCATGCTGCTATTCTACATATGGCGGATTATTCGCGCAAGTCCGGCGATGAGCCGGCAAGGGCCCCGCGCGCGTGCCACTCGTGCGCCACGTCACGCATGAGCAGCGCGCAATCGAATGCCGCGCTCCCGGCCGGGAACGCCTCTGGATCCTCGAAGAAGCTCGAGGCGACCCGCTCCACCGTTAACGGCGCCACCCGCCACGCCGTCGTCCGCAGTTCCAATCCGTCATACACGCCGGGCGTCCGCCCCGCCGAGTAGCCAAGCGCGCCGTGCTCGAAGAACGCCGAGGCGGCGGGGAGGGAACCGAACACGGAGTCGGCTGGCAGCGCGGCGCTCACCCGCCCCTCGACGGCGACCCGCGTACGCCCGTCGTCGCTGACGAGAGAGACCGCCACGTGATCGGCCGACTCGTGCACCGTGAAGCATGCCCGGTGGTGGACGCCCGGGAAGAGGCGGCCGCCGACCGCGGCGTTCACCCGGCTGCTCGTGTCCCGGCGCGGGATGTAGACCCCACGGCGCGTTGCGCCACGCTCATCCCACTCGACCGCGACGCGGTGCGCGGCGTTCTCGGAGGCGAGGCCGACCGCGGCGGGAAGCCCGCGCGGGCGCACGGCGCGCAGCCCGATCAAGCAGATGCCCGCGACGCCCCACTCGCCGACCAGCTGCGGGCGAAATGGCGGAGGCAGCAGGCGCGCGAGGACGTCCGGCGCCACACGATAGTTGACGAGCACGCGACGCGCGATGACGCCCGCCATGACCGGTACCTGCATGCTCACCTCGAATGGGAGCGCTGCGTGGTGGAGCGCTGCTGACATGCGGCACGCGTCGCCGAAACGCCCAGCGCACCTTGCGGCTTCGAGCGAACACGAAACCCATTGAAACCTATATCAGCCTCGTCGCTGCGAGGTTCCCGGTGTGGCGCGCCCGACCGTGTTGTTTGACATCGCGTGCCCTGGCGTCGATACTCGTTGCCGATCCGCGCGACACACGGGGTGCCTTATCAAAGTCGGTCTCGTTGGTTTTGCTGGCTCGGGAAAGACCACGGTCTTCAATACGCTGACCGGCCTGGCCGTGCCCACCGGGTTCGGCGGCGACGTGCACCTCGGCACCGTCAAGGTGCCCGACGAGCGCATCGACCGCCTCAGTCACATCTTCAAGCCGAAAAAGACCACGTACGCCGAGATCGTCTTCAGCGACATTCCTGGCGAGCACGGCGCCGAGAGCAAGGGACTGTCGCGGAAAGCCCTCGATCGCATTCGCGAACAGGACGTGCTCTGCCTCGTGCTGCGCGATTTCGACAACCCCGCGCTCGACCGCGCCCCGGATCCCGCCGCCGATCTCGACGCGTTTCTGACCGAATGCATTCTTGCCGATCTTGGCATCGTCGAGCGGCGTATCGATCGCGCGCGAAAGGAGAAGGCAGATCCGCTGGAGGTCGCCATGTTCGAGCACATGAAGGCGACGCTCGAGCAGGAGCTGCCGATCCGGTCGCTCTCGCCGCAGGTGCTCAACCGCGAACCGCTGCGCGGCTACGCGTTCTTGACCGACCGGCCGCTGCTCGTCGTGCTCAATCGTGGCGAACAAGACGCGGCGAGTCCTCTGCCACCGACGATCGCCCGAGCCCTCCAGCAGCAACACGCGGCGGGCATCGTTTTGTCGGCGAGCATCGAAGCCGAGATTGCGACAATGGCGAAGGAAGATCAGGCGGCGTTTCTCGCCGATTACGGCCTCACAGAATCCGCGGTCACGCGCTTCATTCGCGCGGCTTACGGGCTCCTCGATCTGATCTCGTTCTTCACGGTTGGAGAGGACGAGGTTCGGGCGTGGCCCATTCGGCGGGGCACGCACGCCAAGCAAGCCGCCGGCCGCATTCACTCCGATCTCGAGCGCGGGTTCATACGAGCCGAGGTCATGCCCTATGAGCAATTCATCAAGTACGGCTCGGAACACGCGTTGCGCGACGCGGGGCACCTCAAGGTCGAAGGAAAGGACTACGTGGTCGCCGACGGCGAGATTCTGAGCATTCGATTCAACGTCTGAACCAAACCTGCAACGGAGCGTTCGTATGAGGGGCGTGTTGGTCGCATCCGTTCTGACCGCGCTTGCCGCCGCGCTTGCGGCGCAAGAACCGTCGGCCGCTGGCCCGTACAAGGTCCTCAAAGCCGCGCGTGTGGGCGGCGAAGGAGGATGGGATTACATCAACGCGGACCCGGTGAACCGGCGCCTCTACATTCCGCGCGGCGGCCCCGGGCGCGGTTCGACGGACCAGAGCTACGGACCGCGAATCATGGCGTACAATCTCGACAA
The DNA here is from genome assembly GCA_035493635.1 of Gemmatimonadaceae bacterium. GTDB lineage: Bacteria > Gemmatimonadota > Gemmatimonadetes > Gemmatimonadales > Gemmatimonadaceae > JAQBQB01. The sequence continues at coordinate 10,866 of DATJHY010000258.1, read as the reverse complement.
TCTCGATTCGGTGGGCGTTTTGCTTGGCACGTCCGGCAATGGCGCCGTCGTGGACGCAACGAGCGGCCATGGGTTCGCGAGCAGCAGGCCGACCCTCCTCATGTTCGATCCCAAGACGATGATGGAACTGAAGCGCATTCCGTACGACAGCGGATTCGCGCCGGACGGGATCTTCTTCGATTCGTACAACGACCACGTGTACGTCTGCAGCCATCCCACCAAGAACTGCGCCGTCGTGGACTCGCATGACGGCAACCTGCTCGGCTACGCCGACGTCAAGGGCGCGCCCGAACAGGGCGTGGCCGACGGACACGGCACCGTCTACGTCGTGCGTCAGGACACCGGCGCGGTGGCGATCATCGACGCCAAAACAATGAAGAACACCGCCAACTACTCCTTGGGCGGCAAGACGCGCTGCAACGGACTGGCGTTGGACGACAAGAACAAGATCCTCTTTGCCGCGTGCGCGAGCGCCGTGGACGCGCCAGCGCCGGGGCCCGGCGTGGCGAGTGCTGCCTCGATCACGGTGCTGAGCGCGAGAGACGGCAAGATCCTGGCGACGCTGCCGCTGCCCGCCGGCTCGGACGGCATGGCGTTCAATCCGCAAACCATGGAGGCATTCAGCACAGGCGGCGGGAAGCTCACGATCGTGAAGGAGAATAGTCCGACGAGCTTCATGGTCGAACAGATTCTGCCGACGATGGGGAATTCGCGCACGATCACATTTGACCCGAAGACCGGGCGCGTGTTCACGATGGCGCAGGAGATCACGCCGCCGCCGGAGCCGCCGCCGGGTGGACGCGGCGGGCGGGGCTCGGCGGTTCCGGGGTCGTTTACGATTCTGGTGATCGGGAGGTAGCGGAGCTCCGCGCGTCAGAGCGGCACGTCGCGTGCACCAGCGAGGCCTGCCGCGCCGACGAGACAAACCTGATGCGCAGAATCGTCATCGCCAAGATCATCGCCCGCTGGTGCCTCGGCCTATTGGCCGTAGCACCATACGCGGCGGCGTATGCACAGTCCGCGGATAGCGCGCAGCTCCCTCACATTTCGCTGTTCGCGCGCGACGATGCCTATCTCGGCGCATTCTTCCTCGTTGGAACCCTCGCGCTTCGACCACTCGACAAGCGCATCGCCGGAGAGCTGCAGGAACCTTCACCACAAGCGAACCGTCTGCTCAAGAACCTGGCGACGGACGTGCGTCTCATCGCCGACCCGGGCTCTTTGATCATCGGAACATCGATGTACGCGGTCGGCCGGCTCGCGCACACGAAGGAACTCGCCGACCTCGGCCTCCACGGCGAGGAGGCCATCGGAGTCGCCACCGTCGTCACGTCGGCGATCAAGTTGACCGCCGGCCGTGCGCGCCCGTACGTCGTTCGCGACACGAATCCGAGCGACTTCGGGCTCCTGCGAGGCTTCACGAAAGGCAGTGACTACTCTTCCTTTCCCAGTGGCCACACGATGTCGGCCTTCGCGGCCGCGGCAGTTGTCGCCAACGAGGCCTCGCGCTGGTGGCCCGGTTCGCAGTGGTACGTCGGCACGGCGATGTACGCTGGCGCCACGGCGGTCGCGCTCTCACGTATGTACGACAACAAGCATTGGGCGACCGACGTGATCATGGGCGCGGGCATCGGAACGTTCGCCGGCAACAAGGTCGTGCGGTTCAATCACCGAACGAGCCCGCGCAACCGGCTGGATCGGTGGCTATTGTCAGCGTCCGTGACACCGAACGGCCATGACGGACTCGCCGTCGCCTGGTCGTTGTTGCCACAGTGACGCGAAGCGCTCCGATGCGAAAGTCCGCCGACCGGCGCCGCGGGGCGTCATCGTCGTAGCTCCCCTTGATTATCTACAATAGCGGCCGTACACTCCCTTGTCGATAATCGAGGGGACCGCGTGAAGCCCACCGACCTCGTCCAGGGAACGCTCGACTTGCTCATCATGCGCACCATCGCCGCCGAGCCGCTGCACGGTTGGGCGATCGCGCAGCGCATCCAGCTGCTCTCCAGGGACGTCCTCCAGGTCAACCAGGGGTCCCTCTACCCGGCCTTGCAACGCCTCGAGCGCCAAGGCTGGGTTGTCGCCGACTGGGGGACGTCCGAGCACAACCGCCGCGCGCGCTTCTACCGCCTTACCGCCGCCGGCAAGCGTCGCCTTCTGGTGGAGCGCGCGGACTGGGACCGCCTCTCCGCCGCCATCGCCCTCGTTCTGCGAAACGCGTGACCAGAGTAGTCGCATGAGACTCTTCTATCGCCTCGCCGCGCTCGCGCGGGCGCTCGTTGGCAACGCGCGCGTCGACGCCGACCTCGCCGAGGAGCTTCGCTTTCACGTACAGCGCGAGACCGAGGCGAACATCGCGCGCGGCCTGTCGCCCGAACGGGCGTACCGCCAGGCGCGCCTCACCGTCGGCAGCGTCGACGCCGCACTGGAGACGGCGCGCGACCAACGCCCCGGCTCGCTCTTCCGCCAGCTCGGACGCGACATGAAATTCGGCACGCGACTGCTGGCGAAATCACCGGCCTTCGCGCTCGCCGGCCTCACCGTCGTTGCGCTCGGCATCGGCGCGGTCGCAGCCATCTTCAGCGTCGTCTACGGCGTGATGCTGCGGCCCTTGCCATTCCGCGATCCCGGACGCCTGGTGAGCATCTGGTGGTCGCGGGGGCCGTCGACGGGACTCACGCGCATGTATCCGAGCGCCGCGGACGTGATCGAATGGCGGCAGTCGACCCGCGCCTTCGCCGGCATCGGCCTCGTCCGCAGCAGCATTCAGAATATGAATCTCGTCGGCGCGGGTGAGCCGGAGCGGGTCGCGGGCGCGCGCGTGTCGAGCAACCTCCTCCCGGTGCTCGGGGTCCTGCCGGCGATCGGCCGCGTCTTTTCACCGGACGCCGGCCAGCCGGGAGACGAGCGCGTCGTGATACTCAGCGACGCGTTTTGGCGAAGGCAGTTCGCCGGCGATCCATCGATCGTGGGGCGCAGCATCCAGCTCAACGGCGCGCCGTACGCGGTGATTGGCGTCATGCCACCCGAGTTCCAGTATCCGTCACGAGACTACCAGCTCTGGCTCCCGATCGTGTTCAATCCGCGCGAGCTGACGCGTGAGCTCACGGAGAACTACGCCGTCGTCGCGCGGCTGCGCCCAGGTGTGACGTTCGAGCAAGCCGACGCCGAGATGCAGGCGATCGCCAAGCGCCACGCGGCGGAAGTCCACCCAACCTGGCGCGTGGTGCTCGAGCCAGTCCTGGAGAATGCCGTGCATGACGTGCGGGCGCCGCTCGACGTCTTGCTCGCTGCATCGTTCTGTCTCCTGCTCATCGCCTGCCTCAACCTGTCGAATCTGTTCGGCGCGCGCGCGGCGTCGCGCTCGGCCGAATACTCGCTGCGGCTCGCCCTCGGCGCATCGCGCGGGCGGCTCGTCGCGCAGGCCATCGCCGAAGTGGTGCCCATCCTCGCGGTAGGTGGCGCGCTCGGTGTCGCAGCCGCCAACGTGGGCGTGCGCGCATTCGTCGCGGCCTCGCCGCCGGGAGTGCCACGCCTCGAGAGCGTCGCCGTGAATACGCCGGTGATCCTGTTGTCGCTCGGGATGCTCGTCGTCACCGGCCTCATCGCGAGCCTCACGCCGGCGATCCAGGCGTGGCGTTCGGACTTTACGGCCATGACCAAGGAGGGTGGACGCGCCGTGACGACCGGCCGCCGGCGAGCGGACGCCCGCCGCTTGGGCGTCGCGCTCCAGATCGCCTTCGCCGTACCGCTGCTCGTCGGCGCATGCTTGCTGATTCGAAGCTCGCTCGCGCTCGCCGGCGTCGAGCTTGGCTTCGATCCACATGGCGTCGAGTCGTTCCATGTGGCGGCGCCCCGCTCGAAGTATCCGACCGACGCCGACGTGGCGGCGTACTATGATCGCCTGCTCGCGCGCGTGCGGGCGATTCCCGGCGTGACGAATGCAGGCATGGTCAATCGGCTCCCGCTCGCCGGCAATCAGACGATGTCGATCGACGTGGAGCGGGCGCCGGGATCGATCGTCGAGATCGACGCCGTGGACTCGCGCCCGGTGACGCCCGATTACTTCGCGACGCTTCGCATCCCGCTGCGCGCCGGACGGACGTTCACGTCGCGAGACGGCGCCCAGGCGTCGCCCGTCGTGATTGTCGACGAGCGCCTCGCCCGCACGATGTGGCCGGGCCAGAGCGCGCTCGGCAAACGGGTGCGCTTCACGGGCGGCGCATGGAGTACGGTCATCGGCGTCGTCGGTCACATTCGCGCGACGAGCGTGGACGAGGATCCTCGTCCACAAGTCTACTGGAGCCATCACCAGGTGACGCAGGATCGCATGGTGCTGGTGATGCGCGGCGGTGGCTCGGCGGCGGCGCTCGCCGAGCCGGTCGTCGACGCGATTCGCTCGGTCGACCGCGACCAGCCCGTCTATGAAGTGCGGGGGCTGGAATCAGTCGTCGCCCGCTCGCTCGTTCGCCGCCGTCTCACCACGACGCTGATCTCGTCGTTCGGCGCGATCGCGCTGATACTCGCCGCGGTCGGGATCTACGGCGTCGTGGCGTACGGCGTTACGCAGCGCCGGCGCGAGTTCGGTATTCGCGTCGCCCTTGGCGCGACGCGCGGTGACGTGTCGCGACTCGTGTTGCGCGAAGGAGCATCGATGGCGCTGATCGGTTCGACCGCCGGCCTCGTGGCGGCGTTCGCGCTGAGCGGAATGATGCGAAATCTGGTATTTGGCATCGCGCCGCGAGACGTCGTCAGCTTTTTCGCGGCGACGTTGACGCTGCTCGCCGTCGCCGTGGTGTCGAGCTACGTGCCGGCGCGTCGAGCCTCGACGATCGACCCGGCGGTGACGCTTCGCGCCGAGTAGGGCCTTGGGCATTGCCGCCCCTCTCCCTTGACAAAACGAAAGGAACGCTCCATTCCTTTTCGGCAACCGTCTCACGAGAACGCGCATGCCCGACCCTCGTGGTGGGGAAGTCATCAAGGGCACCCTCGAGATGATCGTCCTCGAGGTGCTCCAGGACGAGCCGATGCATGGCTGGGGCATCACCGAGCGCATCGAGCGCCGCTCGAATGGGCTGTTGAGCGTCAACCAGGGCTCGCTCTACCCCGCCCTCTACCGGCTCGTCGCGCGCGGATGGGTGTCGTCGGACTGGCGCACCACCGAGAACAATCGCACCGCGCGGTACTACAGCCTCACCCGCGCCGGTCGCAAGCAGCTCGCCGCCGAGCGCGCGCAGTGGGACAAGCTCTCGCGCGGCGTCAATCTCATTCTCGCCGGCGCCGAGCGATGAGCCTCCGCGCCTGGTGGTCGCGCCTCAGCGGCACGCTCCGCCGCGACGACGCACTCGACCGCGAGATGGAGCGCGAGATGAACTTTCATCTCGAGATGGCCACCAAGCGCAATCTCGACCGGGGAATGCCGCCCGAGACCGCCGCGCGCCAGGCCAGGCTCACGTTCGGCAGCGTCGACGCGGCGCGAGAAGAAGCACGCGACGCGTACCGCGCCCGCCTCGCCGAGAATGTCGCCGCCGACGTACGCTTCGCGCTCCGCGCACTCCGACGAGCCCCGTCGTTCGCGCTCGCGACGATGTTAACCATGGCGCTCGGCATCGGCGCGAGCACTGCGATCTTCACCGTGGTGGACGCCGTCCTCCTCAGGCCGCTGCCCATCCCCGAGCCCCAGGACTTCACCTACCTCGGCTGGGTCTGGGAGAAGGGCGGCGACATCCCCGCGCTCACCGCGTTCCAGTATCAGTTCGTTCGCGAACACGGGCGCTCGTTCGCTGCCGTCGCAACGTTCTCCACGGAAGAGGCGCGGCTCGGCGACGGCGATGTCGCGACGCCAGTGCGCGGCCTCCGCGTGAGCGGCGACTTCTTCCGCACGATCGGCTTTGCGCCGCGACTCGGACGGCCATTCGATTCGACGGAGGTCGCGACCGGCGACGCGCCGGTGGTCATCCTCAGCGACGCCATCTGGCGCACGCGCTTCGGCGCCGACCCGCACATCGTCGGGCGCCACGTGCTGTTCGACGGCAAGCCGAAAACGGTGATCGGCGTCATGCCCTCCGACTACCGCTTTCCCCCGGCGATCGACAACGGCGGGTATCTCGTGCCGGTCGCCGTGCACGCCGATCCCATCGATGAAGGCCACAACACCGACGCCATCGCGCGCGTCCGTCACGGCACGAGCGACGCCGCGCGCGACGCCGACCTCGCGTCGTTGAGCCAGACCTTCCGCGCGGCGTTCCCCACCCTCGCCGGAGCCCACGAAGGGTTCAAGCTCTACACGTATCGCGACGTGTCCGTGGGCGGCGTGCGACGAACGCTCTGGGTCCTCTTCGGCGCCGTGTCGCTCCTGCTACTCATCGCCTGCGCCAACACGGCGACACTGCTCCTCGTGCGCGCGTCGGCGCGCCAGCGCGAGATAGCCGTGCGCGCGTCGATCGGCGCCGGTCCCGCGCGCATCCTCCAGCAGCTCCTCACCGAAGGGCTCGTCCTCGCGGTGCTCTCGGCGGCGCTCGGCCTGTTCGTCGGCTGGCTCGCACTCCGCGGCTTTCTCGCCACCGCGCCGTCGGCGCTGCCCGCCGGCATGTCGCCGGCCCTCGACGGGCGTGCCGTGGCGTACGCCGTCGCCGTGTCGGTGGCGACGGGTCTCGTGTTCGGCCTCGCCGCCGCTGTGCCGTCGTTCCGAGTGCAACTCCAATCCGGGATTCTGAGCGGCGCGCGCGGCAGCACGGGCGGCGGCGCTCGCACGCGCGAGACGCTAGTGTTTCTCGAGACCGCGTCGGCCGTCGTACTGGTGGCCGGCGCGACGCTCCTCATCGCGAGCTTTGCGCGTCTGATGCACGTCGATCCCGGCTTCGACGCAGATCGGGTTGTCGCGGTCAGACTCGGCAAGCTCCCGGCGAGCTACGATGCGGCGCGCAGCGACAACCTCGTCGATCGCCTGCTCGCGCGCGTCCGCAGTCTTCCCGGCGTGGAGCACGCGGCGGCCGCGCCGAACCTGCCGCTCGAGCGCGGAGTGAACTTCGTTGTCGACACGCGCGAGCATCCAGAGCTCGCGACCGGTGCCGTCGAGCTCCGCTTCGTGTCGCCCGACTACCTCGCGACACTCGGCGTACCGTTGCTGGCGGGACGCGACTTCGGGGCCGGCGACGTGGCGCAGAGCGAGCCCATCGCGATCGTGAATCAGGCGTTCGCGCGGCACTTCTGGAAGAACGATTCGCCGATCGGCCGCACGATCCAGATCGGCCACTTCAAGGATCGCTGGCGAATAACGGAGAAGGACCGGCAGGTTCAAACTATGGTCATCGGGCTCTCCGGCAACATGCACGAGCTGGGGCTCGATCGCGCGCCACGCGCAACCGTGCTCCTGCCTCGAGCACGACGCGCTGGGGCAGCGACGGTGCTGCTCGTGCGCGGCGATCCGTCGCGGCTCGCGAGCGCGCTGCGCACGGCGGTCGTCGCCGAGGAGCCGCAGCTCGCGCCCGAGATCGAGCCGCTGGCGCGGGTGGTGAGCCGCAGCGTCGCCGGCCCACGTTTTCGGACATTGCTCATCGGCGCGTTCGCGGCGTCGGCGCTGCTGCTGGCGGCGATCGGGATCTACGGTGTGATCGCGGCGGTCGTGCAGCAGCGGACGCGCGAGATCGGAATCCGCCTCTCGCTTGGAGCCACGCGCGCCGGCGTGGCGCTCGGCGTGGTGCGCCGGTGTCTGGTGTCGGTGAGCGCGGGCGTCGTCGCGGGCCTGTTGGCGTTCTGGGTGCTCCGGCGCAGTCTCACGGCGATGTTGTACGACACGTCGACGAGCGATCCGCGCATGCTCGCGATCGCGGTGGCGGTGCTGGCCGCGGTGGCCGCGTTCGCGGCGTGGATTCCGGCGCGGCGCGCGGCGCGGGTCGATCCGGTGATCGCGCTGAGGCTGGAGTAGCGTTTGGTGGAATCGTGCGCGTGGCGAGGATCGCCGCGCACTCATCCCGGCGCCGGTGATGCGGGCGCCTTCGAGAGCGACACCGTAGCCGCGCGCTCCCGTGCGAGGTAGGCCTCGGGATCGTGCTCCAGTGCGCCCGCCGGTAGGTAGTCCCACCACTGCCCCATGTCTCGCCGCAGCCGCTCGACATAAAAGGCCGGCACTTGCCGGCTTTCGCCCTCGAAGAAGGCACGCACGCTCCGGTCGGCATCGAGAAGTCGCCGGATGGCGGTATGGTACCGGATGCGGCCGAATCCCTCCGAGGATATTCCGCGCACGACGTTGAGCCAGGTGGCGTGCCCGAGCTGTGTGCCCGTGGCGCGGCGGCCGATCATCGACCAGGAAAACGAGTACTTCGACAGGTCGATCAGACGGTCGTAGAACTCTGGCCACGCGTAATTCTTGGGCCGCACGTTCATGGCGTGATTGTTATTCAAAAAGTGGAACGGGAACGGAATCACGCGTCCATCCCGCTGGAACTCGAGGTTCAGCGGCGCGGCCTGGCCAAAGGCGGTCAGTAACGAGTACCCGGGAAACGCGCCTGGCGTCCGATCCAGAAAGCGCTTGGTCAGCTCGAACGGTTCGCTGCCGCTGTCCGCGTCCAACCCCAACACGAAGTTGGTCTGCACGTAGGGGATGTATCGAAGGATCAGGTTCACGTGCTCGGCAACCTGCTCGACCTTCTCCATTCCCTGTTTGGTCCCCGTGCGTGCCTTGTTGCCCAGCGAGTACCACGATTCGATTCCAGGGAGCATGCCCACGAAGCCGGCGGCCCGGAGCCGCTTCAACTTTGGCTCCGACAGGAGCGACAGGCTGCTCTCGGCAACGAACGAGATTGCGCCGGGTGGTACGGCATCCTCGATCGCGCCCAGGAAATCGTCGAAGCGGACGCCGAAGTTGGGGTCGTGCCACCCCACGGCGGGCCGCTGGACGGTCTTCACCAGAAATCGCAGGTCCTCGCGAATCTGGTCGTAGCTCATCGGCTGGTAGTCGACCACCGAGTCAATGCAGAAGCTGCACGTGTACGGGCAGCCCAGGCTGCCGATCATCGGAATGATCCTGACACGCGTGGGCGCTTTGGCGAGCGTGGGCGCGATGAACTTCCAGCGCTCCCGCACGCCCGGCAGCACAGTGGGTTGCCGCGGCGCACTCAGCTGGACACCGAGCGGGCGGTGGCGCGCGCAGTCCAGCAGCACTTCGTGCATGGTGGCTTTGTCGGTGAAGCCCAGGACGTAGTCGAAGTACTTGCGCGCGTCGTCGGGGTAGCAGCGTGCGTGCGGCCCGCCGAGCACCGTGACGGCGCCACGCTGCCGGAACATGTTGCTGATGGCGTAGGCAAGTTGCGCGGCTTGCGTGAACGCCCCCACGAACAACACGTCCATTTCATCCGGCAGCTCGGCGCGCAGGTCCTCGAAGCCGGTGTAGCAGACAAAGGTGACCTTGTGGCCGAGCTCCTCGCACCAGACGGCGAGCGCCTGGGGCATGATGCTGGCCAGATTGGGGTTCATCACCCTGGCGTAGAGGGCGCGCGTGGGCGCCTTGGTGACGAGATCCAGGATCCCGATTCGGAGTGCCCGTGCCATGTGCCTTCCGCATGTCGGTGATAGTCGGTCAGCCCGCTCGGCGCCCCAATCGGGTCGTGTCCTCGACGCTCAATCGGTGGTCAACCTCGAAAGTATCGGCCTTATGCGAGCTATCAAGTCTAGTGACGCTATTCACGGCGAACCGGCCGCGCCGTGGCGGCCGCCATCCGCATGTACGACGCGCGATCGACTCTCGCCTTCCCTTCCGCAAATCGAAGATTCCAGTCGGCCATGCTGGAGTCCTCGCGCACGACGAACTCAACCGCGCGCAGGTCGGCGGCCATCTCGTCGGGCGTCCACGCACTGATCTGCGGTTCACCGATCAACCGGTACACGAGGCGCGCGAAGAATCGGCGATGACCGGTGTGATAGTTCACCAAGAGCGTCGAGCCGGGCGCGCTTCTCGCCGCGACGTCGGCGAGCGTCGCATGCATGGCGTCGCGTGTGAGATACATGACAACGCCCTCGCAGATCCAGCACGTCGGCGACGATCCGTCGTGGCCGGCGCGCTCGAGGACGGCCGCGAGCGATTCGCGCTCGAAGTCAATTGCGACGAAGCGCACGTCGCCAATGGGGGGCGGCAGCTCGGCCACGCGGGCGCGCTTGTCGGCCTGCGTTGCCGCGCGATCGACCTCGAAGACGCGCACGCCGGCCAGCTCGTTCATGCGCCAGGCGCGCCCGTCGTAGCCCGCGCCGAGAATCACGAGCTGCGTTGCGCCGGCGGCGACGCTCTCGCGGACCGCGGCGTCGATGGCCGTCGTGCGCAGCGCCATCAGGTCGGCCATGCCGCGCGCCATCTCGACCCGGGTGCTGGTCTTTCCGTCTCGCGCGGCGCCCGTGATCCTGGCGAGGCTTCGCGTGCCCCTCGCGTTCAGAAACACGCGCGCGGTCGGGTCGCGGAAGCCCGGCACGTGCGACAGCCCGGCGTCCGCGATGGCGCGGCCGAGCGCGACGAACTGGGCGGTGCGGCTGGGGCGGTTGGGCCTCACGACCCCTTCATCACAAGTCCAGAGAATGATTGAGGTAGCTTGGTAATATGGCTGCGGTTCGTCGCCCTGCCCAAAGGCCTGGTCCGTTGAATTCGGTCTCTGCCGATGCAATGATGCGAGGGCCGTAGCTGGTGGCTACGGCCCTCGGAGACAACCAACTGCGAGTCGTGCGGCGTTACTTCGAGTGGATCTGAATGCTGCCGCCGCCGAGCAGCGTCCCAACAGTTGTGAGTGCAGCGTCGTCAGTCGTGGTGATCTGGTTATCGTAGACGACGAGGCTGGTCGCGATGTCCCAGATCTTGATGCGGAACCGGTCGGTCCCGCCGCC
>DATJHY010000257.1:0-23365 GCA_035493635.1 Gemmatimonadaceae bacterium | reverse complement strand
TCCCAGTGCGCCGGCAAGAACAAATCCCCAGGTCGCGAGCGAGCGTCGGTAGGGCATCAGCATCGCGCTCGCGATCAGCAGTCCGGCGAGCACGAGTCCCGAGAACACCCGGTTCGCCACCTTCTGCAGCGCCTGGATGAGCAGTGAGATCTGCGGGACGTCGAGGCGCGTCTCGAACTCGTTGGCCGCGAGGCGCTCGGTGATGCGATCGAGGCGATGCGGCAGCGCCATGAGGAGATCGCTACCCCGCGTGGCGAGGTCGTACAGCCGCCTCGGATTGAGCTCGCGCCGGGCACGATCGGCGGCGATCTGGTTGCCGAACTCACGAATCGTCGGAATCGGGCTATAGAGCGGGTCGATCGCTTTGGTGACCGTGTCGAGGTTGAACAGTGCCTTGGCCAGCAGCGTCAGCTCGGCGGGAAGACGCAGGCCGCGCTGATACGAGATGTTGATCAACTCGTACAACACTTTTCCCGCATCGAGCTCGCCGATGGTGAGGTTGTAGTTGCGCGCCATGAGCTGCGCGATCTCGCGGACGTAGTTCTCGCGCTCGAACCCCGGCAGCTCGGTGCCGATCTCGACGAGCGTGGCGGCCGCGTCGTCGCCGCGATTGTCGGCGAGATCGAGGAGCAGCCGCACGACCTGTTCGCGAAGCGTGGTCGACAGACGCGCGGTCATTCCGAAATCGATCAATGCGAGCTTCACGTCGACGTCGGGCGGCTGGGGCGCGGCTTCGCGCTGCGCGGCATGCTCGAGCCGAGACAGCGGCGTGACGGCCGGTCGCTCGACGGCGCGTCGCTCGTAGGCCTTTACCTCCGACGGCGTCATCGGATTCGTGGAGTCCGGAAGGACCACGAATACGTTGCCGGGATGCGGATCGGCGTGGAAATGGCCGTCGATCGTGATCTGTTTGAGGTACGCGCGCGTGAGGTCCTCGGCCACAGGCCGAAAATCGTAGTCGAGGCGCGTGAGCGGCGAGATGGAATCGATCTTGGAGCCGCGCACCCGCTCGGTGGTGAGCACCCGCTCGGTGGTGTACGCCTCGATGACGCGCGGCACGAGGATGCGCGGGAATTCGGCGAGTGAGCGGCGGAACGTGGCGACGTTCCGCGCCTCGACGCGATAGTCCAACTCATCGGCCAGGGCTTGCTCGAGCTGCTGGACGATGCCGATCAGGTCGACCCGCGCTCCGGCCGACGTATGCTCGGCGAGGAACGACGCGAGCTCGTGGAAGAAGGCCAGGTCGTCGGCGAGCAGATTTCGGATGTGCGGGCGTTGGACTTTGACGACCACCGGCCGTCCGCCGCGCAGTTCGGCCGCATGAACCTGCCCCAGGCTCGCGGTGCCGAGCGGCTCGTCCTCGAACGACTCGAACAGCTTGCTCATGCGGCCGCCGAGCTCGGACTCGATGGTCTCCCTGACATCCGACAGCGGAATGGGATCAACGTCGTCCTGCAGCTTTTCCAGCTCGTGGATGTACGAGTCCGGGAGCAAATCCGGCCGCGTGGAGAGCACCTGCCCGAGCTTGATGTACGCCGGCCCCAGCTCGACGAGGCGCTTCCGGAACGCCCGCGCGACGTGGGGCGAGCCACCGTTGTCTTCACCGGGCTCGGGCTCGCGCGCGAGCCCCTCGAGTCCTTGCTGTTTGGCGAAATCGGCGAGGCCGTAGCGCGTGAACAGCCCCACCGTGGCCGCAAGGCGCGGGATGTACCGTGGCGAGAGGATCATCGACGCCACGGAAGAGCAGAGAGCATGCCGGGCAGAGCCGGCGCGGCGTCGCTCGGATTTGCGCCGGGTCGTGACGCAGCACATACTCACGCGCCGATCGGCCTCGTGCGGCAGTAGCCGAAGGCCGATCGCATGATTCACGCGCTAATCGATCGACTTTTTCATGGGAGCGATGATGCGAACACGAACGATGGTTTCGACCGCCGCAGCGTTGTTGATGCTCGGTGCGGCCGGAGCTCGGCTCGATGCCCAAGCCACCGTCTGCAAGGACGGCTCGACCTCCGCCGTAACGGGCAGGGGCGCTTGCTCGGGGCACGGCGGCGTCGATGCAAAGGCAACCGCGGCTGCCAAGGATGCTGCGAAAGCTCAGACCAAAGCCGCCGCCAAGGCGGCGAAATCCGCTGCAAAGACCGAGACGAAGGCCAAGGCCGACGCCGGCGCCGAGGTCGAGTGCAGCGATGGGACGATGAGCAAGGGAGGACGCGGCGCGTGTTCAGGTCACGGCGGCGTCAAACGATCAGCGGCGGCAACGGCCGCGCCATCACTCCCAGCTGCCGTGCCTCCGGGCTCACCTGCTCGGACGCGATCCGAGGCGAAGTCCCAAGCGCCGAGCGCGCGAGAAGCTGCGAAGCCTTCGTCGAAGCGTGGCGAGGACAACGATGCAACAGGCGCGATCGCGCAATGCAAGGATGGACTGTACTCGCACGCGGCGAATCGCCAGGGCGCCTGCTCGCGCCACGGTGGCGTCGCGAAGTGGTTGAAGCCGTAGCGCGTCAGCGGTCGAGCGGCCGGATCGCTCGAGCGGCTCCCCGAACGGGGAGCCGCTTTGTTGTGCCGTGCGACCGAGACCGCTCAGCTCGGGGGCGCCGCGGGCAACTTTCCGTCTGGCGTGAGCTGGTCAACGACCGTCGGCAGCAGGACGGACAGCTTTTGAGCGACGATCGCCGGGTCGAGTCCGGCCTTCTGCGCGATTTCGGCGATCCGCGTATTCCCGATTGCCTGCTGCAGTTGTTGCTCGGAGATCGGAAGGTTCGGGCCTTTTGCGACCCACGAAGAAACGATGTCGCCAAGGCCCTTGTCGCGCAGCCCCTGCACGAGCCCCGGCAGCCCGCCCTCGGCGTTCACGATGTTGTGCACCGCCTGAGCCAGAACGGGATGTTCTCCCTCGAGGCCTTGTATCGCACCGAAGACTTGCGCCTTGACGCTTTCCATGAATTCCATGTGCCCTCCGTGACAGGGAGATGACCGCGCCGCGTTGGCTCGACGCCACCCCGTTGGCGCCACGCCGCGCACCAACCATAGCCCGCTTTTCACGTGCCGAACAGAGCCGGCGTTCTACCGCTCCACCTCGCCGCGGTTTTTATTTCGATCCCATGGCGAAGCCACGCGCATGAGCGGACGAGTGACGATCTCGCATGTCCCGAAGCCCTGGGGCCACGAGACCATCTGGGCGCGCACCGACGACTACGTCGGCAAGATCCTGCACATCAACGCGGGTGAGGCGCTGTCCGTGCAATACCACACGATCAAGGATGAGACGATCTATCTCCTGTCGGGTGAGCTCGTTTACCGCATCTGGGACGGCGACGACCCGCAGAACGTGGAGCTCAGGATTGGCGAGGCGTACCACGTCACACCAGGGACGATCCACCAGATGGAAGCCGTGAGCGACTGCGACATCCTCGAAGTGTCCACGCCGCACCTCGAGGACGTCGTGCGCCTCAAGGACCGATACGGCCGCGAAGGCACGAGCGCACCATGAAGGTCATCATTCCGCTTGCGGGAAAGGGCACGCGTCTCCGCCCGCACACGCACATCACGCCCAAGCCGATGCTCAAAATCGCCGGAAAGCCGGTGATCGACTACGTGATGGACGACCTCGAGCGTCTGGGCGACGTGGAGCAGGTCATCTACATCACCGGGCATCTCAAGGACAAAGTCGAGGAGTACGCGCGCGCGAAGTATCCGTTCGACGCCGTGTTCGTCGAGCAGAAGATCCAGGACGGAACGGCGGGCGCGGTGGCGCTGGCGCGGCCGTACGTCGATCAGCCGGTGTTCATCATCTTCGTCGATACGATCTTCGACGCCGATCTGTCGGTGGTACATCGCACCGACGCCGACGGGATCATTTGGGTGAAGACCGTCGAGGATTACCAGCGCTTCGGCGTGGTGGTCTCCGACGCTGACGGCAACATGACGAAGATCGTCGAGAAGCCGTCGACGCCCATCTCCAAACGCGCGAACATCGGTCTCTACTACATCAAGAACTGGAAGCTGCTGTACGAGGGCATCGACTGGACGCTGCGGCAGCCGAAGAACAAGGGCGAGTACTATCTCACCGACGCGTTTCAATACATGATCGAGCACGGGGCCAAGATCAAAGTCATCGACGTCGAAGGCTGGTACGACGCGGGCGAGCAGGGCACGCTCCTCGAGACGAACCGCACGATGCTCGAGAAGGGCAGGGCACGCCGGCCCAGCGACGTACCGGCGGATGTGCGCATCGTCGATCCGGTGTACGTCGAGGACCACGTGCACCTGAAAGCCTGTACGATCGGGCCGAACGTTTCGATCTCGTCGGGGAGCCGTGTGGAAGGATCGGAGCTCCGCGATACGATCGTTGGTGCCGGCGCGACGGTGACGGACTCCGTCCTCACCGGATCACTGATCGGCGATGCGGCCGTGGTGGAGGGGGCGCACGGGCAGATCAACGTGAGCGACCATTCGGTCGTCAGAGTGCGCCGGTAGCGCACCCTGTGATCTCGGCGGCCAACCTCACCAAGCTATACGGAGATTTTACCGCGGTCCGCGGGATCTCCTTTCACGTCTCGCCCGGCGAAATCCTCGGTCTGGTGGGGCCGAATGGCGCCGGCAAGACGACGACGCTCCGCTGTCTGGCCGGCATCATCTCGCCCACGAGCGGCAAGATCGCCGTGGGTGGTCACGATATGCACGACGATCCGATCGAGGCCAAGCGCGCGCTCGCGTTCATCCCCGACGAGCCGCACCTGTTCGACTATCTGTCCGTCGAAGAGCACCTGAGGTTCATCGCTCGTTTGTATGGCGTGCCCGATGTCGATCGGCGGCTGCCGGAGATGCTGAACGAGCTCGAGCTGAGCGACAAGCGCCAGTCGCTGCCGGGTGAGCTGTCGCGCGGGATGCGGCAGAAGCTGGCGATCGCCTGCGGCCTGCTCCACGATCCGTCGGCGCTGCTGCTCGACGAGCCGCTCACCGGCCTCGATCCGGCCGGCATTCGCCGCATGCGCGAAACGATCGTCGCCCGCGCCGAGCGAGGCACCGCGGTGATTCTGAGCTCACACCTGCTGAACCTCGTGGAGGAGCTGTGCACGAAGCTCCTCGTGCTGCGGCAAGGAGCATGCGTGGCCTTCGGCACGATGGACGAGATCATCGCGGCGCATCCGGAGCTTGCCGGCCTCTCGCTGGAGGACGTGTTCCTCTCGCTCACCTCTGAAGGCATGGAAGGGGCAGGCGCGTGAACGCGCTCATCTACCTCACCTGGACGAGCGCGCGGAACCGATTCATCACGGCATTCCGCCGCGTGCAAAGCCCGCGCTACGCGGCGGCACTGCTCGTCGGCGGCGTCTACATCTGGTCATTGCTCTTTCGGTCACCCAACCGCGGCGCGGCGGCGTCGTTTCTGCTCGGCCGGCCGAGCGAGGCGCTGATCACGCTGTTGATGGTGCTGACCTTGGCGGGGTCGTGGGTGTTCGGCGCCGACGTGACGGCACTCGCCTTCACGCAAGCCGAAGTCTCGATGTTGTTCGCGGCGCCGCTCTCCCGGTTGCAGCTGGTGGGTCTCAAGTTGTTCCGCGCCCAGGTCGCGGTGCTCATCAACGCGCTGATCTGGGTGTTCGTGCTCCGGCGCGGCGGCCCCTATCTGCCGTCGCCGCTTCGCGCGTTCGGGCTGTGGATCATGTTCTCGACGCTCAACCTCCACCGGCTCGGCGCCGCGCTGGTGCAGTCGTCCTGGCGGCAGCACGGACGCGTTGGTGTGCGAAAGAACCGTTGGTCCATCGCGATCTTCGCCGCGATCGGCGTGCTCATTCTCGAAGGACTCGTCATCAATCGCGATCGGTTGATTCACGCAGGTGGCATCGGCGAGTTCTTCACGAACCTGAGCGACATCCTGCTGTCGTCGCCGTCGGTAGTCGGGCTGTGGCCGTTCCATCTCGTTGTCGCGCCGACGTTCGCCAAGACGATACCTGATTGGGAGCGCGCCATCCTGCCGGCGATGCTCATGCTCATGTTGCACAGCTGGTGGGTGCTGCGCACAGACGCCGCGTTCGAGGATGCCGCGATCGAGGCGTCGGCCGAGCGTGCGCGCCGCATCGAGGCGATCCGGTCACGGCGCGCGTGGGGCGTGCCGTCGAAGCCCAGAAAGGCATCCTCCACGTTCCGGCTGTCGTCGGCGGGGCATCCCGCCATCGCGATTCTCTGGAAGAACATGCTCTGTCTTCGCCGCACGGTGCAGCTGCGACTGTTCGTCGGGCCGCTCGCCATGGCGGTGGCATTCGGCGCGGCCGTGTCGAGCGCCGGCGGCGACGTGGCGGCGTTCATTTCGACGAGCGCGGTGACGTTCGCGGGAATCCTGCTCGTGTTCGGGAGCCGTCTGATTCGAAACGACCTGCGCCACGACATGCTCCACTTGCCGCTCCTCAAGGCGCTGCCTGTCTCGTCCGGCGACATCGTGATGGCTGAAGTCGCGTCGTCCGCACTCCCGATGGCGGCGGCGCAAATCGCGTTCGTGGTGATCGCGTACGTGGCGATCCTGATGTCCACGCGCTCGCCATTCGATCCGCGCATGCGGGACGCCTTGCTGGTATCGGCGCCGTTCGCGGCGCTCTCGCTCAACGCGGCGCTGATCACCATTCAGAACGGCATGGCCGTTCTCTTTCCGGCGTGGATGCGGCTCGGCACGGGTGTGAGCACGGGCGTCGAGGCGCTCGGCCAGAACGTGTTGGGAATGGTCGCGCACTTCTTCACGCTTGGAATCGCGATGCTCGTCCCGCTGCTCGTCGGCTGGATCAGCGCGAGCGCGCTGCATCAGTCTCGACCGGTCACGATCGCGGTGGCGACGATCGTCGCGGCGGTGCTGCTGTCCGCGGAGACGTACGCCGCGATCCGGTTTCTCGGGCGCGCGCTCGGACGCGTGGAGCCGCTTCAAGCGTAAGCGCGGCGTCAGGCCGCCGCGATCGCGGTCAGTTGCCGCTGGTCTGCAGCCTTGCCGCCGTCACGACGATCGTGAGGGCGCGGGCGACGCCGACCGTGCCGTGGAGGTTGTCGAACCACTCGCCGTGCGTGTGCGCGTCGCCGCCGCGGCCGCCGGCGCCGATGGCGATTGCGGGGATCGATTGGCTGATGGGTACGTTCGCGTCGGTGGATGCCAACGCGAGATCGGGCTGACGTCCAACCAACCGGGTCGCTTCGATGGCCGACTGGACGAGCTCGTGGTCGGCCGGAGTTTCGCCGCACGGGCGCGTGCCAATCGGCGCGATCGCCGCCACCAGCGCCGGCGCACTGAGCGCGCGCTTGGCGTTTTCCTCCTCGACCGCGAGCTGAGTCACGCGGCGAATCGTCGACTCGAGCTCGTCGAGCTGCTGGGCCGACGTCGACCGTACGTCGACCTCGAGCCAGGCAGACGCCGGGATCGAATTCACGGAGAGACCGCCACCGATCCGGCCCACCGAGAGCGTGGTGCGCGGCGCGGTGGGGAGCCGGAGCGCCGCCAGGCGCGCGGCCGCGCCAGCCGCCGCATGGACGGCGTTCGGAACACCGAACGCCGACCACGAATGTCCCCCGGGCCCACTGAACGAGATGCGAAACCGTCGCGATCCGAGCGCTCGATGGATGATGCGTTCATCACCGGCGCCGTCGAGGGCGATCGCGGCGTGTGCGTCTCGCCCGCGATCGGCGAAGTAATGCTTTGCGCCGCGGAGGTCGCCAATGCCTTCCTCGCCGGTCGTCGCCACGAATTCGACGGGGCGCATCGTGCGCAGCCGAACGCCGTCGATCTCGGTGGCGAGCGCGAGCATCACGGCGAGCCCGCGACCGTTGTCGTTGATTCCGGGGCCGACGAGACGTTCCCCGTCGCGGCGAATCGACAGATCGGTCTCGCGCGGAAAGACGGTGTCGAGGTGGGCGCAGATGACGACGGGCCCGAGCTCGCGTACGCCGTTCCGCCTGCCAATGACGTTTCCGGCGGCATCGGTCTGAATGTCACAGAGTCCGCAGTCGCGAAACCGCCGGGCGATCCAGCCCCCGCGCTCGCGCTCTTCACCGGTGGGCGCCGCGATTTGCGCGACGGCGATCTGGGAGCGAACGATCGCGTCGTCGTGAGCGGCGAGGCGCGCACGCGAAGCGGCGAGCGACCGGTGGGTCGATGAGGTGTCGTTGTCGCTCGGAGCGTAGACGAGCATCCTAGGAATCGGTATCGACCAGCCTCGTATCGCAAGTGGTAGATTCGAACTCCATGCAGGATTCTTCGCGCGGCACCGGCCAGGACCGTCCGTCACGGCGGTTGGGACGAAACGTTTACGCGCTGGCGGCGGTGAGCTTCTTCACCGACGTGTCGAGCGAAATGATCTACCCGTTGCTGCCGGTTTTTCTGTCGACCGTGCTCGGGGCCAACGCGGGCTTCATTGGCGCGATCGAAGGCGCGGCGGAATCCACCGCTGCTCTCCTCAAGCTGGCGAGCGGGTGGTGGTCGGACCGCATTCGAAGACGCAAGCCGCTCGTGGTGGCCGGCTACGCGCTCGCGTCGGCGATGCGCCCGCTGATCGCCATCGCGCAATCGGCGACGCAGGTGCTGGCGATCCGCGTGAGCGATCGCGTCGGCAAAGGCATACGCAATTCGCCTCGCGACGCGCTGATCGCCGATTCGGTGAGCCCGGAGGTTCGGGGCCGCGCGTTCGGCGTGCGGAGCGCGGCCGACAACGCGGGCGCGCTGCTCGGTCCGCTCATCGCGTTCGGCGTACTGGCGACCTGGCACGTATCGCTTCGAACGGTCTTTTGGCTTGCCGTGATTCCCGGGTCAATCGCGGTGCTGGTCGCCATCGTCGGGATCCGGGAGATGCCCCATCACGCCGACGTGGCGACAACGATGCCACTGCAGGGCGCGATGGGCGGCCGGTTCTGGGTGTTTCTCATCATCATCTTCATATTCACGCTCGGCAACTCGACCGACGCGTTTCTCCTGCTCCGCGCGCGTCAGCTCGGCGTGCCCGTTGCGCTCGCGCCGATCCTCTGGGCGCTGCTCAACGGCGTGAAGAGCGTGTTGAACGTTCCCGGCGGAGTGTTGTCGGATCGCATCGGGCGCCGGCCGACGTTGATCGCCGGCTGGCTGGCGTATGCGGCCGTGTATTTTCTGTTCGCGCGCGCGACGCATGCCTGGGAGGCGTGGGCGCTGTTCGCGGGATACGGACTCTACTTCGGCCTCACCGAAGGCACGCAGCTCGCGCTGGTCGCGGATGTCGCGCCGCCCCACCGGCGTGGCGCGGCGTACGGCTGGTACTACCTGGCGATCGGCATCGGCGCGCTACCGGCATCGCTCATGTTCGGCGCGGTCTGGGACCGATTCGGGTCGCCGGTGGCGTTCATGATGGGCGCGGCGTTGGCGCTGATCGCAGCCGTTGCGCTGGCGGCAGTTGTGAGGCGCGCGTGATGAGAGATGAGGCGTGAGGGTTGCCATCTGGCTTTAGCGCGTAGATGGCTGAGATCTCACCCACGAGAGCGAGTCCAGCATCGAGGCCTCAGCATCGAGGCGTCGGACGTGGGAAAACCACACCAGGACCGTGAACTGACAAACCACGGGCACCGTTCCGCTGTTCGGTTGGCTTTCGCACGCCTGACGCCTCGACGCTGATCCCTCGATGCTGGACTCGCCGTCGTGGGTGCGATGCCGGTCACGCGCGACGATCCAACCCCCCAATCTCGTATCTCACGACTCGTCGCTGAAATCAGCAGTGAGGGGCGAGATCAGCAACACCTCGCTCCGGGCCGGCTGTAACGATCGACGAGCCGCTGTCTCATGAATTCGTCTCTCGTCATCACCGGGCGATCGGAATGACAACGGCGGGCGTGCGCGAGGTACCGGTCGTAGTCGGGGACGCCGATGATGCGCCGCACGACCGCCGCGAGGCGGTCGAGGCGCGTGAAGGCGCGACGAAATGCCAGTGGTGAGGTCATATGTCGGGTCCTCAATCGCCGGGGACCGGAACGGCTTCGAACGGCGCTTCCGACGACACGGCGGGCTTACGGCCCCGCAGCACTTCCATCCATTCGCGAATGCTGTCGGCGAGAATCACCACCACGGCCACCATGAAAAAGGCCGTCACGCCCGCGTCGAGATAGTCGTTGAAGACCATGCGCTGCGCGTCGCCGATACTCTTGATCGCGGCCGGCAGTGTGCCCGAAGCGATCTGGCCCTGCACGGCGTGCGCGTGCGCGATGAAGCCAAGCTTTGCCTCGGGCGAAAACATCTTCTCCCAGCCGGCGCTCATCGTCACCAGTGTGAGCCAGGCGAGCGGCAGCAGCGTGACGAAGGCGTAGCGTGCCTTGCCCATCTTGATGAAGATCGTCGTGCCGACGCACAGCGCGACGGCGGCGAGCAACTGGTTCGAGATTCCGAACAGCGGCCACAATGAGTTGATGCCGCCCAACGGGTCGATCACGCCCTGGTAGAGGAAATGTCCCCACATGGCGACGATCATCGCGCTCGACAGCACCACCGCCGGATACCACGAGACGCGGCCGAACGGCTCCCAGACGTGCCGTCCGAGGTCCTGCACCATGAACCGGCCCACCCGCGTGCCGGCGTCGAGCGTGGTGAGGATGAACAGCGCCTCGAACATGATGGCAAAGTGATACCAGATCGCGAGTGCGGTGCTCCCGCTAAAGGCGCTCGAGAACAGCTGTGCCATCCCGAGCGCGAGACTCGGCGCTCCGCCGGTGCGGGAGAGCAGCGTCTTTTCGCCAACCTCCTGAGCGAGCCGCTGCATCTGCGCGGGATCGAGCGTGAAGCCCCACTGACGCACGGCTTCAGCCGCGCTCGCGGCGGTGGTGCCGATGGCGCTCGCCGGGGCGTTGATCGCGAAGTAGACGCCCGGCGTGAGCGCGCACGCCGCGATGAGCGCCATGACGGCGACGAACGACTCCATCAGCATGCTGCCATACCCGATCATTCGCGCGTCCGTTTCGCGCTCGAGCATCTTGGGCGTCGTGCCGGACGACACCAGCGCGTGGAAGCCGGAAATGGCGCCGCAGGCAATCGTGATGAAGGCGAACGGGAACACTTTTCCGGCGAACACCGGACCTGACCCGTCCGTGAACTGGGTCAACGCGGGCATGTGGAGCGGCGGAAGCGCGATCAGGATCCCCAGCGCCAGCGCCAGGACTACGGCGATCTTCACGAACGCCGAGAGGTAGTCGCGGGGCGCAAGCAGGAGCCACACCGGTAGCACGGAGGCCGCGAACGCGTAGATCATCACCGCGAACGCGAGCGTGGTCCCGCTCAGCGTGAACATCGTAGCGAGGGTGGGCTGCTCTGACGCCCACTGGCCGGCAAACAGCGCGAGGATCAGCAGCGCGATGCCGATCGCGCTCGCCTCCAGGACCCGCCCGGGCCGAACCCATCGCATGTAGACGCCGATGAGCATCGCGATCGGGATGGTGAGCGCGATCGTCACTGTGCCCCACGGGCTCGACTTGAGCGCGTTCACGACCACGAGCGCCAGCACGGCGAGGAGCACGATCATGATGCCGAGCACGGCGAGGAGCGCCGTGAGTCCCGCCACAGGACCGATCTCCTCACGCGCCATCTGTCCGAGCGACTTGCCATTCCGTCGCACCGACGCGGCGAGAATCACGAAATCCTGGACGGCGCCGCCGAGCGCAACGCCGACGATGATCCAGATGATGCCCGGCAGATAGCCGAACTGTGCGGCCAGGGTCGGTCCGACCAGTGGTCCGGGGCCCGCGATTGCCGCGAAATGATGGCCGAAGACGATCCAACGGTTCGTCGGACAGTAGTCGCGCCCGTCGTCCAGGCGAACCGCCGGTGTGGCGCGAGTCGCGTCGAGCGCGAAGATCTTGGCCGCGATCAGCTTACTGTAAAACCGATACGCGATGGCGTAGCTGCACACGGCGGCGGTCAGGAGCCAGGCGGCGTTGATGGTCTCACCGCGCGACAGCGCGAGCCTGGCGAACGCCGCGGCGGCTAGAATCGCGACGAGGACCCAGATCCCAAAGCGGACCAGCTTCGACATGAGGCGAACGCTCCAGTGTTTGGACGAACGGGAGCCAAATTGCCGAGCCAAGGAAGCGACAACAAGGGCCTGTCCGCTTATTTTCCGCCCATGCCGCGCAAATGGCTTCCGCTCCTCGTTGCGATCATCGCGCCCGTGGCCTGTGGAGGTCGACCCTCGGCTCAGGCCGCCCCGGAGCCGCCGGAGCATGCCATGGCCAACCTCGCCGCCCAGCACGTGGTCGTGCTGCCGACGTACGCCGCCCAGGTGGCGCCCGCGCTTGCCTGGAAGATCTCGGCCGCCGATCTGCGGCGTTCGCTGGACGCGGACATTCTCACGGCGTTCAACGAGCGTGGGCTTCGCAAGGCGTGGATTTTTCCGGACCAGCTGCAGGCGGCCTATCGTCGCAATGCGACGTACGCCACCGATCCGTACGGGTTGGCCGAGGAGCCGCTCCGATCACCGATGCTGGCCATCGACCAGCGGCTGCCGGAGCCACTCGCGTCGCAGATCCGCACGCTCGTGGCATTCCATGAGGACGCGCGGCTCGTGCTCGCGCCCGTCGAGCTCCGGCTCGAGCCCGCTGGCCCCGGCGCCGGAAAGGGCGTGCTGCGGCTCGTGCTGATGGATGCGCGACTCTCGAACATCCGCTGGATCGGGTCCGTGGGCGGTGATTCGGCGGCGGCCTACGGTCCCGCCATCACGGCGAGCGTCGCCGCCAAGCTGGCTGGAGTAGTCGCGCCGCAATGATCAGCGCACGAGCCTTGCCTCGATATTACGCTTTCGACAATTCATGAAGACTCAAGTCACCCTCATCCCCGGCGACGGCATCGGCCCGTCGATCAGTCACGCGACCGTTCGCATCCTTGCCGCGGCCGGCGCCGAGATCGAATGGGACACGCAGCTCGCCGGGATGGCGGGCGTGGCTCGCTGTGGGGATCCGATACCTGACGCGACGCTCGACTCGATCAAACGCACCAAGCTCGCGCTGAAAGGTCCGCTCGAGACGCCGGTCGGCGAAGGCTACCGATCGATCAACGTCGCGCTGCGAAAGACGTTCGACCTGTACGCGAACGTGCGCCCCGCGCGCTCGATCGTGCCGGGAGGCCGCTACGGCGACCTCGACCTGGTGCTCGTGCGCGAGAATACCGAAGGCCTGTATGTCGGCGTCGAGCACTACATCAGAGTCGGCGACGACCCGCGCGCGGCGGCGGAATCGATCGCGATCGTCACCCGAGCGGGATCGGAGCGGATCGTGCGCTACGCCTTCGAGTACGCCGTGACGCACGGCCGCAACAAGGTGACGCTGGTGCACAAAGCCAACATCCTCAAGTTCTCGCAGGGCCTGTTTCTCGATACCGGCCGCATGGTGGCGCGCGACTATGCGGGCAAGATCGAATTCGAGGAGCGCATCGTCGACGCGATGGCGATGAACCTGGTGCTCCATCCAGAACGGTTCGACGTGATCTGCACGACGAATCTGTTCGGCGACATTCTATCCGATCAGATCTCCGGACTGGTCGGCGGCCTGGGGTTGGCGCCGGGCGCCAACGTCGGCGCGAACGGCGCCATCTTCGAGGCGGTACACGGGACGGCGCCGGACATCGCCGGCAAAGGTGTCGCGAACCCCTCGGCGCTGCTGTTGGCGGCATGCATGCTGCTCGAGCACATCGGCGACGACGACCGGGCCAAGCGGGTCCGCCATGCCGTTGAAGAAACGATTCGCGGCGGCAAGACGCTGACGCGCGACCTGGGCGGCACCGCGTCGACCGACGAATTCACCGACGCTATCATCGCGAAGCTGTGACGGACACGACCCTGTTTCACTGCTCCGATCTGCACTTCGGGCATCCGGCGGTGCCCGAGCAATACGAGGCGATCGACGCATTGATCCAGGAGCGGCGGTTCGACGTGGTGGCGATTTCGGGAGACGTGTCGCAGCGCGCCCGGTCGGGCGAGTTCCAACGCGCCCGGGAGTTCATTCGGCAGGCGGAGAAGGTGAGCCGCACGATCGTCGTTCCGGGGAACCACGACGTGGCGTGGTGGTACGCGCCACTCGGGATCGGCGACGCGTCCAAACCGCTGGCCAAGTATCGCGAGTACATCACCGATGATCTGGAGCCCGTACTGCGCGTGGCGGGCGCGACGTTCGTCGGACTCAACACCGCGCAAGGCGTGAGTCGGCACACGCTCACCTGGAACATGCGCGACATCTCGATCATCGGGCACCTCACCCGCGCGCAAATCGAGCGGGCGCGCGCCGAGTTCGAGCGGTCGCGGGCCGGGGATGCGCGCGTGATCGTGATGCATCACAACCCCGTCAAGGGCGAGCTGTCGCAGCGCCACGGCCTCAAGAACACGAGGCACATTCTCGGCGCGTTCGCCGAGTTCGGGGTGGATCTCGTGCTCTGCGGTCACGATCATCAGGAAGCGGTACATTACATCGAGCACACCAAACGCGGGACGATCATCTCGACCGCGGGAACGATCAGCAACCGCTCGCGCGGCGGGCGGCCGTCGTCTGTGAACAGCATTCGGATCACGGAGGAGCAGATCGAGGTGTCGACGCTCGTGTGGTCGAACGACGAGCGAACGTTCGTCGCCGGACCGGTCAAGTGCTTCGTGCGCTGACGCGCATGTTCGGGCGCGGCGATACCGCGCAGTTGACGCTCGCGCTCGAGCCGCTGCCGGCGAGCCCGCGCGACGCCGAGGAGTTGCTGTCGCGCTTCCGTGAGCTGGGACTCAAGCGCATCGCGCGCTGCCAGCTCACGCATAACCGCAACGTGATGGTGAGCTTTCGCGGCGCGGAGCTGCGGGTCCACGAGGGCTATCTCGAGGCGCCGCTCGAAGTGCACGCGGCCATCGTCCGGTTCATCGAAGGCAGAACGCGCGCCGAGCGACGGTTGGCGCGCCGCCGGATCATCGAGTTCGGTGTCGCGACGCCGAGCGCGCCGCAGGCGCCAGCCCGGCGCGAGCGCACGCGTCCTGAGGACGCGCCGGCGGCGGCGCGATTCACGGATTGGCACACGCGGTACAACGCCGAGCATTTCGGTGGCGCGCTCAAGCCGGTGCCGGTTCGCGTGTCGCGCCGGATGAAGAGCAGGCTCGGTCACTATACGGCGGCAAAAGACGGCGAGGGCGCCGAGATCGCGATCTCGTGGCGGCATCTTCGCCGGCACGGGTGGGACGAGGCGCTGCACACACTGTTGCACGAGATGGTGCATCAGTGGCAGGACGAAACCGGCCTGCCGCTCGACCATGGGCGCCGATTCCGCGCAAAAGCGCGTGAGATCGGGATCGAGGCGTCGGCCAAGCGCGCGGTCACTCGGCCGCCGTCTTAGATTCCGCGCCATGCTCGACTTCTTCAACATCGATTCGCTCCTCGCCGAGGAGGAGCGCGCCGTGCGCGACAGCGTGCGCGCCTTCGTCGACGAGCGTGTCCTGCCGATCATCGGCACCTGCTACGTCGAGGGTCGCTTTCCGAAAGAGATCGTTCCGGCGATGGCCGAACTCGGCGTGTTCGGCGCCAATCTGCCGGAGCAGTACGGCTGCGCGGGCCTCAACAACGTCGCCTACGGGCTGATCATGCAGGAGCTCGAACGCGGCGACTCGGGCGTTCGCTCGTTCGCGTCGGTGCAGGGCGCGTTGGCGATGTATCCGATCTACGCCTTCGGCAGCGAGGAGCAGCGGCAGAAATGGCTGCCGCGAATGGCCGCCGGCGAGGTGATCGGCTGCTTCGGCCTCACTGAGCCCGACTACGGATCGAACCCGTCCGGGATGATCACAATGGCGCGCGAGCAGCCGGATGGTACGTGGATCCTGAACGGCGCCAAGATGTGGATCACCAACGGCTCGACGGCCAAGATCGCGGTGGTGTGGGCCAAGACGAACGGCGACAAGGAGGACTCGTCGATCCGTGGCTTCATCGTGCCCACCGACAGCAAGGGCTTCAAGGCGAAGGACCAGAAGGGAAAGCTGTCGCTCCGCGCGAGCGACACGAGCGAGCTGGTGTTCCAGGATGTCGCGCTTCCCGCCGACTCGCTGCTTCCGAATTCGCGCGGGCTCAAAAGTCCGTTGATGTGTCTCACGCAGGCGCGCTACGGCATCTCGTGGGGCGCGATCGGCGCCGCGATGGCGTGCTTCGAGGAGGCGCTCGCCTATTCGAAAACCCGCATCATGTTCGACCGGCCAATCGGCGGCTTCCAGATTCAGCAGGAACGGCTCGCCGACATGCTCACCGAGATCGTGAAGGCGCAGCTCGTCTCTCTCCACCTCGGCAGGCTCAAGGACGCGGGCACGCTCACGCCGCAGCAGGTGTCGCTGGCCAAGCGGAACAACGTGAACATTGCCACGAACATCGCGCGCGAGGCGCGCCGGCTGCTCGGCGCGAACGGTATCCTCGCCGAGTACGCGGCGATGCGGCACATGGAGAATCTGGAGAGCGTCTACACGTACGAAGGGACGCACGACGTCCACACGCTGGTGCTCGGCCAGGCTGTCACCGGGCTCAACGCTTTCAAATGAAATAGGGCTCGGCTAACTTGCGCGAGCATTCAACTCCAGAGAGGCTCGACGGTGAAAATCGCCGTCTGCATCAAGCGGACTCCCGACTCCGAATCACGATTCAGAATCGCCGCGTCATCGACGGCGATCGACGAGACCGGGCTCAAATTCGACATTGACGACTTCGCCAGCTACGCCGTCGAAGTCGCGCTGCAACTCAACGAAAAGCAGGGCCCGGGCGAGACCGTCGTGTTTGCGGTGGGCCCGGACAACGTTCAGGAAACGCTGCGCAAGGCGATGAGCATGGGCGCTGACCGCGCCGTGCACCTCAAGACTGACGGCGTGCCGTACGACGGGCTCGCTGTGGCCAAGGCGCTTGCCGCGGAGCTCAAGAGCGGCGGATTCGATCTCGTCCTGTTCGGCAAGCACGCGTTCGACACGTCGAACGGCGTCGTGGGGACGGCCACCGCCGAACTGCTCGGCATTCCGTGCGTCACGGCGGCATCCAAGCTCGACATCGCGAACGGGCGAGGTACGGCTCGACGAGAGCTCGAGGGACTCGCCGAGGTCGTCGAGTTCCCGCTGCCAGCGGCGGTGACGATCGACGAAGGGATCGCACGGCCGCGGTATCCCTCGCTCAAGGGCATCATGGCGGCCAAGAAAAAGCCGCTCGAGACCAAGCCGGCACAGCTCGGACCAACACGCGTGACCGTGAAGTCCATGCAGCTGCCGCCCGACCGGCCGCCGGGGCGCATCATCGGGGAAGGGGTTTCAGCCATCCCAGAGCTCGTGCGGCTGCTGCAAACCGAAGCCAAGGTCTTGTGACGGATATGGCGAACGTTCTCGTTTTTGCGGAGACCCGAAGCGGCGCGCCTCGCAAGATCGCGTTCGAGGCGATCACCGCCGCGCGCGCGTTGGCCGATGGGACCGGCGGCGGCGAAGTGCACGCGCTCGTGGGCGGCGAACCGGGGATCGCATCGGTGGGCGACCAACTCGCTGCATATGGCGCGGACGTCGTGATCGCGGTGGAGCACGCCGCGTTGGCGACGTTCAACCGCGAGGCAATCGCCGCGACGGTCGCAGAGCGTGCAAAGGGCGGCCAGTACCGTGCGGTCGTGCTTGGATTCTCCGCGCAAGGGCGCGACCTCGGCCCGCGTCTCGCTGCAAAGCTCGACGCACCGATCGGCGCCGATGTGATCGACATCCAGCCGTCGGCAAATGCGATTCAGGTGAAGCACCCCGCATACGCCAACAAGGTGATCGTGACGCTCGAGATCACCGCGCCGCTGGTCGTGCTGTCCGTGCGGCCGAGCGCGTTCACGGCGAAGGAATCTCCGCGCACGGCTCGGTGCGAGACGATGCCGCCGGCGGTCGATCCCGCGACGTCACGGGTCGTGGTCAAGGAGATGGTCGAGAGCGGGAAGGGAAAGCTCGACCTGGGCGAGGCTCCGGTGATCGTCGCCGGTGGGCGCGGTCTCCGCGCCGCTGAGAACTTCAAGCTCGTCGAGGACCTTGCCGCGGCGTTCGGCAATGCGGCGGTCGGCGCCACGCGCGCCGTGACCGACGACGGTTGGCGTCCGCACAGCGATCAGATCGGTCAGACCGGCCGGCAGGTGAGCCCGCAGTTGTACGTCGCGGTCGGAATCTCCGGCGCCATCCAGCATCTCGCGGGCATGCGTACGTCGAAAACGATCGTCGCGATCAACAAGGATCGCGAAGCGCCGATCTTCAAGGTGGCCGACTACGGGATCGTCGGCGACGTGCTCGAAGTCGTGCCCGCGCTCACGCAGGCCGTCCGCCAGGCGAAATCGTCCCACTGATGTCCGGCTCCCAGGTAGTGTTCCTGTTCGTGTTCGCGGTCGGCGCGGGATTCTTCGCGCTCAACGTGCAGCGTCTCGTGCGGTACATGCGTCTGGGAATGCCGGACTGGCGCGGGGACCATCCGGCGACGCGATTGCGGAACGTGCTCACGATCGGGATCGGGCAGACGAAGATCTTCCGCGATCGAATCGCGGGTCCGATGCACGCCGCGATCTTCTGGGGCTTCGTCGTGCTCACCGCCGGCACGGTGGAGATCTTCATACAGGGAGTGTTCCCCGCGTTCTCATATCGCGCACTGCTCCCGCAGCCGCTCTACGTCCTGTACTCGATATCACAGGATGCCTTCGCGCTCTTCGTTCTGGGCGCGGTGAGCTTCGCGTTCTACCGGCGGCTGGTGCTGCACCCCAAGCGGCTGGAGGGCGATAAGCTCGAACACACGGACGCACTGATCATCCTGAGCATGATCGGCGGCCTGATGGTGACGCTGCTGCTGGCGAACGCGTGCGCCTATCTGGCCGGATCGGGCGCGATCGGCCCGGAGAAATTCGTGTCGCGCGGCGTTGGGCAGCTCTTCAGCACGTCGATTGGTCATCCGGCGTTCTATGCCGCTGCGTTCTGGTGGATGCACGTCGTACTCGTGCTCGTGTTCCTGAACTACCTGCCGTACTCGAAGCACCTGCACGTGGTGACGTCGCTCATCAACGTCTTCTTCTCAAACACGAGCGGGCCGGGGCAGAAGGGCGTGATGCGCGCCATGGATCTCGAGGCCGAGGTCGAGCAATTCGGCGCGTCCGACGTCGAGCATCTGACGTGGAAGAATCTCCTCGATGGCTACTCGTGCACGGAGTGTGGCCGTTGCACGGCTGCCTGTCCGGCGAACATCACCGGCAAGGTGTTGAGCCCGCGCAAGATCGTGATCAACACGCGGCAGCGGCTGATGGAGAAAGGGCCCGTGGTGACCGCGGACCGCATGGAGTTCCTCCATCCACGCCTCGTCCACGGCGAAGGCGGCGACGCGGGCGCCACCACCGCCGTTCAAGCCGTCGCCGAGCATCGACTGCTCGACACCTACATCACGGACGAGGAGCTCTGGCAGTGCACCAGCTGCCGGGCGTGCGTGCAGGAATGTCCGGTATCGATCGACCAGCTCGACATCATCAACCAGATGCGGCGGTATCTGGTGCTGTCGGAGTCGCGCTTCCCCGAGGAGATCCAGCCGGCGTTCGAATCGCTCGAGCGCAACGGTTCTCCCTGGGCGTTCAGCCCGGCCGACCGCGCCAACTGGGCGGAGGGGCTCGACATCCCGACGATGGCGGAGCTCGGCGAACGCGGAGAGCAGCCCGACGTCTTGTTCTGGGTCGGCTGCATGGGCTCATTCGACGATCGCGCGAAGAAGATCACGGTCGCATTTGCGAGAATCCTCAAGGCGTGCAACATCGACTTCGCGATCCTCGGGCAGGAAGAGCATTGCCACGGTGACCCGGCCCGCCGCATGGGGAACGAATACCTCTATCAGATGCTCGCCAAGGACACGATCGAAACCCTCGATCGCTACCGCGTGCGCACGATCGTGACGAGCTGCCCGCACTGCTTTCACCAGCTCGGCAACGAGTTCCCGCAGCTCGGCGGGAACTACGAGGTCATCCACCACTCCACGTTCATCGAGCGGCTGCTGCAGGAACACCGCATTCCGCTGGAGACGGAGGAAGGACGGCGGCTCACGGTGGCCTACCACGACTCCTGCTACCTGGGCCGCTACAACGATGTCTACGACGCGCCGCGCGAGGCGATCCGACGGTCGCTCCCGGTCGTCGATCTCGTCGAGCCAAAACGAAGTCGAGATCGCGGGCTTTGCTGCGGCGCCGGCGGTGGGCGAATGTGGATGGAGGAGCGTCAGGGCAAGCGCATCAACGCCGAGCGCACCGAGGAACTGCTCGCCACCGGCGCCGACACGATCGCCGTCGCATGCCCGTTCTGCATGACCATGATCAGCGACGGCGTGAAAGCCGCGCAGGCCGACGTGCCGGTGCTGGACATTGCCGAAGTCGTCGCCGGGCGACTGAGCTAGCGATCGACGGGGCGAGGGCGCCGACCGGCGTCCCTCAAGTCAGCCTCATGGCGCGTGGCTGCCCTCGACGCGGAACCGAACCAGCGAGTCCGCGCTCGACGTGGAGTAGCGCGCCACGGCGGTTCCAACCAGATCGTCCCCGATCAAACGGTACACGGCACGCATCTTCGTCATGACATCGGGGCGTCGTACGCTCTTGTACGATCCTGTCTCGATGACGACGCTGTCGGCGTCCAGCTTGACGACGCGCGCGGGAATCGGCTTGCGGTCGGGAAAGGTGATGGTCCACCCTTTTGCGCTGGACGTTGCGGTGAGCAGGTAAGTCGTGGACGTCGTGTCGCCGGTGACTGGCACGGCGCGCATGCTCCAACGCCCGGAGACCTGAATGTAGGAAAGCGCATGGACGAAGGGCGCCATCGCCGGGAGCGACACTTCTCCCTTTGCGCTCTCGGCCGGCTTTGTGCGTGACGTTGAGCACGAGGCGAGCGCAGCGCTCGTGCAAGCGACCCCGGCGACTACCAATGCGCGCATCGAGACCTCCAACAGCTGGCGGGACGAGCCCGCCTACTTCGATTGTACAGCTTCACCGGCACCACGACAGTCGGACAACGACCCACACGCGGTCAAGCGAAGTCCGACCGCTGCGATCGAACGCTGCCGGCGGCTTGACATCCGCGCCGCCTGACAATTGTCTCTGACGATGCTCTTCAACACGCTTCGAAGCAAGCAAGGTCTCGACGTGCCACGGACTGCCGGTATCTGTTCGCTCCTCCTGGCCGTCGCGTGTGGTGCGTCGACCGGTTCGGCGACGTCCGACTCCACTGGCCACACGCCGAGTGCGCCGCCGCTGACTTCCCCCAATGGACACGACTGGACGCAGTTTGGAGTCGACCAGGCGCGCTCGGGGGTTTCCGAGGCTCCAACCGGCATCGGCGCCACGGCGCTTTCGACGATGCAGAGGCAGCAAATATCGCTCGACGGGACTGTCGATGCGTCGCCGATCTACCTGCACAACGTGCAAGTCGGCGGAGCGGCGCGCGATGTGTTCTTCGTGACGACGACGTACGGCAAGACCATCGCGATCGATGCGAGCGACGGCACGATTCTCTGGAGATTCACGCCGGCGGAGTACTCGCAGTGGGCTGGATCGTATCGCATCACGAATGCGACGCCGATCGCCGACCCCGACCGAACCGCGATCTACGCCGCCTCACCGGATGGACACGTCCAGAAGCTCGCTGTCGCCGACGGGCATCAGATCTGGAGCACCGCGATTACCCTGCTGCCCACGCGGGAGAAGATCGCTTCGCCGCTCAGCTTCTCGCGTGGGCGAGTGATCGCCGCCACGGGCGGCTATATCGGTGACGCACCGCCGTATCAGGGACACGTCGCGATCCTCGACGCGGCGTCGGGACAGCTGCTCCACGTCTGGAATTCGCTATGCAGCGATCGGGCAGGGCTGATCGACCCGTCGAGTTGCCGAGAGAGCGACTCGGCGATCTGGGGTCGGGCCGGCGTAGTGATCGACTCCACGACGGGCCGGATCTTGGTCGCGACGGGCAACGCTCCGTGGGACGGGCAGACGAGCTGGGGCGACGCGGTCCTCGTGCTCGACCCGGATGCCACCCGGCTCGTCGCCAATTACACGCCCAGCAATACTGAAACGCTCAATCAGTCGGATGCGGATCTCGGATCGACATCGCCGGCGCTGCTCGACGCGACCCACGTGCTGCAAGGTGGCAAGGACGGAACGCTCCGCCTGCTCGATCTCGGCACGCTGTCCGGCGACGCTCCGCACAAGGGCGGCGAAGTCGGCGTGGTGCCGACGCCGTCGGGCCGCGCGCTCTTCACCGCGCCCGCCGTGTGGCGTCGCCCCAACGGCACGTGGATTTTCGTGGCGGATGGCGGTGGCACAGCGGCGTGGACCTTCGCCGGCGGCCTGACCAAGGTGTGGAGCAACGACAACGCGGGAACGAGTCCGGTCGTGGCCGGCGGCCAGTTGTTCGTCTACGACCCCGGCGGCGTTCTCCGCGTATACGACCCCGAGACCGGACAGGTGCTCGCGGCGCTCGAGTGCGGCAGTGGACACTGGAACAGCCCGATCGTTGCCGACGGCCGAATCGCCTTGCCGGAAGGCAACGCGAACTCGCATCGGACGACGGGCGTGCTCAACATCTGGCGGTTGCCTTGAAGAGCGGTAGATAGGGTCTGAACCTATTTCCGTACTCGCCCGATCTCGAACACCGTGATCGTTTGCCGGATCTCGTTGTCGCGGTACGCAAGGGCCTCGCTCCGGCGCACCTCTAGGCCGCGAGGGGCGAGCGCGCGAAGGAACTCGTCGCGCGCCACGCGGCCCGGATCCGCCACGAGCGCCAGGCCGTGCGGAGCGAGAAGCGACGAAATCGCTTCAGCCACCAGTTCGCCGTAGGCGCGCTCGTATAGCACGTCCGACGCGGCGACCACGTCGAAGCGTTGCAGCGTGTGAGGCGGTGGAAGCGCTCGCCAATCGAGCACCACGGATCCAGACACGGGAGCGCCGTTTCGCCAGGCGTTGACGCGTGCGAACCGCGTTGCGTCCTCGTAATAGTCGGACACCACGACGTCGAACCCGGCGAGCGACGCGCACGTCGCCACCAGTCCTGCCCCGCAACCGAGCTCAATGAATGTCTTCCCGACGCCCGACAACTCGAGAATGTGTCTGGCGAGAACTCTGGCCGACGGCCACAGCTCGGCCCAATATGGCAATCGCTCATCGCGCTCGAAATCGCGTTCGTCGATCAGGTCCTCGGCGCTCGCCGGGTGCATGATCGTCACCGGCCGGTCTCCCGCGTCAACCGTGGACTCGACGACACGAAACCGCCGCCGCAGCGACGATTCCAGTGCGGCCAGCTGTGTGTCACTCACACGTCGAGTGTGTCGGATGCGAGCGCCGTATCGCCGAGGAGAAGCACGCGCGCGGATTCGCCGCTTCGGATGATCGGCC
>DATJHY010000256.1:0-3862 GCA_035493635.1 Gemmatimonadaceae bacterium | reverse complement strand
ACGATCCCGACACGGTGTACGCCGGCGTCGAGGATGCCGCGATCTTCAAGACCACCGACGGCGGCAAGTCCTGGAACGAGCTTCCCGGACTCCGTGGCCACGGATCAGGCCCCAAATGGCAGCCCGGTGCCGGCGGAATGTGCCTGCACACGATCCTTCTCGACCCCACCAACTCCAAGCGCATGCACATCGCGATCTCGGCCGCCGGCGCCTTTCGCACCGACGACGCCGGCGCGACATGGAAGCCGATCAACCACGGATTGCATTCGCAATACATCCCCGATCCCAACGCGGAGGTCGGGCACTGCGTCCACCGCATCGCGATGCACCGCTCGCGTCCGAACACGCTGTTCATGCAGAAGCACTGGGACGTGATGCGGAGCGACGACGCCGGCGACGAGTGGCGCGAGGTGAGCGGCAACCTGCCGACGGACTTCGGCTTCGTGATCGACGTGAACACGAACGAGCCCGAGACGATCTACGTCGTCCCCATCAAGAGCGACGCCGAGCACTTCGTACACGAGGGCAAGCTCCGGGTGTACCGCAGCCGCACGGGCGGCAACGAGTGGGAGCCCCTCACCAAGGGCCTGCCGCAGGAAAACTGCTACGTGAACGTGCTGCGCGACGCCATGTGCGTCGACGCGCTCGATCCGTGCGGCGTGTACTTCGGCACGACCGGCGGCCAGGTGTACGGGTCCGCCGACTCCGGCGACAGCTGGACTCCGATCGTTCGCGACCTGCCCGCGGTGCTGTCGGTGGAGGTGCAGACGCTGCAATGATTCGTGTCGTGCTCCCGACCCCACTCTGCCAGCTGGCGCGAGTCAGCGGCGAGCTGCAGCTCGATCTCGACGGCCGCGTGACACAGCGAACCGTGCTCGACGCGGTGGAAGCCCGCTATCCAATGCTGCGCGGCACGATGCGCGACCATGTCACACAGAAGCGCCGCGCCTTCGTGCGCTTCTACGCCTGCGAGGAAGATTGGTCGAACGAATCGCCCGACGCGGAGCTGCCAGCGGAAGTGGCGAGCGGGAAGGAGCCGTTCCTCGTGATCGGGGCGCTGGCCGGCGGTTGACGTCCATCAGAGCACTCGCATGACGTCGTCCACCGGCCCGGCGTCGCCGGTAGCGAGCAGCTCGACCGCTTCGCGCAGTGACGCCCGTTCTCCGGGAAACGCAAACCGGTCCAGCGCGTCGTCCACGCTGAGCCACTCGGCGCGAACGTGCTCGTTGCCGATCACCACTTCCCCCGGCTCGGCCACGAACGCCGCGAAGACGACGGCGAGCTGCAGCGTACGCGTGGCGCGTAAGTAGAACGGCTGCACGCGAACGATGTAGAGCTTCTCCGCGGTGAGCCCCGTCTCCTCGCGCAGCTCTCGAACGGCGGCCTGCTCCGGTTCCTCTCCAGCGTCGATGTGCCCGTGCACCGGCTCCCACGCGCCGGGGCAGCGCGTGCGCGGTCCGCGTTGCAGCGCGAGTACACGCCAGCCTGTCTGCAGCGGACGGATCACGAACACATCGATTGTGCCGACTTCGATCTGTGGCATGTCCGGAAAGCTATGTCGCCGCGTCGAATGCCGGGTGATGAGCGCCTCGAGATCGTCGCGCAAGCGGGTCGCGTCTGCCTCTTCCACTCTGCGGCTGTGCGGCGAGACGCGCGGCTCCGCCTCGGAGACCTTACGCCGATCCGGTTCCGGCGCGGCGACACGGAGTACCTCGTCCACCGTCGTGCGTCCCGCGTCGACGTGTGCGAGTCCCGACTGCCAAAGCGAGCCCATTCCGTCACGCCGCGCCGCCTCGGCGATTCGCTCGGTGGATTCACCGGCCGCCACGCGTTGCTCGAATTCCGTTGTCGCCACGAGCACTTCGACGATGGCCAGCCGACCGTGGAAGCCGGACCCGCCACAGTCGGGGCACGACGCGTTTACGCCACCACAGGCGCCGCACTTTCGTCGCACCAATCGCTGCGCGAGGACGCCCTTGACGGCCGTTGCGATCTTGTAGCTCGCTACGCCGATGTCGATCAGCCGCGTGACGGCACTCGGCGCGTCGTTGGTGTGTAGCGTAGACAGGACGAGATGCCCGGTGAGCGACGCTTGAATCGCGATCTCCGCCGTCTCGCGGTCGCGAATCTCGCCGATCAGCACGACATCCGGGTCCTGGCGCATGATCGAGCGCAGCGCGGTCGCGAAGGTCAGTCCGGCCTTCTCGTTCACCTGTACCTGGACGATGCCGGGCAGCCGATACTCGATGGGATCTTCGACCGTGACGATGTTCACGCCGCGGTCCTTGATGCGGCGAAGCGCCGCGTACAGCGTCGTGGTCTTTCCGGAGCCGGTCGGCCCGGTGACGAGGATCAGCCCCTCGCGCGATTGCAGCAGCCGGTCGATGCGCGACAGCTCGTCCGTGTGGAAGCCCATTCCCTCGAGCGTCAGCACGGTCGCGCGGCCGTCGAGTACACGGATCACGACCTTTTCGCCGTGCGACGCTGGCAGCGTCGAGACGCGAAGGTCGACGGCGACACCGTTGATCGCGACGCGCGCCCGGCCGTCCTGTGGCCGCAGCCGGTCGGCGATGTCGAGGCCCGAGAGAATTTTGATGCGCGAGACGAGCGCGGCGCCAACCGTTCGCGGCAGCGTCCGGACGACCGCGAGCACGCCGTCGACGCGATGGCGAACGGCGATTCCCTGCTCCTCGGGCTCGATATGAATGTCGCTCGCGCGGCCGGAAATGCCCGACGCGAGCAGCTCGTCGACGAGGGCACTCACGGATGCGCCGCCGTCGTCGATTGCGACGGACGGTGCCGCCTCGACGTCGCCCGCGAGATGCTGCACGTCGACGACGCGCTCTGGCACTGGCGCCGCGGCGTCGCCGCCGTACACCTCGTCGATGCGTCGCCCCAGGACGTCGCGGTCGGCGAGCGCGAGTTGCACGCGGCGGCCGGTCGCGAAGGCGAGCGTCCGTTCGCAGTCGACGTCGAGCGGGTCCGCGGTCGCGATCACGAGATCGTGCTCCGTTGCCGACAGCGGCAGCACTTGAAAGCGGCGCGCCCACCGCTCGGGCACGAGCGCCACCGCCTGCGGTGAAGCGGCGTCGAGGTCGGCGAGCGGCAGCCGGAACCGGCGGGCGAGCGCCTCGACGTCTGCCACTGGCGGCTCGGGGATCGGAGCGCGTGTTGCCATGCCCCGAATGTGCATCGGAGCGGCGGCGGCTCATCATCGGTCGAGCGCAATCAGGCGCCAAACGCCGCACGGACGCCGCGGCCGCGATTACCCCAGTCGATCTGGAAACTCTAAAGGATGCTCCAGAACTCCCGGCTCACGTCGACGCTGAATGTCCAACGTCCGCCTCGCGCCAACCCGCGCGCGACGTCGATCCGGATCAGATCGAAGGGCAGCAGATAGGCTGCTCCCAACGCCGGGTACACGCCCGCCTGCGCGGACGAGCACACGAGCGGAGGCGACGCGGTCGCGAGCCCTCCGCGCACACAGTCGGACACCGGCGCGCCGATCACCACGGTATGCGCGTACGGCGCAATCGCGCCGTGGCTTGGCACGCGCCCGAATCGCCCGAGCGAGAACGGCACGAACGGCGCCGGCATTCGCCACTCGACGTGCCCGGTCGCGCCGAACGTCGACACGAAGCTGTGATAACGGTAGCCTGGCGCGGACGAAGGGCCGCCCAAGAACACGAGCTCCTGCGATGGAAGCATGGTCGACGCCCTGGCCACGACACCCGCCGCGCTCATCGATGTCATGAGCCGCGATTCGCCGAATGGTCGCTCGATCGACGCCGAGAGCGCACCGCGGAGCGTGCGCCCCTCCACCGGGAGCCCTGCAAGCTCCGGCTGATAGGGAACTCGCGCG
>DATJHY010000255.1:0-65125 GCA_035493635.1 Gemmatimonadaceae bacterium | reverse complement strand
ACGTCGGCACAGCGTGTCGCGGCGGATGACGAGCCGCTGTAGAGGATTGGTGAGGCGCTCATGCGACCGCTACCTCCGCCTCGACACCGAATTCGCTCGCCACCACGTCGAGCGCTCGGGTGAGGTCGCGAACGAGATCGTCGGGCGATTCGATGCCCACCGAGACGCGGACGAGCGAATCGCTGATGCCGGCCGCGGCTCTCGCCGCGGCATCCATCGACGCGTGCGTCATCGTCGCCGGATGAGCGATCAGACTCTCGACGCCGCCGAGCGACTCGGCCAGCGTGAAGTAATCGAGATTGGCGGCGAGACACTCGACGCCCGCGGTACCACCCGCCACCTCGAAGCTCACCATGGCGCCGAAGCCGCTTTGCTGCGTGGCCGCGATGTGATGTCCCGGGTGTGACGCCAAACCGGGATAGTACACGTTCGCCACGGCCTCGTGGCCGCACAGCGCGTCGACGACGGCGCCGGCGTTCGCCAGATGCTGCGTGATTCGCGCGTGAAGCGTTCGCACGCCGCGCAGCGTGAGATAGCTGTCGAACGGTGCGCCTGTGATGCCGAGACAGTTCGCCCACCAGGCGAGCTGGTCGCCGAGCGCGGCGTCTCGGGCGACGACCGCGCCGCCGACGACGTCGCTGTGTCCGTTCAGATACTTGGTCGTAGAGTGGACCACGATGTCGGCGCCGAGCGCGATCGGTTGCTGCAGCGCGGGCGACAAGAACGTGTTGTCGACCACGACGAGAGCGCCCACCGCCCGCGCCGCCCCGGCGACCCGGCGCACGTCGGTGATCCGGAGCAGTGGATTGCTCGGAGTTTCGATCCACACCAGCCGCGGTTTGTGGCGCGCGACCTCGGTGGCCGCGGTCTCGACCGTCAAATCGGCAAAGACGAGTGTGAAGTGGGCCTTCGCCGCGAGCGCGCGCAGCAGGCGCTGCGTGCCGCCGTAGCAATCGTGCGCGGCGACGATCACGTCGCCCGGCGCGAGGAGCTGGAGCACCAGCGTGACGGCCGACATCCCGGTGCTCGTCACCACGCCCCGTTCCCCGCCCTCCAGCTCGGCGAGCGCGTCGGCGAGCTGCGAGCGCGTCGGGTTGCCGCTCCGGGTGTAGTCGAATTGCCGTGGACGGGCGAACCCCTCGAACGCGAACGTGGATGACAGGTGGATCGGCGGCACGACCGCGCCGTGCTCGCGATCGGTGGCGATGGCGGCGCGCACCGCGCGCGTCTGGCTACAGCATTCCGAAATGCTCATGAGAGTGTCGTGGTGGCAAGTGAGTCCTTGAGTAGTCGCCCGATCGCCTCGGGCTCCGCGAGAAAGGCGTCGTGTCCTCGAGTGGTGGGCAGTTCGACCAGTCGGGATGGCGCCGCCAGGCCGGCGGCGAGTGCTTGCATTTGCTCCCCGGGAACGATCGAGTCGCCCTGAGCCGCCACGAGGACGGTTGGCGTGCGAATCGCCGCCGGGTCGATCCGATGCAGATCGGCGGAGAGGGACAACGCCAGGAACCGCTCGGGTTCCCAGGCGGCGGCGAAGCGCTCGCCGTGATGTCGCAGATAGCCCTCGACCGGGAAGATGGCGTCGTTGGCTGTGCGCTCGACCGGATCACTATCGAATCGCTCGGCGAACTCCCGCGCGCTCCGGTACGTGGTCATCGCCAGGCCGCGAGCGAGCGTGAGCGCCTCTTTCGGCTCGCCGGTGTCGATTCCCAGCGCGACGATGCGCCGCTGCAGCGATCGAAGCGCCGTGCTCATGGGGTGCGCCTCGTGCGGCGCGCTGATCACCACGAGCCGCTCGAGTCGGTGCGGCCGCCGCTCGGCGAACGCCAGCGCGACCATCCCGCCATACGACGCGCCGATCATGGCAAAGACGCGCTCGACAGCCAGCCCGTCGAGCACCGCGGCGATCGCATCCGCCTGATCGTGCGTGCTGACGATGCGCTTTGGCCGTCCATCGGTGCCGCGCCCGCCGCCGAGGTAATCGACGCCGAGCACGCGCAGGCGTGTCGTGTCGATCGCGCGCCCGGGTCCGACCACCGTCTCCCACCACCCGGGTGAGGGATCGTGCTCCGTCGCCACGACGTGCCGCGACGCGGAGATACCGCCGAGCACTACGACGAGTGGAGCGTCGGACGGTCCCATCAATTCGAACTTCGGCAGCTCAGTCACTCCAGGTTTCCTCCAGTTCACGGATCTCGAACATCCGGCAACGCAAAACCCCCGGGCCTCGCGCGAGGCCCGGGGGGTCTGTTCCGACGTCTGCGTGCTCGAGATGAGCTAGGTGCGCATGCGTCGTCGCCCGTCCGTTCCTCTCGCGAGAGAAGCGGCCGCCATCGACATTCGCATCTGCATTCGGCGCATCGAGATCATCGATCGTCAAAAGCTGGGTGAAAACGAAAAAGCCCGGGCGGGTACAGCCGCCGGGCTTGTCGCGTTTTAGCACTTTGTTTTACGTGGCGGCAATAGGCGGCAAATCACCACGGTCCATCGATTGTGCGGACACGTTACGAATCTTCGGGCGCAATGTCAAGACTCTGATCGCGACTCGTGAACAGCGCCGTGGACAGATAGCGCGCGCCTGAGTCCGGAGAAATCCACGCGACGCGTTTGTCCCTGCCCAACTCGCGAGCAACCTGGAGCGCCGCCCACGCGATAGCGCCGCTCGACATGCCGACGAACAATCCTTCCTCGCGCGCGAGCCGGCGCGCGAGCGGGAAGGCGTCTTCCTCCCACACCGGGATCACGCGATCGACGACGTTCCAGTCGAAGTTCGCCGGCACGAAGCCCGGGCCCATCCCCTGAAATTGGTGTTGCCCACGCTCGCCGCCCGACAACACCGGCGATCGCGCGGGCTCGACGGCGATCACCTGGATGGACGAGTCTCTCTCCTTGAGAAAGCGGCCCACACCGCTGATCGTGCCTCCGGTTCCCGACCCGTACACGAACCCGTCGATCTGTCCGTCGAGCGAGGACCAAAGCTCCGGCGCGGTCGTTTGGTAGTGGATGCGCGGATTCGCCGGGTTCTCGAACTGATGCGGCATCCACGCGCCGGTCTGTTCGCAGATCCGTTGAGCCTCTTCGATCGCGGCGAGCATTCGGCGTTCCGGGTCGGTGAGCACGAGCCTGGCGCCGTATGCCTCGAGCGTGCGCTTCCGCTCGTCGCTCGCCGAGGCCGGCAGACAGAGCACGAGCTTGTATCCGCGCGCCGACGCGACCTGCGCCAGACCGATGCCCGTGTTGCCCGACGTCGGTTCGACGATCGTATCGCCGCGCCTGATCAGGCCGCGGCACTCCGCGTCAATGATCATTCCCAGCGCCGTACGATCCTTGATCGAGCCGCCGGGATTGAGCCCCTCGAGCTTGACCCACACCTCGGCCATGTCCGGCTCGACGACGCGCTCGAGCCGTACGACGGGCGTGGCGCCGATCGCGGCGTCGACGCGCGTCATGGTTCTTTTCCCTCGAGAGAGTCGCGGAGCAGAGCCTCGGGCACGCGATTGGCCCATGTGCCAAACGGCTCGTCGACGCCACGACCGCGCAGATACGTCTTGAACAGCCGTTCGAGCGCTGGCGCGGCGTGATCGGCCGCGACGCGCACACCGAGACGACGCGCGATCCTCCCTTGGACGCCCAGGGTTCCGCCTACGAACACGTCGTAGCCTTCGACCTGCGCTCCATCTCGGTTCATGAGCACGCCCTGCAAGCCGAGGTCGGCGATCCAGTGCTGGCCGCACGAGTTCGGGCATCCCGTCACATGGAGCTTGATGTTCGTGTCGAAGCCCGGCACGCGCGCCTCGAGCTCGTGCGCCAGCCGAATGCTGAACCGTTTCGTCTCGGTGATGGCGAGCTTGCAGAACTCGGAGCCCGTGCACGACACCATGCCCCGCTGAAACGCTGACCCGCTGAGTGGCAGGCCCGCCTCGCGGCACGCAAGGATGAAGTCGGAGAGCCTGGCTGCCGGGATGTTGAGCACGAGCACGTTCTGCATCGCCGTGAGTCGGAGCGTCCCATCACCGAATGACGCGGCCAGATCGGCCACTTGCCGGAGTTGCCCCGTCGTGATCCGTCCCGAGGTGATGGAGAGTCCCGCGTAGTACAAGCCCGGTTGTTTTTGCGGGTGCACGCCGACGTGATCTCGGTAGCTGCCGTCCGGCGCCGGATCCTCGGACGATGGATCGAGTCGGTAGCCGATACGCCGCTCGATCTCGTCGAGAAACGACTCGGCCGTCCATCCGTGCGTGATGAACAGGAACTTCATTCGCGCCTTGGCTCGGTTCTGCCGAAGCTCGTCGCTGTCGCGGAAGATGCCGGCCGCGGCGCGGACGACGTCGAGTACCTGTTCAGGCCGGATGAACGCGGGCAGGCGCACGGCGAGATGTGGCCTCGTCGACAAACCACCGCCAACGCGC
The DNA here is from genome assembly GCA_035493635.1 of Gemmatimonadaceae bacterium. GTDB lineage: Bacteria > Gemmatimonadota > Gemmatimonadetes > Gemmatimonadales > Gemmatimonadaceae > JAQBQB01. The sequence continues at coordinate 60,719 of DATJHY010000255.1, read as the reverse complement.
ACGTGGAAGCCGACCGCGCCGTCGCCGCGCCGCACGGCAGTCACGCCGATGTCGTTGATCTCCGGGTAGGTGCACCAGTGCGTGCATCCGGTGATCGTGATCTTGAACTTTCGCGGCAGGTTCGCGAAGTCGGGGTGTCCGTTCAGAAACTGGTCCACCTGTAGCGCGATCGGCGAGGCGTCGATGATCTCGTCGTGTTGAACTCCGGCGAGCGGACACCCGGTGACCGTGCGGGTGTTGTCTCCGCACGCGCCCTGGCTCGTCCATCCGACACGCGCGAGCTCGTCCCAAACCGTGGGCACGTCCTCGATGCGCAGCCAGTGCAGCTGGAAGTTCTGGCGGTTCGTGATGTCGATCGTTCCGCGCGCGTGGCGATCGGCCAGATCGGCGATTGTGCGCACCATTTGGGAAGTCAACAGCCCGTTGGGCGTGCGCACGCGCATCATGAAGTACGGTTGCTCTTCGCCGCGCGTGCCGCGGCCGTCGCCTTGAGTGTAGAGGCCCCACGCCCGGAACCGGACGTTGAGGTCGTCGGCAGGGATGGCGTGAAAGCCCTCGCGCGCGTAGCGGCGGATGTCGTCCATGATCGACCACGGCGCCTTTTCGCGCTTGATGCGCTCGACTCGCTGTGCCGCGGTTTCCCGCTCGGCTACGACAGTCTCGGACATGGTGCTCGCCTCAGAATGGTGCGGCGACCGACGTCGCCGGGACGTCGTCGCAGATTTCGTGAATGACGCACGTGTGCGCGGCGATCGACGCGCGCACGCGCTCCGGCGAGCGTGTGATCGCCGCCGCGATGCACTCGACCTCGGCATCGCTCAAGGGCAGGTCGAGCATTGCCCGCGCGCCGATCACACCGGCGACGGTCGCCGCCACGCGGCTGCCCTCACCGGCGTCGAGGGGGATCTCCGAGACTACGCGACATCGGATTGCCGGCGGCATCTGTACGCCCGCGGTTTCGCACGCCGCGGCGAAGCCGGCGAGGATCGGGTCGGCGGCGTCGCTGCTGGAAATCGGTCGCAGCGTGCCGCCTCGTTCGATGCGGCGCGGGCGCCCCGCATCGAATGCGAACGAAGCCGCGAGACGGCGCGGGGATGCGCGCACCCCGCCGGCGCCTACGAGCGAGCCCTGCACGTGCACCAGAGCTCCGCGCCTCATCGCTCGATCGGGAGCCGCACGCTGTTTCCCCACTCCGTCCACGAGCCGTCGTAGTTACGTACCTTCTCATAGCCGAGCAGGTAGGTGAGCACGAACCAGGTGTGGCTGGACCGCTCGCCGATCCGGCAGTAGGCGATCACATCCTCGTTCGGCCTCAGGCCCTGCTCCTGCTCGTAGATGGCGCGCAGCTCGCCTGCCGACTTGAAACTGCCGTCGGTGTTCGCGGCGCGGGCCCACGGAACGTTTTTGGCGCCGGGGATGTGCCCGCCGCGCAGCACGCCTTCCTGCGGATACTCGGGCATGTGCGTCTTCTTGCCGCTGTACTCATCGGGCGACCGAACGTCGATGAGCGGCCGCTTGGCGCCCGCGTGCCGCAAGACCTCGTCGCGGAATGCTCGAATGCGAGCGTCGTCCCGCTCCGGTGCCACGTAAGACGATTTCGCGAACTTGCCGGGCTCGGTCACGAACTCTCGGCCTTCCTGCTCCCACTTGGTGCGACCGCCATCGACGACCTTGGCGTTCTTGAATCCGAAGAGCTGAAACACCCAGAACGCGTAGGTCGCCCACCAATTGTTCTTGTCCCCGTAGAACACGACCGTCGTCGTCTCGTCGATGCCCAGCCGGCGGAGCAGCGCCTCGAACGCCTCGCGGCCCACGTAGTCGCGAGTCACGGGATCGTTCAAGTCGTCGTGCCAATCGACCTTTTGCGCGTTGCGAATGTGCCCGAGGTCGAACAGCAGCACGTCTTCGTCGCTCTCGATGACGCGGATGTTCGGATCATCGAGGTGGGCGGCCAGCCAATTCGTGGTGACGAGCGCTTCCGGGTGGGCATACTGCTTCGCGGCAATGGCCGAGTCGGTGGGCTCCGCGATGGACGTCGTCATGGAATCGTTCTCCGGTAGAGGGGTGTGTCAGGCGAAAGATCGATGTGGCAAAAACAGAACGGCCGCTCGAGCGAGCGGCCGGATGATCGTTCCTTTTGGATGTACAAGCGCCAACTGCTATGGCGCGAGCCTCGTCCCCGGCCGCCAGTGAGTGTCAGAACAGGCGCAGGCACAACAGCGCATGTTCATCTCGCCACAACAACACACCATCGCGCACGCGCGAACGCGTGCGGCGGCAGGTTGCCCGGAGAAGGCGGCGAGTGCGGAGGACGGTCTGGTCATATGAATGCCGAAGCCAAAGAAGGGGCGCATAGTTCCCGAAGTCAAGGCGCGAGCAGCCGCGACATGCAATGCGGACTCAATGGATCAGCTCTTCACCGCCGCTGACGCACCACGCCACCGAGGGCGATTACATTCACGATAGCCTGGCGGCAGCCGCGCGCGGCCCGCCAGTGGCTCAGGCAGTCACCTCGCTCGGCCAATGCGCCGCATCGAGACACTTCCATGACAAGCAAGAACTCCTTTGGCAGCCGTGCGACGCTGAGCGTCGACGGCAAGCAGTACACGGTGTTCCGCCTCGCCGCCCTCGACACCGCCTCGGGCAATCGCGCTTCGCGACTCCCCTTCAGCCTCAAGATTCTGCTGGAGAATCTGCTGCGGAACGAAGACGACGCCTTCGTCAAACACGACGACATCCTCACGCTCGCCAGGTGGGACGTGCGATCGGGCGGTGAAAAGGAAATCGCGTTTCGCACGAGCCGCGTGCTCTTGCAGGACTTCACCGGCGTGCCCGCGGTCGTCGATCTCGCCGCGATGCGCGACGCCATCGCCGCGCTCGGTGGCAACCCGCAGAGAATCAATCCGCTACAGCCAGTCGATCTGGTGATCGATCACTCCGTGCAGGTGGACGAGTACGGCTCGCAGGCCGCGTTCCTCATCAACACCGAGCTCGAGTTCGAGCGCAACAAGGAACGCTACGTGTTTCTCCGCTGGGGACAGGACGCCTTCAAGAACTTCCGCGTCGTGCCGCCGGGCACGGGCATCTGTCACCAGGTCAACCTGGAGTACCTCGGCAAGACCGTGTTCGTGTCGGAGGAAGACGGCGAGACACTCGCCTATCCCGACTCGCTCGTTGGCACCGACTCGCACACGACGATGATCAATGGTCTCGGCGTGCTCGGCTGGGGCGTGGGCGGCATCGAGGCGGAGGCAGCGATGCTCGGCCAGCCTGTGTCGATGCTCATCCCGGAGGTCGTCGGGTTCAAGTTGCACGGCAAGCTGCCCGCGGGAGCTACGGCGACCGATCTCGTGCTCACCGTCACCGAGATGCTTCGCAAGAAGAAGGTCGTCGGCAAGTTCGTCGAGTTTTACGGCACCGGTCACAGCTCGCTTCCGCTCGCCGATCGCGCGACGATCGGCAACATGGCGCCGGAGTACGGCGCCACGATGGGCTTCTTCCCGTGCGATGCCGAAACGCTCAAGTACCTGCGCCTCACGGGACGCAGCGAGCATCACGTGAAGCTCGTCGAAGCCTACACCAGGGAGCAGGGCCTCTACCGCACCGACGACACGCCCGATCCGGAATTCACTGATAGCCTCGAGCTCGATCTCGGCACCGTGGAGCCGAGTCTGGCCGGACCCAAGCGGCCGCAGGATCGCGTGCCGCTCTCGAGGGCGAAGGCGATGTACCGCGAAGCGCTCGAGGCGGATCTCGCGAAGCTCGGCACGCCGGCCGCCGCGGCGGAGCTCAAGAAGGCGCGGCAGGTTTCAGGCGAGCCCCAACTCGCGCCCAGCGCGGTGCTCCTCGAGAACGGTGAGCACGTGGCGGACGAAGGCGTCAAGGTCGAGTACAACGGCCACGCGTTCACGCTGCGCCATGGAGCCGTCGTCATCGCCGCGATCACGAGCTGCACGAACACGTCGAATCCATCGGTCATGCTCGCGGCCGGGCTGCTCGCACGCAACGCCGTGAAGAAAGGACTGCAGCGGAAGCCGTGGGTGAAGACCTCGCTCGCCCCGGGTTCCAAGGTTGTGACCGACTACTTCCGGCAGGCTGGAGTCCAGGAATACCTCGACCAACTGGGATTCCAGCTCGTGGGCTACGGCTGCACGACGTGCATCGGGAATTCGGGACCGTTGCCGGAACCGATCGCCAACGCGATCGAGACCAACAAGCTGGTGACGGCCGCCGTGCTGTCGGGCAACCGGAATTTCGAAGGGCGCGTGAATCCTCTCACGCGGTTCAACTACCTGGCCTCGCCGCCGCTGGTCGTGGCGTACGCGCTCGCTGGCCGCATGGACCTCGATCTCACGCGCGAGCCGCTGGGAATCGGCAAGGACGGCCCGGTCTTTCTGCGCGACATCTGGCCATCGCCGCAGGAGGTTCAGGACGAGATCACTCGCAGTGTGAAGAGCGACTTCTTCAAGCGCGAGTATGCCGACGTCTTCAAGGGCGACGAGCAGTGGCAGTCGCTCGACGTTCCGGGCGGAGAGACGTACGACTGGCCTGAAGATTCGACGTACGTGAAGAACCCGCCCTACTTCGAGGGCATGACGATGGATGCGCCGGGGATCCGCCCGATCTCCGGTGCACGCGCGCTCGCCATGCTCGGCGACTCGATTACGACAGATCACATCTCGCCGGCGGGCAGCATTCCGGCATCGAGTCCCGCTGGGAAATGGCTGCTCGCGCACGGCGTGGAGAAGAAGGACTTCAACTCGTACGGCGCGCGCCGCGGCAATCACGAAGTCATGATGCGCGGCACATTCGCCAACATCCGGCTGCGGAACGAGCTCGTTCCCGGTACCGAAGGTGGCCTTACGACCATGGAGCCGGGCGGGGAGGGGGCGCCGCAGTCGATCTACGACGCGGCGATGGCGTACCAGGAGGGCGGGACGCCGCTCGTCATTATCGCCGGTAAGGAGTACGGCACCGGATCGTCCCGCGACTGGGCGGCCAAGGGCACCGTGTTGCTCGGCGTGCGCGCGGTGATCGCTGAATCGTTCGAACGAATCCACCGATCCAACCTCGTGGGCATGGGCGTGCTGCCGCTGGAGCTCGCCAACGGCGATACGAGGCAGTCGCTCGGACTCACCGGTTTCGAGACGTTCGACGTGATTGGGCTCGACGGTAACCTGAAGCCCAAGGCGAAGCTCGCGGTTCGTGCAACCGGAAGTGACGGCAGCGCCAGCGAGTTCAACGTCGTGGCACGGATCGACACGCCTGAGGAAATGAACTACTACAAGAACGGCGGAATCCTGCAGTATGTGTTGAGACAATTGGTGGGACGGCGTTAGCCTGGCCGGCGCCAGGCCCCCACCGAACAAAACGCCCGCGCGAATGCGCGGGCGTTTTGTTCCCCCCACCGGCCTGGCTACCAGCCCGACTTGTGCTGGATGTCGACGTTGTTGCCGATCACACCGCCCAGAATCCCACCAACCGCCGCGCCGATCAAGCCGCCCTTGACCTTGTCGCGGCTCGTCGTCGCGCCGAGGATCGCTCCTGCCGCCGCGCCAATCGCGGCGTCACGCGTCGTGTGCTTGATCGTGCGCGTGGGTGCCGGAGCCGGATAGTAGCCGCCGCTACTCGAGCGGCGAGCCGTGGACGTGCGGCGCACAGGTGCCGTGTACACCGGCTGCCGCGCCACCGTCTGCATGGCCTGCGGGTTGTATCCGTACGGCTGGGCCGCGTACCCGGCCTCCGTCGGCGAGACGAACTGCTGCGGATTGTACGCCTGAGCCTGCGACGCCAGCGCCAGATCGTTCTTGAGCGCGTCGTCGACAGCGGGCGTGCTGTTCCGTCCGCACGCGGCCGCGATCATCGCCGCCGGAACGAGAAGCATCAATTTTGTCATGCGCATCGCAATCTCCGTCGTGGGTGGTCGTAACATTCGCCATCATGTTTGGCATGTGCCGTTCCAGGCATTAAGTGCCAGAGCGTCCGTTTTACGGTCCCAGCCGTCCATTTAAGTGACCGGCGCTGTCCTCATTCGTGGATGCGTCCGCCGCTCGAGCCGCGGCGTTTGCGATGCCGCCGGACCTGCCTATCTTTTTCCGATCTCCTCAACGAAAGAGTGTCTGCATGAGCAAGTTGTCGATACGCAGTCGGGGTTGGGTTGCGTTGGCGGCGCTCGCTGTCGCGGGTGCGCCGGTAGCGGCCCAGCAGCCGCAGGCCGCGACTGCCGGTACGGCCGCGACCGCGCCGGACGTGGGCCAGATGGCGCCGGAGTTCACGCTGCCAGGTGCTACGCGCTACGGGGTCCTGGCCGCGCCGGTCAAGCTCAGCGACTACCGAGGTCAAACCGTGGTGCTCGCGTTTTTTCCAAAAGCGCGAACACGTGGCTGAACGGTTCAAATGGAGGCGTACCGTGATCAGTACGCCACGCTCTTCAACAACGGGAAGAAGGTGACCGTGATTGGTATCAGCGTCGACGCCGATACCACTCAAGCCAACTGGGCGCGCGAGTCCGGGTTTCCGAACCTGTTCGCCAGCGATCCCGACCAGACTGTCGCAAAGCTCTACGGTTCGGCCGACAGCAAGTTCGACACGCGGAACGTGTTCGTCGTGGGACCCGATGGCCACATCACCGGCCGAATGATGCGCTTCAACGTTCTCGCCGCGGACTCCTATACGGACTTGGGCAAGCTCGTGGCGGCTACGCTGAAGCCGGCGGGTTCGTCGCATTAACGCGGGGATCGTCGTTTCGCCGGTGCGGGCAGTCGGTCAAGAGCTTCTGTTGGAGTTGTATGACGGTGCCGTCGCCGCGGCGGCACCGGGTCCCGCGACAACGCGGGCGATCGACGAGTTGAACCTCGATCGCTCGCGTCGCATCTGGATATTTGCCATCGGGAAGGCGGCACGTCCGATGGCCGCGGCCGCGGTCCAGGCCGCGCTGCGGTCGATGCACTCGATCGTCGGAGGCCTCGTCGTCGCGCCCGATGACGGCCCATCGCCGTACCCGACGCTGCTCAATCTCCGCGGCGATCATCCGATCCCGGGCCGCAACTCCTTCGAGGCGGCGAGCAAGGTCGCCGAAGTGGCGGCCGGCCGGCGCAGCACCGACGTCGCGCTGGTGTTGCTGTCCGGCGGCGCCTCGAGCCTGATCGGCGCGCCCGTACGCGGAATTCCTGAAGCCGACTACATCGCCCTTCACGAGCTGCTGCTCGGATCGGGCCTCGACATCGCCGACATGAACGCGGTGCGCAAGCGCTTCTCGCAGTGGAGCGCCGGGCGGCTCGCGCTGGCGCTCGCGCCGGCCGCCACGCACTGCCTCGCGATGTCCGACGTCGAGGGCGACGATCCACGCGTCATCGGATCGGGCCCGTGCGTGCCGGATTCGACGACGGTGCAAGCAGTCATGGACATTCTGCAGCGGAGCAACCTCCTCTCACACATGCCGCGCTCCGAGCGCGAGTATCTGACCGCCGTGTCGCGGCGCACGATCCCCGAGACGCCGGCGAAAGGACACCCGGCGTTCGCCCACATAACGGTGCGTGTGATCGGCAACAATGCCGTCGCGCGTCAGGGTGCCGCCGTTGCGGCGCGAGCGCGCGGCCTCGACACCGAAGTCGTTCCCGAGTGGATGAAAGGCGAAGCGGCGCGACTGGGCGAATCCATCGCGCGCGAGCTCATCGCGCGACGCGCTCGCGGCGGCGAAGGCGGCGCCTGTGTCATCTGGGGCGGTGAGCCAACGGTCACGCTCACAGGTTCCACCGCGACGACGGCCGGCGGCGGCCGATGCCAGGAGCTCGCGCTCGCCGCATCGCGCGTTCTTCGGCAGGCAGGCGACGGAGCATCGGGCATCGTGCTGCTTGCTGCCGGCACCGACGGGCGCGACGGCGCCACCGACGCCGCGGGCGCGATCGTCGACGCGGAGACGTGGCCGACGATCGCCGACGCCGGCGTCAACCCGGCGCACGCGCTCGCCGAGCATCGCTCGTACGCCGCGCTCCGCGTTGCCCACGCGCTCGTTCCGCGCCGCGATACCGGCACCAACGTGAACGACATAGTGATCGGTACGATCGTTCGTTGAACGATTAGGTTTTTCCGCATGACCGCGCCCCGCCCTTTTACCGTCGGCATCATCCAGGACGCCGCGAGCGACGACGCCGCCGCCACGATCGCGGCGAGCACCGAGCGCATCCGCGAAGCCGCCGACCGCGGCGCGCAGATCGTTTGTCTCAAGGAGCTCTTCAACGCGCCGTATTTCTGCCAAGCGCAGCGATGCGAGCGCTTCGACCTCGCCGAGACGATCCCGGGGCCCACCACGGATCGCATGCAGATGGTGGCGCAGGAACTCGGCATCGTCCTCATCGTGCCGCTGTTCGAGCGGCAGGCGCCTGGCGTCTACCGCAACTCCGCGGCGATCATCGACGCCGACGGGTCGCTGCTCGGCGTGTATCGCAAGATGCACATCCCCGACGACCCACTCTTCTACGAGAAGTACTACTTCACACCGGGCGACGCGGCGACCGACGACCGCATCGACACGATCGGAGGAGTCGCCAGACAAGCGAGCGGGTTTCGCGTGTGGAAGACGCGGTTCGCGAACATCGGCGTGCTGATCTGCTGGGACCAGTGGTACCCCGAGGCGGCGCGCATCACGGCGCTGCTTGGCGCCGACATTCTCTTCTATCCCACCGCGATCGGCTGGCACCCGTCCGAGAAGGCGGAGTTCGGCCAGGTGCAGGTGGATGCATGGCGCACGATGCAGCGCGCGCATGCCATCGCCAACGGCGTGTTCGTGGCATCACCCAACCGCGTGGGCCACGAGGACGAACCGGGGACGGACGGCATCGAGTTCTTCGGCAACTCGTTCATTGCCGATCCGTTCGGGCGCATTCTGGCCGACGCCGGCACCGATCCGGCAATCCTCACGGCCACCTGCGACCCGAAGCTGATCGAGGACACCCGGCGCAACTGGCCGTTCCTGCGCGACCGCCGCATCGATGCCTACGCTCCGATCCTCAGTCGTTACCTCGGCGCTTAGTAATCCTTAATTAGAGAGCATAGCATCGCGTGAGCTATCGCTTCCCGGCCGAGTGGGAGCCGCATGCCGCCACGTGGATCGCGTGGCCGCACCACGAACCGGATTGGCCGGGTAAGCTCGAGCCGATCCCGTGGGTGTACGCCGAGATCGCGCGCGTGCTCCACGAGCACGAGCGGGTGGAGATCCTGTGCAACGACGCGAACGTGCGCGACCTCGCTCGACGCCATCTCGACGCCCACGGCGTGCAGGGAAACGTGAACCTGCACGTGGTGGCGACCGACCGCGTATGGCTGCGCGACTCGGGGCCGACCGGAGTCGTCGACGACCGCGGCCGCGTGTCGCTGATGAACTGGCGCTTCAACGCCTGGGCCAAGTACTCGAACTATTCCAGCGACGTCCACGTCGGCGAAGCCGTCGCCCGAATCACCGGGCTGCGCCGCATCGAGCCCACGTGGCCGGATTCCGGCGAGCGCGTCGTACTCGAAGGCGGCGCGATCGAGACCGATGGCGCGGGCACGCTCCTCGTGACCGAGGAGTGTCTCCTCTCCAACGTGCAGGTGCGCAATCCCGGCATGAGCCGCGCGGACTACGAACGTCTCTTTCACGACACCCTCGGCGTTCGACAGACGATCTGGCTCGGTGAAGGCTGCGTCGGCGACGACACGCACGGTCACATCGACGACATTGCGCGCTTCGTGGCGCCCGGTGTGATCGTGCTGGCGTACGAGGACGATCCCGCGGACGAGAACCACCTCCGGTCGGTGGACAATCTCGAGCGGCTCGAGCTCGCGGCCGGCGAACGAGATGCGTTTCGCATCGTCAAGCTGCCCTACCCGCGCCCCGTGGAGATGAACGGCGAGCGCCTGCCCGCAAGCTATGCCAACTTCTACGTTGCCAACGGCGTCGTCATCGTACCGACGTTCAATGACCGAAATGATCGCGTGGCGCTCAACACCCTGGCCCAGCTCTTCCCCGACCGTCACGTCGTCGGGATCCACGCCGTGGATCTCGTGTGGGGCCTCGGTACCCTTCACTGCCTGACACAACAGCAGCCGCTCGGGCACTAGGCTGACGGTCGCGGGCGTACCCCTTGCATTTCGTGATCTCGACCAGGAGTTCCGGTGAAGATCACGCTGCTTTCCGAAGAATCGATCCGCCTCGAGCCGATCTCGGGCCCCATGACCATCGAGGCGCCGACCGCCGAGCAGAGCTACTCGCCGTTTCACATGCTCGCGAGCGGACTCGCCTATTGTACGTTCTCCGTGATGTACGCGTGGGCTGAGCACGCGGGGATCTCGGCGAACGACCTCACGCTCGAGGTCGCGTGGACGTTCGCGGAAGATCCCCGGCGGATCGACCGCTACGAGTTGCGCTTCGACTGGCCGTCGCTTCCCGCTCGCCGGTTGGACGCCGCCCGACGCGTCGCCACCATGTGCACGATCCACACGACCTTCGAGCGCCCGCCGGTCATCGACATCGACGGGACGGCGGAGCCGACGGCGCCGCTCGAGCCCACGCACGATGCGGAGTCGCACGCCGCCGCCGGGCGCTCATGAACACCGTTCCGGTCGTCCGCTTCACCGTCGCTGGACTGGAGGCGAGCCGCGGGCTCGGCCGTCCCTACACCTGCGTGTACGACGGAACGTGCAAGGTCTGCACGCGGCTGGCGAACGCGCTACGCAAGTGGGACCACAATGAACAGGTTGAAGTCGTGCCGTCACAAGCGCCGGGCGTCATGGCGCGATTTCCATGGATTCCGCCGCGTGCGTACGCCGAGGCGCTGCAGCTCGTCGGGCCCAATGGACACACCTGGCAGGGCGCGGCAGCGATCGAACAGTTGCTGCGCGTGCTCCCAAAAGGCCGGCTCGTTTCGTGGATCTTCAAGATCCCGTTCGTTCGAACGATCGCCGATCGCTTTTACCGCTGGTTCGCGCGCAACCGATATCGGCTTGGCTGCGGCGAGCATTGTCAGTCCCGGCCGCTCGACGTCGCATTCCGCGATAGTTGAGCACTGAGCGTCGACGCCCATTCGTCGACGAGCTCCAGCTCGCGGTCGGTCAACTCCTCGCTCGACGACTGCACATCCCCCGCGCTGCCACCCGAGGCCCGCGCGACGCGCTCCGCCATCGAGAGCCACGCGCGTCGCTGCAGCCACTCGCCGACGGTGCGCATCATGACCTGATCGATGACCGTCGCCGCGCGGTCGTACACCTGGATCTCGAACCGGATCGCGTCGTCGCGCCGCTCGACGAGAAAGCGCACGGCGCCGGCGATCGGGTGCCCGGCGACGGTGAGCAGCGTCAGACGCCGATCCATCACTTCGGCCACTCGCACCTGGGACTCTCCGCGAACCGGAATCCCGAGCGTCACCGTGTCTCCCTCGTCGAGGAGACCACCGCCGTCAGCCTCCTTGACGTCGATCGTCGGCCCGAGCAGATCGGGAAGATGGCCGCGTACGTATGCGAACAGCCGGTCCGCGTCGAAGCTGCCTCCGCGGATGTCGATCCAGAATCGCTTGCGAGTGAGCGTGCCAACGCCGTCCGACGGCAATTGCTCCGGCTGTTCGACGGCCAGCCGGCGCACCATCTCGTCGAGCGGCGTCGGCGTGACTCCGAACACCTCGGTCAGCGCGTTCGGCGTTCCGGACTGGAGAGCGCTGCCTTCTTGCAACATCTGTAATTGCTGTTCGTTGAATGGCACCTCGACGCCGGCGATTTCGAGTGCGCGCAGGCCCCATGACGCTACCAGCTCCGGCAGCGGCAGTTGCACCGCGGGCCGACCGGTGACCTCGCGAAAACGACGCACGAGATCGTTCTGCGACGTGCGCTCGGCGCCCGCGATCTCCAACGTTCGACAGCGCAGATCGTCTCGCTCCACGGCCGCGACGAGCACTTCCGCAAAATCCTCGTGCCAGATCGGCTGGATCGGCTGATTGCCGTCGCCGATAGTCGGCACCGCCGGTAGGGCGCGAACCATCTGCAGCAGGACCGACGCATGCGCGTCGCCCGGGCCGAATACCGCGCCGGGTCGGATCACCAGCCAGTCGCGCGTGAAGGTCCGAACGACGTCTTCGGCCACGAATTTCGAGCGCTGATACGCCGAACTTCCTCGCTCGGCGCCGAGCGACGACACGTAGATCACTTTCCGTACGGCGCCGCGCTCGGCCTCGAGCACGACGTAACGCGTTCCGTCGATGTTGATTCGTTGAAAGGTTCGCTCCGGCGGCGTCTCGTCGACGATTCCGGCGATGTGCAACACGACGTCACATCCGTCCGCACTCCCGCGGATCGACGGTTCGTCCGAGACGTCCCCCGCCCAGCCTTCCACGCCCGACGGCCACCAGCGTTCGTCCCGTCCCGCGTGGCGCGACAGCACGCGCACCTGGTGGCCGTGCGCGTGTAACGCGCGCACAGTCGACTCCCCAATGACGCCCGTTCCGCCAGTCACCAGCACCCGCATGCGCGCTCCCGCCCCCGTTGCGACGACAAGGGGCAGGTTGGATGCCAGCGCTGTTACATGGCCGTCTCATGTGTCGTCTTCGCTGTGCCCGGCCGTGCGGTACGGGGTTCGACTCATTTCCACCGGTTGGTCGATGCGTTTTCGCAAGGCGCTCGCGTTCCTGATCGTTGCGGCGGCGTGCTCTCGCGGTTCGACACGAACCGTGGTGCTCGGCGCTGCCGGTCCATTCAGTCAGGCGTACGGACTCGCCAACAAGCAGGGGATCGAGCTCGCGCTCGACGAGATCAATGCCGATCCCGCCTGGACCAACAAGCATCAACTCGAAGTCGTATTCGCTGACGATTCTGGCAATGGCGTGCGCGCAAGCGCGATCGCCCAGACCTTCGTCGACGACCCGCGCATCGTCGCCGTCGTCGGCCACGTCAACTCCGGCGCGATGGTTTCCGCCGCGCACGTCTACGACGGGAATCTCGCGGCAGTCGCCACGACCGCCACGTCGCCCGCGCTGACCGGCATCTCGGAATGGGCATTTCGCGTCATCCCGAGCGACTCCGCCAACGCGATCACCATCGCGCAATTCGTGAACAAGCTCGGACGCAAGCGCGCGGCGGTGCTCTACGAGAACAACGCCTACGGGCGCGGCTTGGCCGACAATTTTCGAAAGGCGTTCCATGGCGACGTGATCGGCGTCGACCCGATCGGCGAAAGCGCGCAGCAGAACTTCGAACCGTACGTGACGTGGTTCAAGCGCGAGAAGCCGGACGTCGTATTCGTCGCCGGCACCGACGTCTCCGGACTCTCGTTGCTCAAGGAAGTCCGACGTCAGCAGCTGGCTGTGGACCTCGTCGGCGGCGACGGCTGGCAAACGGTCGCGTGGAGCCCGCTCGCCGAAGGCGCCTACGTCGGCGCGCCGTTCAGCGCGCAGGACCCGCGTCCCGAAGTTCAGACATTCGTCGCCGCATACAACAAGAAGTTCAACTCGACGCCCGACGGAAACGCGGCGCTGGCGTACGACGCCACGAAGCTCCTCGCCCATGCCGTCGCCGAGGTAGGCCCGGACCGAAAGAAGATTCGCGACTACCTCGCGTCCCTCGCCGGCTGGAACGGATATCGTGGCGTGACCGGCCTGATCGAGTTCAGGCCCGATGGTGATCCCATCAACAAGTGGATCGTCATGACGCGCGTGCACGACGGCGCGCTTCGCGTGGAGAACTCGCAATGATTCTGCGCGAACGATTCGAGTTGAATTCCATTCGCGGCCGGCTCTGGGTGGGCTTCGGCGCGCTCGTCGCTTTGCTCATCCTCGCCGGCATGGTGGCGCGCCGATCGTTCTCCGGGATCTCCGAGACGATTTCGACGTCACTCACCGAAGTGCAGGCCGAGGCCCAGCTCGCGAGCCAACTCTCGGCGGACGTCGCCAAGACCATGGAAGCCGGCGCGCGCTACATCGATTCGCGCGACAGCACGGCCGAGCTGACCTTCCGCCGATATGGCTGGGCCGCGCACGAGATCCAGCGCCAGATGAACGATCGTCCCGGGCAGACTGCCGCCGAGGTCGCGACGGTCGCCACGATCGACGGCAAACTGTCGGAGATGGAGATCGACTACGCCCTCGCGCACCGGCTCGTCGACCTCGGCCGCGTCGATGAAGCGCGGCAGGTGACCGTCCGCACGCGCGGCGCGATCGACGACCTGCTCAACGACATCGCTCGACTGGGCAAGCTCAAGGCGGACAAGCTCGCCGGGGCCAAGGCCGACCTGAGCGCCGAAGCGGAGCGCCGGTCGACCTGGCTCATCGCGATCATCGGCCTGGCCGTCGTGCTCGGAGTGCTCGTCGTGTTCTACACCGTTCGCCACATCGGCGAGCCGCTCGACGTGCTGGTGCAGCACGCCAAGCGCCTGAGCGAAGGCGACCTGTCGAGCCGCGCCGAGCGCGAGATGCCCGGCGAATTCAGCATCCTCGCGTCGGCCATGAATCAGACCGGCGAATCGCTGTCGCGCATCGTCTCCATCGCGGCGCGCACCGCCGACGAGGTGTCGAGCTCCGCGCACGATCTGGCGTCGGTCTCCGAGCAGATCTCGTTGTCCGCGAGTCAGATGGCCAGCGCGATGACCGAAGTGGCGCACGGCGCCGACTCACAGGTGCAGCAGTTGCGCGGTGTCGACGACACCCTGCAGGCGATCCGCGAGGCGGCCGAGGGCGTGAAGGAGCGCTCGTCCGAGGTGACCGACCTGGCGCGCAGCATCGAAGGCGCGGCGCAGGCGAAGCGCATCGAGATCGACCGCGCGCTGGCGATCCTCGTCGACATCAAGCACAGCGTCGAGCGTGCCGCCGGCGAGATCAGCGCCCTCAATGCCACCGTGACGGACATCAACAAGTTCGTCGCCTCGGTGAGCCAGATCGCCGATCAGACGAACCTGCTCGCCCTCAACGCCGCGATCGAAGCGGCGCGCGCTGGAGACGCCGGCCGCGGCTTCGCCGTCGTTGCCGACGAGGTGCGAAAGCTCGCCGAGCAGTCGCAGCGCGCCGCCGAAGACATCGTGCAAATGACCGGCGTGGTGACCTCACGCGTCACGACGAGCGCGCGCGCCATGGAAGCGAGCGCCGGTCGCGTCGGCGAGATCGAGCGCGTGTCGCGCGACATCGATGGTGCACTGCGCACGATCACCGATGCCGCCGAGCGCACACGCGTCGCGGCGGTCGGCGTGGCCGACGCCGCGTTGGCGAACGCTTCCGCCGTCACGAGCGCCGCGGGCAGCCTCGAGTCGATCGCCAAGACCGCCGAAGGACACGCCGCGGCGGCCGAGCAGGTGAACGCCTCGACGCAGGAACAGAGCGCGGCGTGCGAGCAGATGACGTCGGCGTCGAATGTGCTGCTGGCAGGATCGACGCAGCTCAGGCAGTTGGTCGGCGGCCTTCGAACGGCGTAAAGCACTCGGGCGGTTACTGACGTCCGAGGTGGCATCTCACCCGCGACGGCGAGACCAGCATCGAGGTTTCAGCGTCGAGGCGCGGGACGTGGGAAAGCAACCGAACAGCGATGCGGCGAGGTTACGTCTCGCCACGGTCGGTTTGGATCACCTTTTTGTGATAGCTGTAGATCATCTTGCGGATCTCGATCGTCTCGGCGGTGTGACACTGCCATTCGTCGAGTGAGATGAGTTCGTAGTCGCGCGCCGACAGCAAATGGTGCTCGGTTTCGTTCGCGGACTTGATCGACATGTCGAGGAAGCGCGCAAACTCCTTGTTTGTCGCGGCGCCACAACCTTCGACGATGGTGGCCGCGATACTCTCCGCAGCCCGAGTCAGCTGCGAGCGTAGATGAGAGTACTCCGGCGACGGGAAAGAGTGCGCGCGCTTGTGCAGCGCGATAGCCAAAGCGTGCGCCCTCTGCCAAGCGCGGATGTGTTTGAAATCTTGCACGCCCGACGATAGCCGCGTGGGCGGTCATCGCCGGCATCAAATCACCGCGCCGCCGTTCGTTTGCTTTCCCACGTCCCGCGCCTCGACGCTGAGCCCTCGACGCTGGTCTCGCTCTCGGGGGTGCGATGCCGACAAAGCACGAGGGGCGAGCCCGACAACCTCGCCCCTCGCCCCTCGCATCTCACGTCTCGAGTCTTACTGCTGACACCTCGCCTTCGGATCCCCCACCGCGTGATCCACCTTCGGCCGGTGATCCATGTTCGCCACGTAGCTGCCCAAGGTGTACATGAAGTTCCCGATCTTCGCCATGTGCGGATAGTCGATGTACTCCGGCTCGTCCGTCACCTGGTGATAGTCGCCATGCAGCCCGGTGGTCGCGAACACGATCGGGATGCCGTAGCGCGCGTAGTTGAAGTGATCGCTCCGGCAGTAGATGTTCTCCGGATGGCCGTTGGCGTCGAACTGATAGTCGAACTTGAACGGCGTCGCCTGCTTCTTGTTCAACTCCTCGACGATGTCGCCCAGCTCCGTCGACACACGCCGCCCTCCGACGAGCTGCAGGTAGGTCGGTCCGCCCTCGAACAGGTCGCCCGCTGCTCCCCGTCCGACCATGTCCATGTTGAGCTGTGCGACGATCGAGTCACGCGGAACTGGCGGATGATCGGTGACGTACTGCGATCCCCACAGACCCTTTTCCTCGGCGACGTGCCACACGAACAGCACCGAACGTTTCGTGTTCGGCTTCTCCTTGGCGAAGCGCTCGGCGATCTCGAGGAGCGTCACCGTGCCGGAGCCGTCGTCGTCGGCACCGTTGCTGATCGAATCCGCGCGCACGCCGCCGTTGGCCTTGCGCACGCTGTCGAGATTGATGTGGATCGCCGCGATCTGCGCGTTCAGTGAATCGAGATGCGCCTGCTGCTCGGGTGTGGCCGGGCTGCAGTTCGCCTGTTGGCGCCCGCCGCACACGTGGTTCTCGAGATTATACAGCGCGATCCTCTCGCGAATCGGGTACGCGGCTTTCGCGTACAGATGCAGCGAGTCGTGGTCCACCGGGCCGGCGGCGCGGAACCCGACGTGATCGTTGTGCGCGCCCATCGCCACCCACTCGGTCTTGAGCTTGGGATCGTGCCCCTCGTACGCGGCGACGACATTGCGGGCAGGGCGCTCTTCGTCGATGAACGAGATGCTGGCGCCCGTGATCGTCTTTCCGGTCGTGCCACGCGCCATCCCGTCGAGCGTTCCGCCCAGGAGCTGCTCCGCGGCGGCACGGCTGATCATCGTGACAGCCGCGATCGTCGAATCCGTCGGCTCTCCCTTGAGCGCGACCTGGCCTTCGCGCGGATGTAGCGAGGTCTGCGCGGCCTGTGCACTGATCTGATCGACGATCGGGATCACCGCCGCCGCGCCGGTGATCTGCGCGCCACGGCCGAAGCCACCGCGTCCGCCGCCAGGCGCGCCCCCGGCGCCACGACCCCCACGGCCACCGGTCGCCGCGCGATACAGCACGATCTTGCCGCGGGCCTGCTCCTCGGAGAGCAACGGCGTCGCCTCGCCCGAAGTGCCGGCGTAGATCACTTGCCCCATCGGGAAGGCTTCCGACACGACGCGTCCGCGCCCCGCCTGCGCCAGGAAATCGGTTCCGGCATGCAACGTGACGCCTTCCGCGGTGATCGTCGAGCTCGGATCGAGCGAGCGGCGAACGACCGGCACGTTCTGGAAATAGGTCCCGTTGTCACCCATCGGCTTGAGGCCGAGCGCCTCGAGTTGGGCAGCGATGTAGTTGGTCGCGCGGATGTGTCCGCGGGTGCCCGTCTCGCGGCCTTCCATCGAATCGGCGGCGTAGATGTACAGCCGCGTGGTGAGGTCGTTCGCGGTGATCGCCGCGGCGGTCGGGGTTGGCGTGTGGTGGGTCGGCTGTGTCTTTGGATTCTGCGCGGCGAGCACCGCGGGTGTGGCGACTAGCGCGGCGGCGCGCAGGAAAGGAGGAATCCGGGTCACGAGGGTACCTGTCCGTCGAGGACTGAAGAAGTGGGACCGGACGAATGATTCACTCCCTGTACGCGCCGCACCAAGCCCCCGCTGCGCGATTCGTTTCCCCTCCGCCCGCGCTCCCATTGCGGCGCTCAACCCGACCGTCGAGCTTCGAGACGTTCCAGCGTCACCCGAATTCCAGACCCCAGATTCGCCGAAGCTCTATGCGTATCGAGACAGTGGCCGTTCACGCCGGTCATGAGGTAGATCCGACCACCGCGGCCGTGACTCCGCCGATTCACCTGAGCACGACGTTCGCGCGTGAGGCTGACGGCAGCTACCGCGCCGGCTTCGTGTATTCGCGCTACACGAACCCCAATCGGGCTGCGCTCGAGCGTTGCCTCGCCGAGCTCGAAGGGGGCGCCGCCGCAATAGCGTTTTCGTCCGGCTCAGCGGCCACGATGACGCTGCTGCAAGTGCTCGGCTCGGGCTCCCACGTGATCGTCCCCGACGACGCGTATTTCGGGACGATCAAGCTGGCGCGCGACGTCTTCGGCCCCTGGGGACTCGAGATGACGACGGTCGACATGACCGACCTCGACGCCGTGAAGGGCGCGATGCGATCGAACACGAAGCTCGTGTGGGTCGAGACGCCGTCCAATCCGCTGCTCCGTGTCACCGACATAGCCGGCGTCGCCGAGATCGCGCACGGCGGCGGCGCGATCTGCGCGGTCGACAACACGTGGGGCACGCCGGTGCTGCAGCGCCCGTTCGAGCTGGGGGCCGACGTGTCGATGCACTCGTCGACCAAGTATCTCGGTGGCCACAGCGACGTGCTGAGCGGAGTGCTCATTCTGCGCGAGCGCGGCGCGCTGTTCGATCGGATCAGCGCGGTGCAGACAACCGGCGGGGCGGTGCCGTCGCCCTTCGAGTGCTGGCTCATTCTGCGTGGAGTACGCACGCTGCCGGTGCGCGTGCGCGCGCAAAACGCCAGCGCCGCGGCCCTGGCTCAGTTTCTCGAGACGCATCCCTGCGTCGAGCGAGTCCACTATCCCGGGCTCGCGTCCCATTCGGCGCATGCCGTCGCGGCGCGTCAGATGTCGGGCTTTGGAGGAATGCTCTCGGTGCAGGCTGGCAAGGACCGCCAGCAGTCGATGGCCATCGCCGGTCGGCTCCGGATCTTCACCCAGGCGACGAGTCTTGGCGGGACTGAGAGCCTCGTCGAGCATCGTGCGTCGGTGGAAGGCCCCGCGACGCACGCGCCGGAAAACCTGCTTCGCGTTTCGGTCGGCCTCGAGCACATCGATGATTTGAAAGAGGACTTCGACCAGGCGCTCCGCGGCTGATGTCCAGGGCGGTTCTGCTGCTCAGCGGAGGGCTGGATTCGACGACGCTGCTCGCGCACGCCGTGCACGAAGGCTTCGATGTCTACGCGATGACCTTCCGCTACGGGCAGCGACACGCCACCGAGGTAGAGGCCGCGCGACGGGTCGCCGCGCACTATCCGGTGCGCGACCACGTCATCGTAGACATCGACCTGCGGACCTTTGGCGGCTCGGCGCTCACGAGTGACATCGACGTGCCAAAGGATCGCGCCACCGGGGACATGTCGGCCGACATTCCGATCACGTACGTCCCGGCCCGGAACACGATTTTTCTCTCGTTCGCGCTCGCGTGGGCGGAAGTGCTCGAGGCGGGCGACATCTTCATCGGCGTCAACGCGCTCGACTACTCCGGGTATCCGGATTGCCGACCCGAGTACATCCGCGCGTACGAGCGAATGGCGAACCTGGCTACGCGTGGCGGCGTGGAGGGAACGAATCCGATCAGGATTCGAACGCCTCTGATCGAGCTCACGAAGGCTGAGATCATCCAGCTCGGGCTACGACTCGGCGTCGACTATTCGATCACCCAGAGCTGCTACGATCCGGGCCCGGCGGGCGTGGCGTGCGGCCGCTGCGACGCGTGCCGATTGCGCCTGAAGGGCTTTGCCGAAGCCGGCATCGCGGACCCCGCTCGATACGTTTAAGGCGTGTACACCGTCAAAGAGATCTTCTACACGCTGCAGGGCGAAGGGGCGAACACGGGGCGATCCGCGGTCTTCTGCCGCTTCGCGGGCTGCAATTTGTGGACGGGCCGCGAGTCGGATCGTGCCAAGGCAATCTGCGATTTCTGCGACACTGATTTTCTTGGCGTCTCCGCGGACGGCGGCAAGTTCGCCACGGCCGGCGATCTCGCCGACGCTGTCGCCTCGCGGTGGCCGGTGGGAGAGCGCGCGCGCCGATTCGTCGTGTGCACCGGCGGCGAGCCGTTGCTCCAACTCGACTCCGCCGCGGTCGACGCGCTGCACGACAGAGGTTTCGAGGTCGCAGTGGAGACGAACGGCACCCAGGAACCGCCGCCCGGTCTCGATTGGATTTGCGTCAGCCCCAAAGCCCGGGCACCGCTCACGCTCCGCCACGGCGACGAGCTCAAGCTGGTCTATCCGCAACCGGGACTCGATCCCGAATCGCTCGAGCAGCTGGATTTTGGGGAGTTCTTTCTCCAGCCCATGGACGGGCCGGAGCGCGATGAGAATACTCGAAAGGCGCTGGCGTACTGTCTCGCGCATCCACGTTGGCGTTTGAGCGTGCAGACGCACAAGGTGCTCGGGATTAGATAGTGGGTCGGGGCCGCGCTCCCCACCATCGCTCCTCGGCGTCAAAATATTTTCCACGCGCGCTGTGACGGCCGCCACTGCCACGATGGCGGCCGAAATCCAGTATTGCCCGCGGCTGGATTCGGACCTAGACTGCGTTCGGCTGGCGGACTTAGCCGGTCGGACAGTTGCCTGGTTCTGGCCTGATGCGTCGAACTGCTGCGTTGTACGTAGTCGTCGGCTTTCGCGCACCGTCTCGAGATGTCGCTGATGAGCTTTCCTTCGCCCCTTCACCGATCGAGCGTCGCCGCAGCGCTATGCGCCGTGGCGCTTTTTGCCCTGCCGGCTCGTCCCGTCGCGGCGCAGCAGGAAAAGCCGTTCGAGGCGTACTCGGTCTCCGCGCAGACACTCCGCGATTCGATCGTCGCGCTCGCTCGCGCGCAGATTGGCACGCGCTACCGCACCGGCGGTGTGTCGCCGACAAAAGGGTTCGATTGCAGCGGCCTCGTGCAGTACGTGATGGCGGCGCTCGACCTCAACGTGCCGCGGACGGCGCGACAACAGGCCAGGACCGGACTCGCCATCAGCCGCGACACCAGCCGGCTGCTCCCGGGCGATTTGCTGACGTTCGGCAAAGGGAAAAAGGGGAGCATCAGCCACGTCGGCATTTACGTCGGCGACGGGCACTACGTGCACGCGAGCAGCGTTGCTGGCCGCGTCATCGAGAGCGCGATCAACAGGCCGTATTCTCCGCTGATCAAGATCTGGCGCGGCGCGCGACGCATGCTCGCACTCGACGACAGCGCGTCGACTGCCGCGCTCGTCACGGCGGGGCAGTCCAAGGGCGGACAGTAGCGACCTCAGGGTCGCTTTCTTTTTTTCAGCGCTCCGTGCCCGTCGACGGTCGCGCCGGTTCTCGGGAAATCGAGCCGGCTGAGGGAGTCGACCAGCGTCCACGCGCGCTTCGTCGAGTCAGCGACGAGCACTCCCGGCCATCGCTGCATCGTCGGTCGTAATTCGGCGGCCGAAACGTGGCGCGGCGCAGTGATCGTCGCGCAAGCGACGGCCGCACGGTCGGTCGGCGGACGCAGCCTGAACGGGCCGTAGGTGAGCAGGTTACCGAGGGAGTAGAGCACGAGCCGGTCGCCGTGCCATTCGGCGGCGCGCAACACGTGCGGACCGTGGCCGATGACGAGCGTCGCGCCGCCAGCGAACGCCGCGTTCGCGAAGGCAACCGGATTGCCGCGCTTGGTATTCAGGAAAACCTCATTGGAATCGCGCGTGCGCTGTGCCGCCGGCCCTTCAGCGCCGAGGTGCATCGTCACGATCACCGTTCGGTATTGCGATGCGGCTCGTCGGACGTGACGACGCACCGCGCGAAGCTTGCGCGCGTCGGGCGCCGCCGTGTCGGTGTGAAAGCCGAGCACCGCGATCGTGTCACCCGATGGAAGCGGCACAACCGTAGGGAGTGTGTCGGCGCCGGTGACGAACATTCCCGCCGACTCCAGCGAGTCGACGGTGGCCGCGCGGCCCGCATCGCCGGCGTCGCGCGAGTGATTGTTCGCGACATTCCCGATGAGGATGGTGGCGCTGTCGATCGCGCGGCGAAGCGCGGCGGCTGCCGTGGGCGGTTGGCGAAATGCGAAACAGCTCGTCGATCGCGGACCGCATTTCTGTGGCGCGGGGCCATCGCCGATCGCGCCCTCGATGTTGATGATCGCGACGTCCGCGCCGGCAAACAGCGGGCGGAGCGCCGGCGCCAGACTGTCCGGATCGGGCATCAGCGAATACGCGCGCCATAGCGTGTCGGCGGCGGCGCGCGCCCACACGGTGTCGAGATTCGTCCCCAGCGTGACGTCGCCGCCCGCGCACACGCGGACCGGCGACCTGAGCGACGCGACGGTCGCATGGGCCGGCGGCCGCCGCCCTGATTGCGCGTCCGCATGATTCCACGGCGCTAAAGACGTGGTAACGAGCGCCGCTCCAAGAACGAGGAGACGACTCACCGCGTCGCGACGATCAGTGCGCCCGGCCATCCGAATATCGCGGCAAGCGATCGCATCCCTTCCCTCTGGCTGCAAGTCCGGGTCAACCTATTTCCCGCTGACAATGTCTCATAGGGGCTGAAACTCCTTTGAGTTCCCTTCCGTCTGGATGTCCGGTTGTGGGACGATCAATCCCACAGGCGAGCATCGGCGGCTGGCCAATCGTCTGGTTCGAGTCCCGTAAGTCGTTATTTCAGTGTGCTTTAATGAGGGACAGTGCACGGCATGGTCTTTCCTTTGGCTACTCCATCGGAATTGGCCACACCCCACTGATATCACTGCCCGAGACGCCACCTTGGACATCAAGCGCGAACCACCGAAAAAGACCAAGAAGATCATCGGCTACGGCGTGGGCCTCCTCGCCATAGTCGCTGTGTCGATCGGCATCAGCCGCCTCAAACCGGCCGCGCCGCCTGTCGAGCGTGGAACGCTGTGGATCGACACCGTGAAACGCGGAATGATGACCCGTGACGTGAACGCGCCGGGCACGCTCGAGCCTGAATACGTCCGCAACATCACCGCGCTCACGAGCGGCCGAGTCGAGGAACTGCCGGTCAGGCCTGGCATCAGCGTCACGAACAACACCCTTCTTGTCGTGATGAGCAGCCCGGACGAGCAAATCAAGGAGCTGCAGTACGAGCAGAGCCTGAATCAAGCCATCGGTAACCTCGCCAACCTCAAGACCACGCTGCACCAGCAGATTCTCTCCCAGCAGAGCAACCTCGCCAGCACGCGAACGGCGTACAACGACGCGGTTCGTCAGGCGGCCGTGCAGGACTCGCTGGCCAAGAAGAACCTGTCGTCGGCCAACGACGTCGCCGCGGCACACGACAAGATCAACGAGTACAAGCAGCGCATGGACATCGAGCAAAATCGACTCGAGGACATGCAGCGGTCGGAGAAGGAGCAGATCCAGCTCAACGAGCAACAGATCGAAGGCCTGCGCCGCATTCTCGCCGATCAACGCCGCCGCGTCACATCGATGCGCGTCACCTCGCCCGAGAGCGGCCAGCTCCAGATGCTCGGCAATCCGCCGCTCGAGCTGGGCCAATACGTGAACGCGGGAACGCTGCTCGCGCGCGTCGTCCAGCCGGGCAAACTCAAGGCGGTGCTCCGGGTTCCCGAGACACAGGCGGTCGACATCGTACCGGGGCTTCCCGCGACGATCGACCTCCACAACAACAACGTCGTGAAGGGCCACGTGATGCGCACCGACCCGTCGTCAGTCGTCGGGACGGTCACCGTGGAAGTGTCGATAGAGGACACGCTTCCCGCCGGCACGCGGTCCGACGTGGCGGTGGACGGCACGATCCAGATCGAGCGATTGAACGACGTGTTGTACGTGGCCCGCCCGGGCTTTGGCCAGCCGAACAGCTCGGTCGGAATCTTCAAGGTGCTGCCGAACAAAGGTGAAGCCGTCCGTGTCACGGTGCAGCTGGGCAAGGCTTCCGTGAACACGATCGAAGTGCGAGGCGGTTTGCAGATCGGTGACAGCGTAATCGTGTCCGACATGACGCCGTTCGACAATACGAATCGAGTGAGAATCAAATAGAGGCCTCGAAGTGCCGAGGGCTCGATGGCTCGTTACTCAGCCTTCGAACCCTCGAGCCGTCGAGCCCTCGAGCCTTCGCCTTCCAACCCTCAAGCCCCCCGACCAATGGCCACAGAGTCCGCATCCTCGTCGCCGGCAGCTTTCCCGATGAACGCACCGAACGGCAACCAGGCGCTGATCCGTCTGTCCGGGATCAAGAAGGTGTTCTACACCGACGAGGTGGAGACGCACGCGCTCCAGGACATTCATCTCGAGGTTGCGCCGGGCGAATACGTCGCCATCGCCGGTCCGTCGGGCTGCGGCAAGACGACGTTGCTCTCGATCCTCGGACTGCTCGACACGCCGTCGGACGGGGAGTACACGCTGGCCGGCGAGCCGGTCGCCCAGCTCACGCCGTCACAGCGCGCGCGGATCCGCAATCGCCAGATCGGATTCATCTTCCAGGCGTTCAACCTGATCGGCGATCTCACGGTCTACGAGAATGTCGAATTGCCGCTCACCTACCGCGGCATGTCGGCCGCCGAGCGCAAGCAGCGCGTGACCGACGCGCTGGAGCGTGTGGGCATGAGCCACCGCATGAAGCACTATCCGGCGCAACTCTCCGGCGGCCAGCAGCAGCGAGTCGCCGTAGCGCGCGCGGTCGCGGGCGATCCACTCATCCTGCTCGCGGACGAGCCCACGGGAAATCTCGACTCGACGAACGGCGAAGCGGTGATGGAGCTGCTCCGCGAGCTGCATCGCGGCGGCGCAACGATCTGCATGGTCACGCACGATCCGCGCTATGCGGCGCACGCCGACCGCTCGGTGCACCTGTTCGACGGACGCGTGGTGGAAGAGCGTCGCGGCGAGAACGTCGGGCTGTAATCGGCTGACGGCAGTCAGCGTTCGACTATCGGCTGCGAATGGCCGCAGCCGATAGTCGAGATCCCCAAACACCCTGTGTTGTAACGGGCCTCGATCACGCGGCGGGCCGGAGGCTTACCCATGGACGCGTTGCTGTCGGACATCCGATTCGCGATTCGCAGTCTTGGGAAGTCGAAGACATTCACCGTCGTCGCCCTCCTGTCGCTGGCGCTGGGCATTGGCGTCAACGTGACCGTCTTCAGCATGGTGAACGCGCTCGCGTTCAAGCCGCTTCCCTACATCGAACCCGATCGGCTGGTCGACGTGAGCGAGTGGAGCGCGACCAAGCTTTGCTCCGGGTGCGGCGTCGGAACGTCGTACGACGGTTTCCTCGACTGGCGCTCGCGGGCCCGTTCGTTCTCGGCGATGGGCGCGTACGTCGAGCGGCCGTTCAACATTTCAGGCGCCGAAGACGCGGCGCGCATCGGCGGCGCGCTCGTGTCGGCCGAGGTGTTCGACCTGCTTGGCGTTCATCCGGTCTTGGGACGCGGCTTTCAATCCGACGATGACAGAGTCGGCGCCGCGCCTGTCGTGCTGATCAGCGACGGTCTCTGGGTGAGTCGCTACGGTGCCGATCGTCGGATCGTCGGACAGTCGATTCGCGTGAACGGGGTGGCGCACATGGTGGTCGGGGTGATGCCGCCGCGGTTCAAGTTCCCGGAGTTCGCCGAGTTGTGGGTGCCATTCGTGCCCAATGCGGCCGGGTCACCGCGCTCCAGTCGCGATTTCGGTGTGGTGGCGCGGCTCGAGCCCAGGGTCTCCGTCGCACAGGCCAATGCCGAGATGGCGACGATCGCCAAAGCGATCGAGCACGCGTACCCCGAAACACAACGCGAGTGGACCGCGCGTGTGTCGCCGTTTCGCGCCGCATTCCGCGATGCACCGCCCGAGTTGTACGCGGCGATGCTCGGCGCGGTGACCTTCGTGCTGCTCATCATCTGCGCGAACCTTGCTGGCCTGCTCCTGGCGCGTGGCGCGCATCGCCAGCGCGAAATCGCGATTCGCCTCGCGCTGGGCGCCTCGCGAAGGCAGATCGTTCGTCACCTGCTGACTGAAAGCATTTTGCTCGCAATCGCGGGCGGCGCGCTCGGACTGTTGGTCGCGGTATGGAGCGTGGATTTCGCGGTTCAGGCGATCGGGCGGCAGGCACCATTCTACGTGCAATTTGGAATCGACACGTCGGCGATGAGTTACTGCGCGGGAGTGTCGGTTCTGGCGGGCGTGATGTTCGGGCTGTTCCCCGCGCTCCGTGCGTCCGCGCTCGATGTGCATCGGACGCTCAAGGAATCCGGCGCGACTACGCACCGCAGCCGTGCGCGTGGCCTGCTCGTCGTGGGCGAGATCGCGTTGGCGATGGTATTGCTCGCCGGGGCGGGCGCGATGGTCAAGAGCTTCCTCACCGTGAGCGCCCCGGAAAGGGGATACGACGAGCGGGGTTTGTTATCGGGCGATCTCGAGTTTCTGGATGCCCGCTACGCCGACCTCTCGCAGGCGCGCCTGGCGCAGAGTCAGATCGTCGAGCGACTCCGGAACGTTCCTGGCGTTGCCGCGGCGGCCAGCGACCGCTTCGAGTTCGTCGCCGGGTTCGGCAGGAGTGATCAGACGATTCGCGTGGAGGGCAGCGCGCTGGTGCGCGACGGCATTTCGCCGCGGTTCTACCACGTGGTATCGCCCGGTTATTTCAATACTGTCAAGCTGCCCATCGTGGCCGGTCGCGGGTTCACGAGCGAGGATCGTGCGGGCGCGATGCCCGTCGTCATCGTCAATCGCGGACTGGCCGAGGCGCTCTGGCCGAACGAGTCACCGCTTGGACGGCGAGTCAGGCTCGGCCCCGCCGACTCGCTGCCGTGGCTGACCGTCGTCGGCGTGACGGCCGACATCACCGCGACGGGTCGGAACGGAACGCAGTATCGGAACTACGCGTACGTTCCGGCCGAGCAGTCACCGAGCCGCCGGGCTACCCTGCTGATTCGCCCACGCACCGACGCGGCCACGCTGGTGCCCGCCATTCGCGCCGCGGTGCGCGCCGTCGACCCCGACCTTCCCGTTCAGCAGCTCCAGACCATCGAGCAGAAGCAGCACGACAACTACTGGCCGTACGAGTTGTTTGCGATCGCGATGTCCCTCTTTGCCGGTTTCGCGGTGCTGCTCGCGGCCATCGGCTTGTACGGCGTGATCGCGTACGACACGACGCGGCGGACACGCGAGATCGGCGTCCGCATCGCGCTGGGCGCCGACGCGCGCCACGTTGTATCACTCGTCGCGAGCCAGGGTGGGAGGCTCGTCGCTCTAGGCGTCGTCGCAGGCACGGTCGGAGCAGTCGTGCTTCTGCGGACGTTGCAGGCGGCGTTCGTTGGCACCAGACCTGTCGACCCGGTAGTGTTCGCCCTCGTCTCGACACTGCTCGCGCTGGTGGCGATGTTGGCGATCTGGCTTCCCGCCCGTCGTGCCGCCCGCATCGATCCGCTCGAGGCGCTGCGGGCGGAGTAAGCGAATCACCGACATCCACACCGCGCTCGTCGGCAGACCCCGTACCGCGCGTTAACTTGCGATCACTATGACTCTCTTCTCCAAGCCCAAGACCGTCAGCCGCGACGCTCCACCGGCGCCAATCGTGGGACCGCTGATCTCGATGCACGGCATCGAGAAAGTGTTCGAGACCGCGGCCGGCCGTACATTCGTCCTGCGTCGCATCACGGGCGACATCCAGCCTGGCGAGTTCGTGTCGATCATGGGCCCGTCGGGCGCGGGCAAATCGACGCTGCTGTCGATCCTGGGTATGCTCGACAGCGCCTGGTCGGGCGAGTTCTTCTTCCTCGGCCAGCCGGTCCACGCGATGGCCCACAAGCAGCGCGTGGGGCTCAACAAGGAGCACATCGGATTCGTCTTCCAGCAGTATCATCTGATCGACGACTTGACCGTCGCCGAGAATCTCGACATTCCGCTGTCGTATCGGAACGTGCGGAAGTCGGAGCGCGAGGCGATCGTCGCCGACACGCTCGACCGGTTCGGCATCGTCGGCAAGAAGGATCTCTATCCGCGCCAGCTTTCTGGTGGACAGCAGCAGCTCGTTGGCGTGGCGCGCGCGGTAATCGCCAAGCCCAAGCTCATTCTGGCGGACGAGCCGACGGGCAACCTGCATTCCAGCCAAGGACGCGAGATCATGGAGCTATTCAAGAAGTTGAATAGCGAAGGCACGACGATCATCCAGGTCACGCACTCCGAGGAGAACGCCAAGTACGGCAATCGCATCATCGAGCTGCGCGATGGATGGATCACCGGCACTGAAGGACCGGCCGCCTGACGCTGTGCGGATGTGGGACGCTCCATCCCACATTCGCCCAGGCACCCCCGCGGCGGGGACGTCCACGAAGTCCCTAACTCGTTCGACGTATTCAGGTTACTGCGTGCCGATGTTTGGCACGCAGTTTCCTTTAGCAGCCGACCGATTCCAGCCCTCCAGCCCTCCAGCCCTCCTCCATGCGCAGACTGCTCCAGGATTTGACGTACGCCGTCCGCCGGCTCGCGCGCGCGCCAGGGTTCAGCGTCGGGGCCGCGCTGCTGCTCGCCATCGGCATCGGCGCCAACGTCGCCCTGTTCGCCGCCACCGACGCGTTGCTGCTCCGACCGCGGCCAGGGGTTCGCGATGCGGATCGACTCGTGTGGGTCTCGACGCAGTCGCGCGGACGCGGGCAGCTTTCGCAGCCGGATCTGGACCAACTCCGAACCGAGTCGGGCGCGTTCGAGAGCGTCGCCGGCTTCCGCGACGACCAGTTCACCGTTGCACCGTCGCCGACGGCGCCGTCGGTCCGGCTTCGCGGCCAGGCAGTGACCGGCGAGTTCTTCTCGATGCTGCGCGCGCGGATGCAACTTGGCCGTCCCCTCCTGCCGAGCGATGACCGTGTCGAAGCGCCGCTCGCGGTCGTACTCGGCAACGGGATGTGGATGCGGCAGTTCGGCGGCAGCAATTCCGTGGTCGGACGCCGCATCTTCGTCAATGGACGTCCGGCGATCGTGGTCGGAGTGGCCGAAGCGGGATTCAACGGCGCAGACGTCGACGAGCCTCGTCACCTCTGGGTCGCGGTTTCGGCGATGTATGGCCGCGTGGCGGCTGGCGAGCCTCCGCCGGCATGGCTCGCGACGATCGGCCGACTGCGCGACGGTATCACTCCGCAGGCAGCGGACGCCGCGCTTGGCGTGGTGGCGCGTCGCATCGCCAGCGCCGACACGGCGGCACGCGGGTTCGACGTTCGGACGTATCCGGCGGAAACCGGCGTGCCTCCCGGCGGAGCAATGAAACTCCTCCCGATCGCCGGGCTCTGTCTCGCCGTTACCTTCGCGCTGCTGCTGATCGCCTGCGCCAATCTGAGCAATCTGCTGTTGGCACGGGGCATCATGCGGCAGCGCGAGATCGCGGTGCGCATGGCGATGGGGGCGAGCCGCGGACGCGTCGTGTCGCAGCTACTCGTCGAGGCCGCGCTGCTGGGAGCGATCGGCGCGGTGCTCGGAACCATTCTCGCGACGTGGGCGATCGACGCGTTCAACGCGGCCGGAATGCTTCCTGTCGCCGTAGAAGCCGTGCTCGACGTTCGTGTAACCGTCGCGGTGGTGAGTTTCGCTCTGGCCGCCACGCTGCTCGTCGGCGTGGCGCCTGCGTTCGACGCCACCCGGCGCGACGTCAACGCCGGCTTGAAGGACGGAGCCCACGGGCTCGACCGGCGCCGCGCCCGAACGCAGCATGGTCTGGTCATCGCGCAGGTTGCGCTGTCGGTCGTCCTGCTCGTCACGGCCGGCCTGTTCGTCGCGAGTCTCCGCAAGCAGGAACGGTTCGAGCTCGGATTCGACACGAGCGATCACGTGTTGTCCGTTGCCTTCAACGTCGACGAGCTCGGATTTTCTCCGGCGCGGCGGGACGCGTTCGCGCGTCAGCTTCGGGAGAGGGCCGCGGGAATGCCGGGCGTGCTCTCGGTCGCCTACGCCGACCAGCTGCCACTCGGCGAGCTCACCGTGTCAACCGAATTCGCCATCGACTCCGCGCGCGGGTCACTCGCCAGCGCGCATGCCTTCCGAACATCCGTCGAACCGCGGTACTTCTCGATCCTCGGCATCGGCATTCGCGGGGGACGCTCGTTCACGGATGACGATCGGCGAGGCGCCGAGCCGGTGGTGATCGTGAGCGAGGCCTTCGCCCGCATGGCATGGCCCAGCGGCAATGCCATCGGCCGTCGATTCACAGTCGGTCGATCGCCCGGCACGCGGGTCACCGTCGTCGGAGTCGCAGCCGACGCGTACGTCTGGGGTGCTCAGGCGGAGGCTCCACGACCACTTCTGTATTTTCCCAAGGCGCAGGACGAGCTCGGGCTGGGAACACACCTCCTCGTTCGCACCGCGCGCGACGCCCGGCAACTCATCCCGGCGATCGAGCGAGAGGCGCGGTTGCTCGATCCCGCCGTACCACTCTTTCGCGTGCAGACGATGGCGCAGTACCGGAACGACCGCCTCGGCGATCCGCGTAACGCGTCCCGATTGATGGCCATTTTTGGGGCGCTTGCACTGGCGCTCGCGACATTCGGGTTATACGCCGTGCTTTCGTTCGGCGTCCAGCAGCGCCGGCGCGAGATCGGCGTCCGAGTCGCCTTCGGCGCGCGATCCGGCGACGTCGTCGCGCTCTTCGTACGCCGCGGCGCGAGGTTGGTCGGGACCGGGCTGGTGATCGGGCTGGTCGTGGCGTTCGGCGCGGCGCGCCTCGTGAGATTCGTGTTGTTCGGCGTCGGCGGTCTCGAGGCCGCGGCCGTGGCGCTCCCGGTGAGCGCGCTCATCGCCGTCGCGCTGGTCGCCGCGTGGATTCCGGCACGGAGGGCCGCGCGCGTCGATCCCATGGTGGCGCTGCGCTCGGAGTGACGCCGGCTTATGATCAGTCGATGAACGACGACCTCACCCGGCCGCACATTCTCGTCGCCGACGATCAGCCCGACGTGCTCGAGGCCCTGCGCCTGTTGCTCAAGGGGAACGGCTTCGACGTGCACACCGTGAATTCGCCCGCGGCCGCGCTGGCCGCGCTCGAGCGCCGCGATTACGACGCGTGTCTGCTCGACATGAACTACACGCGCGACACCACATCCGGCAAAGAGGGACTGGACCTGTTGGCGACGCTGGCGCGACTCGAACCGAACATGCCGGTCGTCGTGATGACGGCGTGGGGGAGCATCGACAACGCGGTCGAGGCGATGCGGCGCGGCGCGCGCGATTACATCGAGAAGCCGTGGGACAACGCGCGTCTGGCGTCGATCATCACCACGCAGGTGGAGCTGGGACGGGCGCTGAGACGGGCGCAGCGGCTGGAGTCGGAGAATCGCCTGCTCCGGCGCGACCACCTTCCGCAGATGATCGCGGAATCGCCCAGGATGAAGCCCATTCTCCAGCTCATGGAGCGCGTCGGGCCATCGGACGCGAACGTGCTCATCACGGGGGAGCACGGCACCGGCAAGGAGCTCGTGGCGCAATGGCTGCACGCGTCGTCGCCGCGGCGCACGCGATCGTTCATCGCCGTGAACATGGGCGGGCTGTCGGAGGGACTGTTCGAGAGCGAGTTGTTCGGGCACGTGAAGGGGGCGTTTACCGACGCCAAGACCGATCGCGTCGGCCGGTTCGAGCTCGCCGACGGTGGGACGCTCTTTCTGGACGAGATCGGGACGGTGCCGCTGGCGCTGCAATCCAAGCTGCTGCGCGTCCTGCAGACGGGAGACGTGGAGCGGGTCGGCTCGTCGAAGGCGCGCCACGTCGACGTGCGCGTGATTTCGGCCACGAACGCCGATCTGCAGAAAGAGGTCGTGGAGGGACGGTTTCGCGAGGATCTGCTCTTTCGACTCAACACGATCGAGGTGCACCTGCCGCCGCTTCGCGACCGGCGCGAGGACATCGCGCCGCTGGCCATGCACTTCCTTCGCCGCCACGCCGCTCGCTACCGCAAGCCGCTCACCGGCTTCGACGCCGGCGCGATGCAGGCGCTGCTGTCGCATCCATGGCCGGGGAACATCCGCGAGCTCGATCACGTCGTCGAGCGCGCCGTGCTGCTCGCTACGGGCGACCAGGTTCGCGCGGCCGATCTCGGGCTCCGCTCCGGCTCGAGCGCGGCGCCGCGACTCGAGGACCTGCCGCTGGAGGACGTTGAGAAAATGCTCATCCAGAAAGCATTATCTCGCTACGACGGGAACGTGAGTCGCGCCGCGCAGGCGCTCGGGTTGTCGCGCAGCGCCTTGTATCGGCGCCTGGCGAGCCATGGCCTCTGAGCGGGGCGCGGGACGGTCCCGCGCCACGCACCATGAGCGTCTCGTCTTTCGGCTCGCACTCGCCGGCGGGCTCCCCGCCGTCGCGATCGCGCTCGCGTTGCTCTGGCGAGGCGGTTACAGCGGCAAGGTGCAGTGGACGCTCGGCATCCTTGCCGTGGGCGCCTGGCTCATCACGGCGGCGGTGGTTCGGGAGCGTGTCGTGCGCCCGCTGCAGACGCTTTCCAACATGTTGGCCGCGCTGCGCGAGGGTGACTACTCCATCCGCGCTCGCGGCGCGGATCGCGACGATGCCTTGGGCCTCGCCTTCCTCGAGGCCAACCTGCTCGGTGAAACGATTCGCACGCAGCGGCTCGGCGCGATGGAAGCCACCGCCCTGCTGCGCACCGTGATGTCGGAGATCGACGTCGCCGTGTTCGCATTCGACGATGCCGATCGCGTACGCCTCGTGAACCGCGCCGGCGAGCGGCTTCTGGCCCAACCCGCCGAACGGCTGCTCGGACGCACCGCTGAACAAGCGGGCCTGGCGGATGGGCTCGTGGGGCCGTCGCCGCGAACCATGGACGTGACGTTCCCCGGCGGCGCCGGCCGATGGGAGGTCAGGCGAGGCAGTTTCCGCCAGGATGGCCGGCCACACACGCTGCTCGTGCTGACGGACGTCACGAAATCGTTGCGCGAAGAGGAGCTGCAGGCCTGGCAGCGAATCGTTCGGGTGTTGAGCCACGAGATCAACAACTCCCTCGCACCCATCAAGTCGATCACCGGCAGTCTGCTGTCGCTGCTCGACCGACCGAGTGCGGCACCGGACCTGAATGATCTGAAGCGCGGCCTGACGGTGATTGGCGGGCGGTCCGAGGCGCTGGTTCGGTTCATGTCGGCGTACGCGCGGTTGGCCAAGCTCCCGGCGCCTCGCAAGGCGGCGCTGGACGTCGAGACGTGGGTGCGGCGCGTGGCCGTGCTCGAGACGCGACTGCCGGTACGGGTCGGCGGCGGGCCGGGCACGATGTTGCATGCCGACGGCGACCAGCTCGACCAGCTCCTCATCAACCTGGTGCGCAACGCCGTGGACGCGTCGCTCGACACGAGTGGCGCAGTCTGGATCCGCTGGACACGTCAGAATGACACGCTCGTGCTGCTGATCGAGGACGACGGTCCCGGGTTGGCCAGCGCGTCGAACCTGTTCGTCCCGTTCTTCACGACAAAGCCCGAGGGCTCAGGGATCGGGCTGGTGCTGTCGCGCCAGATCGCCGAGGCGCACGGTGGGAGCCTGTCGCTGGAGAATCGCAGCGGACACCGTGGCTGCGTCGCAACAGTTCGGCTCCCAGTCGTCACTCAACCGGACTGAGCAGAGCCTTTTTGGGCGCCGAGCGAGCGCATCGGACGCGTCGAATTCAGGCCGAAGGCGCGACTCGGTGGCGCAATTTTGTCAGGAAAAACGCGGCACGTGGTATGCTAGAGCACGTTTCGGTGCCGCGACGAAGTCCGGTCGTTCGGAGGACCCGAGTCTTCCGCCCGCTGTCGTCCACGGGGGCAAGTCGAGGACGGACACGGAGAAGAGTCATGAGTCTGCGTTTCACGAAGTCCCTGGTCGGCGCGACCGCGCTGTTGGCGATCGGCGCCACGCTTGCATCCGCACAAGACACGACGCGTGCCCGTCCGCGCTCGACGCGTCGCATTCCGATCTCGAAGGAAGCGCCGGGCGAAGTGACGCGGCGCGTCGATACCGTCACGGTCTATCGCACCGACACGCTGCGCGTCAATGTCGCCGGCCCCGTCGTGCACGATACCGTCACGCACACGGTCACTCGCGTCGACACGGTGCAGCTCGCGCCGCCTCCGGTGCCGATTCGTCTCCCGTACGGGTTCTACGCCGGTTTGAGCGCCGGTGTGAGCGCGCCGAACGGCGCGATCTTCACGCCGAACAGCGCCGGCCCGAGCGCGCAGTTGCAGCTCGGCTGGGGCGGCGCCAAACAGCTGCTCGGTGTTCGCGGTGACGTGAACTGGGCCAAGCCGGGTGAGGATTCTCGTTTCGCCGGGCTGCAGGCCGATCCGGACATCATCAACTTCAGCCTCGACGGAAAGCTGCAGCTGCCGTTCCTGACGCACACATTTGGCCGGACGCACCGCTTCGGCATCTACGGCATCGGCGGCTACACGCACACGATGTTCAAGAACCTGCCGATGCGCGTCGACGCGGTAAATGGCGGGGTCCAGTTCGCACAGGGCACGGGCGACTGGACGCACCAGAACGGCTGGAACGCCGGCGGCGGCGCGTCGTTGATGTGGGGCCGCAGTGAGCTGTTCATCGAATCGCGCGTGCTGGCGTTCGATCCGACCAACGCACCGCAGTCGCGTCAGATTCCATTCATGTTCGGGATGAACTGGTACTAATTAACAATCTCTAACTTCTCCGCGTTCGCGGCGAGCACTCAGGCAGCTTGGGCACACTTGCTCAGGCTGCCTGAATCGTTTTGCCACGATCGTTCGCGAATGGCTGAGACGGTATCCAGCCAGCGCGAACGGACGCGGCCGCATCGGACATGAATCCGCGCCCGCCCGCTTGGCGAATCGATCGTCCGGCGGCACAGAGCCTGCTTGCTCCTGGGGCGGTGCCGCGACGATGTACGTCGACCGGGGACCTCGGTGTGGATGCGGCGCATCGAGTAATCCTCGCCCGGTAGCCGTCCGCGGGGGCAAGTCGAGGACGGTGCAGAGGGAGGAGACGCATGTTGAATCGTAAATCATTATTGCTGTTTGCTGGCGCGGCGATGATCGCAGTGGATGCCACGGCTGCGTATGCGCAGGATACGACCACCACACGTCGCACTCGATCAGAGCGGCGGATTCCCGTCAGCAAGGAGTCGAGCGGTGAAGTCGTGCCGACGCCGACGGTTCGCGTCGACACGGTGACCGTGTACAAGACTGACACGCTGCGCATGCAGGGACGCGTCGATACGGTCACGAACACGGTGACGCGTACCGATACGGTCGTGCAGAACGTGCCGATGGTCGTCCGTCAGATCGGCGGCCTGTACTTCGGCATCGCCGGCGGAACGAACCTGCCCGAAGGCGGGCTCCGCACGGTCAACAACGTTGGTGGAACCGGCCAGCTGCAGCTCGGCTGGCAGGGCGTGAACAGCCCGCTTGGTCTGCGCGGCGACGTGCAGTACACCCAGTACTCGGAAGCCGCGCCGTACGCCGCGCTGGCGGCAAAGCCGGACGTGCTGAACGGCAACCTCGACCTCAAGCTGCAGATTCCGATCATGCAGCACGTGTTCGGCAGCTCGGTATCGTTCACGCCGTACCTGATCGGCGGCGGCAGCTACATCCGCTACAGGAACCTGCGCATGCAGCTTCAGGAGACCTCGCTGTCGAACAGTCCGACGAACGCGGCGCTGGCAGGCTTCGATACCGGCTGGCATGACGACTTTGGCTGGAACGCCGGCGGTGGTCTCGCCTGGCACATGGGCCGGCATGAGGTGTTCGTCGAGTCGCGCCTGATCCAGTTCAACCGAGGCGCATCCTCGGTGAACGGGAAAGACTTCGAGACGGCTCGTCAGATTCCGATCGTCTTCGGCGTGAACTTCTTCTGATCGATCGGCACTTCAGTCGAAGGCTCGCGTCGGCGCGGCAGGCTGTGCGGTACAGGCAGTCTGCCGCGATTGGCATTGGGCGGCACTTTGGAACAGATTTAGCGTAATGTGGGGGTGGAGAAGCGCCCGTTAAATTCCGTTACCCCACGCGCTTCCGGCAGAGCCTCCCATGAGCAGCATTCGACTTCACAGACTATTTGGCACCATCGGAGCAGCGTCGATTCTGACGGGTGCGCCGGTGTGTGTGCATGCCCAGACCGGCCAAGGCTGGCAGAGTGAATCCGCCCGCCGCATGGCGGACTCTGACACCGAGGACGCCGGATCGAAGACCGCCTACGCGTTCAAGTCACGCACAGACAGCCTGTCGTGGGCCCGGAATCGCGCGCTTGCCCGGCGGGCGACGGGCTTCCACCTGGTCGTCTCGCTTCAGGACCGGCATCTATGGGCGATCATCGGCCGCGATACGGTATTGAGCGCACCCGTGGCCGTGGCCAAAGGAACGACGTTGGAATATGGCAAGAAGGAGTGGACCTTCGAGACTCCGCGCGGCGTTCGTACCGTCCTCGGTAAGGAAGCCGACCCGATCTGGCAGCCGCCGGAGTGGCTATACGCCGAGACAGCAGTGGAGTACGGGCTCAAGCTCGGGCATCTGAGTAACAATCAGCGCATCAAGCTCTCCGACGGCCGCTACCTGGCGATGAGTGACGGCGAGGCTGGCGTGATCGACAATGGCGCGTTCGCCGCGCTGCCGACGGACGAGCACATCGTGTTCGACAACACGCTCTTCGTTCCGCCGCTCGGATCGAAGAATCGCAAGGTCGAGGGTGAGCTGGGCAAATACCGGCTCAACCTGGGCGAGGGATACCTGCTGCACGGCACGCCGTACAAGGAGTCCATCGGCATGGCGTCGACCCACGGCTGCGTGCGGATGCGCGACGAAGACATCGAGTGGCTGTACGAGCACGTTCCGGTTGGGACCAAAGTCTACATCTATTAGCTCTTCTTGCGCGATCCGGCCCGCGAAGCGGAGTTGGACAGCAGACTTCAGATTGAAAAGCAAGAAGCCCCGCACCAGGTGCGGGGCTTTTTGGCTTACGGGGTCTCGGTCCCGCTTCGCTGGTTATCGCTCGGGGATTGGTGCTGCCCGCTTCGCTCGCGACATGCGCGAGCATAGTCAGGCCGCGTCATACCGCCGTCATGTCCGGCATACGGCGCCCGCAGAAATCCGGTGCGGGCGCCGCTCCAGAACCTGATGATTACGGGACTCTGGTAATCTGGCCCCGGATTTCGCCGGCGCCGTTGGTCGGTGTGTGCACGTTGACGTAGGTGGCACCCGCGAGCAGCAGCTTCTCGATCGAGTCGCCGTGCACCGTCGCCGTTCCAATGGCGGTGTTGGACGCGACCAGCGACACCGTCCCGGTCGAGCTTCCCGTGGTTGCCGTCCCCAGACCGACGATCGAGAGGCCAGCGGCCGCGTTGTTGAAGTTGAGAATCACGCCCGCGGAGTTCGACGTGCCGCCAAGAACGAACGGTCCATGGATGTGGGCGTTATTGACGTTGGCGGTCAATCCCGAGAACTGCAAAGTGTACGTGAACTGATGGGTCGAAGTATCGAGCTTCGCGGTGAACGTACCGGTGCCGGTTGGATTGCCGTTCAACGTTGCTCCAAGTTCGCCGGCCGCGTTCAAAGTCGCGGCGAAGTTCACGATCTTGGACACTGGTTGGGTCGAGCTATCGCTGCCGCAGGCGGCGGCTGTGACCGCGGCGGCCGCGATCGTCAGGAAAATCGCGCGAGTCTGCATTCTGGTACTCCTTGATTGTGTAGGTGGCGCACGCGATTGCCGCGTCAGACGCCGAGCCGATGCGACCAAGGAATCCGGGCTCCCCGTCACCAGTTCCGCGGATTCTCGTCCCTCGCTGGTGCCGCCTGGTCCCAAAACATCGGGGCCCCGATCCTTCGGGGCCCCGCGTCTCGTCCCTGCCTCGTCGCCCTTCTACTTCGCTGCCGCGCGGTCTCGCACGTTCTATCGCGGCGGAGCAACCAGTGAATTCCCGCCGGTCACGATCACGAATTCATCGCGGCGGTTCTGGCTCCAGCAGCTTTCGTCGTGCTCCTGGCAGACCGGCCGCTCTTCGCCGTAGCTCGAGATGTCGATCCGCCCGGCGTCGATCCCATGGTCGACGAGATACTTCCGCGCCGTCTGCGCGCGCCGCATGCCGAGCGCCATGTTGTACTCGTCCGACCCGCGCTCGTCAGCGTTCCCTTCGATGCGAATCCGCACGCCGGGATTGGCCTGCAGCACCGGGAGCTTGGCATCGAGCACGGCCCGCTGGTCGTCGCGCAGATCCGATTTGTCGAAGTCGAAGTACAGCTTGGCGAGCAACGCCTCGCGCGCGCGACTCACGGCGTTGATCGAATCGGTGTTCTCCTTGGGCGGCGCCGGCTCGACGCGCACCGGCGGCGGTGTAGGCTCGACGCGCGGGGCAGGCGGCGTAGGTCGCGGCTGCGGTGGCGGCGGTGGTGGCGGCGGCGCTTCCTTCCGATTCCCCAGGAGGAAGCTCAGTCCCGCGCGAATGTCGACGTTCGTCGAGCGCGCGGCTTGGGGATTGACCCCGACGACCTGCGGAAATCCGAACGTCGCCGCGGTCGGATTCTCCACGTACTCCACGATGCCGTCGAAGCGAAGCGCCACGACATCGCTCAGGTTGAATCGCAGGCCGGCGCCCATCGGTACCGCAAAGTCGCTGTGGCTGGCGAAGCGCTGCGCGCCAGCGCCAATCTCGAGCAGGAACTGGTGCGTTCGCCCGCCCATGCCGAAGGGCAGGTTGTAGTTGATCTGGCCGTTGAAAGTCTGGTTGCTCGAGCTGCCGCTGGCGCGAGGCGCTTCGTTGTCGAAGCTCGAGAACGCGGCCGTGGCCTCGAGCTCCCATCGCGGCGTGAGAAAGATGCCGAGCCTCCCGCCTCCACCCGGACCATTCTTCACGTGCCAGGCATCGTCGACGATCGTGTACTGGCCGAATCCGCCGATCTCCACCGTTCCGCCACGCTGGGCGGAGAGCGGCGCGGCGAGTACTGCTCCAGCCAAAACGACTTTCAACACAATCCGTGCGTGCATGCGTTCTCTCCTTGCGGAAGGTTCTCGCTGCGCGGACGAACGCTACTCGGCGAATTGTGACGTACCGGTGCGCTCCATTCGTGCGACGCGACAGCGCAACGAGTCGTTGCTGAAACGCCACACCACAGATGCCAATGTAATCATCTTTTCGGAAGAGGCCGCCTCGGTCGCGGTCGGTGAGTCGCTCGAACACCCGCGACGCAAGGGAGCCGACAGGACTCGACACCCGCGGCGGCGAGCCGGATATTCAGCGGCTCGGAGGCTCTGTGAGTACGCTGCCCTCCGTCCCACCAACCCACCAGTCCTAACTCGGTGAGGATCATGCACGTGAAGCAGATCAAACCCATCGTGATGGCCACGGCGCTGGCATGGAGCGCGGGCGCCGTGTCTCCTCCCAACGCACTCGCGCAAATCGGCGTTCAGCGCCAGCGGAACGCGCCGGACGTCTACGCGATCACCAATGCCAGGATCGTCCCGGGCGCGGGCCCCACGATCGATCGCGGGACGATTGTCGTGCGCGACGGCATCATCGGCGCCGTCGGAGCAACGGTTCAGCCGCCCGCCGATGCGCGAATCATCGACGGCAGTGGCCTCACCGTGTACCCCGGACTGATCGATGCCAACAGCTCGATTGCTCTGGGCGATACGCCGGCGAACGCTGCGACGGCGGGCCGAGGCGGACGCGGCGGAGGCCGTGGCGCGGCGCCAGCCCAACAGGGTGCCCCCGTCGGCGCACCGAATTCGTTGCACCCAGTCGGATTGCAGCCCGAGCTCGCGGTCGTCGACCTCGTGCACCCCGACGCTGAAGCGTTCGCCGGTCCGCAGAGCGCCGGGATCGCCGCCGCACTCACGGCGCCGCCGACGGGGATCTTTCGCGGACTCTCCGCGGTCGTGAATCTCGGCGGTGCCACCGCGCAGGCAATGATCGTGAAAGCCCCCGTCGCCGAGCATATCGGGTTCACGCCGTCGCGCGGCGGCGGTTATCCCAACTCGCTGCTCGGCGTCTTTTCGTCGTTGCGACAGATGCTGCTCGACGCGCAGCACTACGGCGCGGAGCAGTCGGCGTACACGAAGAATCCACGCGGCATGCGACGGCCGGAGTCGGACCCGTCGCTCGAAGCGCTGCAGCCGGTGCTCGCGCGACAGGTGCCGGTGATCCTCGCCGCGTCGTCGCAGCGCGAGATCGAGCGGGCGCTCGACCTGGCGAAGGAGTTCAACCTGCGGGCGATCATCGCTGGCGGCGAAGAAGCCGATCGCGTAGCCGCGCGGCTCAAGGCGGAGAACGTTCCGGTACTGCTGTCGCTCAACTTTCCGCGGCGGCCGCAGGCGTCACCCGATGCCGATCCCGAACCGCTGCGCGTGCTGCGCGCCCGCGTCGACGCGCCCAAGCTCGCGAGCAAGCTGCAACAGGCCGGAATCAAGTTCGCTTTCGAGGATGGCGGCCTCACGAACTGGGCCGACTTTCTCGCCAATGCCGGACGATCGGTCGAGAACGGGCTGGCGGCGGATCAGGCGATTCGGGCACTGACGCTGTCTCCCGCCGAGATCCTCGGCGTGAGCGATCGGCTGGGGACGATCGAGTCGGGCAAGGTCGCGAATCTCACGATCGCGCGCGGCGACCTGTTTACCGGCCGAGTGACCCAGGTGTTCGTAGACGGCGTGCCCACGGAGGTGCATCCACCAGCCGCCACCGGCGCGTCGCTCGCGACCGGCACGTGGACCCTTACCGTGACGCTCGACGAGGGCGAAAAGCCCGTGACGCTCACGCTGCAACAGGCGGGCGAGCAGTTGCGCGGCACGATGCAGGGCGCGCTGGGGAGCGGCCAGATATCAAACGGCTCGATCGGCGGCGCTGGCGAAGTCCAGTTCACCGCGTCGGTGACGATGGCGGCCGGCACCGAAGAGGCGCGCTTCACCGGGACGATCACCGGCAGCGTCATGCGCGGCACGGTGGCGATCGTCGGCCACCCGCAAGGCACGTTCATCGGGACCAAGCCGGATGGCGGCGCGGGCGGAAGCGGTCGTCGCGGGCGTCCGCCGCAGGGATGGGAGCGCTGATCATGCGATACTTCATCAACATTCCAGATTCGCTCATGAGACAATTCATAGGCATCGCCGCGATTGCCGCCGCTTCCGCGGTAGACGCGCAGCAACCGGTGGCCGCGTCCAAGGCGCCGACGTTGATCAGGAACGCGACGATCCTCACCGTGACCAAGGGCCGGCTCGAGAACACCGATCTCCTGCTGCAGAACGGCAAGATCGCGCAGATAGGAAAGAACCTCACCGCGCCGGCGGGCGCGCAGGTCATCGACGCCACGGGCAAGTACGTGATGCCGGGCATCATCGACCCGCACTCGCACACGATGATCGACGCCGTGAACGAAGGCTCGCTCTCGGTGACGTCGATGGTGCGCGTGCGCGACGTCCTGAATCCGACCGACGTCAACATCTACCGCCAGCTCGCCGGCGGCGTGACGACGATCAACGTGCTCCACGGATCGGCGAACACGATCGGCGGCCAGAACGCCGTGGTGAAGCTCAAGTGGGGCCGCGACGTCGACGAGATGCTGTTCCCCAACGCGACGCCGGGCATCAAGTTCGCGCTGGGCGAGAACGTGACGCGCAAGAACTCGCAGCAGGCGCAGCAGGCGAGCGGCCAGCCGTTGCGCTACCCCGCGACGCGCATGGGCCAGGAGGAGGTGCTGCGCGACGCGTTCACGCGCGCTCGCGACTACAAGGCACAGTGGGACGACTACAACGCGCGCGTGAAGAAGGGCGAGAAGAATCTCGTGCCGCCCGAGCGCGACCTCGAGCTCGACCCGCTGGTCGAGGTGCTCGAGGGCAAGCGCTTCGTCCACGCGCACTCGTACCGTGGCGACGAGATGCTGATGCTTCTCGAGATCGCCAAGGAGTTCGGGTTCACCGTGAAAACGCTCCAGCACGGACTCGAGGGCTACAAGATCGCGTCGGAGATCGCGCAGGCGGGGACCGGACTCTCGAGCTTCGCCGATGAATGGTCCTACAAGATCGAAGCGTACGACGCCATTCCCTACAACGTGCCGATCCTGCTCCGTCACGGCGTGGTGGCGACGGTCAACTCCGATTCCGACGAGCGCGCGCGGCGGCTCAACATCGACGCCGCCAAGATGATGCGCTACGGCGGACTCACCGAAGACGAGGCACTGAAGACGATCACCTACAACGGCGCCGTGCAGCTCGGCGTGCAGGACCGCGTCGGCTCGATCGAGCTCGGGAAGGATGCCGATGTCGTGATCTGGAGCGGCGACCCGCTCAGCGTGTACTCGTCCGCGGAGACGACGTTCATCGACGGCGAAATCTTCTTCGACAAGCAGCGCGACCTGGCGATGCGCGATCAGATGGCCAAGGAGCGCGCGGCGCTCGAGGCAGCCGATCGCGGGCGCCGCCCGGTGGTGCCATGAGGAAAATCGAAATGACTCATAGAATGGCGGCGCGAGCGGCGCTGTTGTCGGTGGCGATCGCGACGGCGGCATCCGCGCAGCTCGGATCGTTCAATCCCACGCCGGGGCCACAAGGCACGTTCGCGATCCGCGGCGGACACATCGTCCCCGTGAGCGGCGCCGACATTCCCAACGGCACCGTCGTGATCAGCGGGGGCAAGATCACCGCGGTCGGGGCGAACGTGCAGGTGCCCGCCAACGCCAAGGTGATCGACGCGAGTGGGCTGATGGTCTATCCCGGAATGATCGAGACGGGATCGAGCGTCGGCTTGTCGGAGATCGGCCAGGGCGCGGTGGCCACGGTCGACATCTCCGAGGTGGGCTCGTTCAACCCGAACGCCCAGGCGTTCTTCGGCATCGATCCGCACAGCGCGCACATCGGCGTGGCCCGCGTGGTCGGAATTACGACGGTGGTGTCACGCCCCACGGGCGGGATCATCTCCGGCCAGGCGGCGCTGATGAATCTCGCCGGCGACACGCCGCCAAAGATGGCGGTGATGCCGCGCGTCGCGTTGGTGATCGAGCTGCCACGCTCCGGCTTTGGCGGTCGTGGATTCGCGCGCGCGGCCGCGCTGCAGCAGGGTGCGTCGGCCGACGCCAATCGCGTTCGCCAGGCGCAGATGGACTCGCTGCGCGCGATGCTTCGCGACGCCGACGCGTATGGCAAGGCGCAGGCGGCCTACGCCAAGGACAAGTCGATCCCCAGGCCGGCGCACGACGTCGTGCTCGAGTCGATGCTGCCCGCGCTCAACGGCCAGATGCCGGTGATCTTCCCCGCCGAGCGTGCGAACGACATTCGTGACGCGGTGAACTTCGCCGAGGAGATGCACCTCAAGCCGATCATCATGGGCGGACAGGAAGCGCCGGCGGTGGCGGCGTTCCTCAAGCAGCACAACGTGCCGGTCATCGTTACGGCGGTGATGCAGCTTCCGTCGCGCGAAGATGATCCGTTCGACGTGAACTTCACCATTCCCGCAAAGCTCGCCGCGGCGGGCGTGACGTTCGCGATCTCGACAGGCGACCGCGGGTCGGAGATCCGCACGCTTCCCTACAATGCCGGCATGGCCGCGGCGCACGGGCTGTCCAAGACCGACGCGCTCAAGTCGGTGACGCTCTGGCCGGCGCAGATCTTCGGCGTGGGCGACAGGATGGGATCGATCGACGTCGGCAAGATGGCGAACCTCGTCGTGACCACCGGCGACATCCTCGAGGCGAAGACGGACACGAAGTACCTGTTCATCGAGGGACGCGAGGTGCCGCTCGACAACAAGCACACGCAGTTGAACGCGTTGTTCAAGGATCGGCCGTAAGGAACGAGGTCGCACGTCTGACGGCTCGAACCCGATGACTGGGATCTCACCGGCGACAGCGAGTCCAGCATCGAGCATAAAGCATCGAGGCGTCAGACGTGCGAGAGCCAACCCAAAAGCGGAAGGGCGGGCCGCACGCCGGTGAGCGTTTATTCGTCCCCGGTCTTCTTTGCCGGGCTGCCGTTCCCGCCGTCCACCGCGAACTTCCACGATCCGTTCGGCTGGCGCTTCCACACCGTCAGGTACTTTCCAAATCTCTGAACCGCCGCGCCGGTTGGACCGCGGCCGGTGAGCGTGTACTCGCCCACCGTGAACCCCAAATCGCGCGAGCCAGCGACGGCCGCGTAAACCGGGCGCCAGCTCAGCGACGTACCGGAACCGCGCGCGGCGAAGAACTCCTGGATCGCCCGCGGGCCGATGACGAGCTGCGGACTGCCGAACACGACTCCGTCGGTTGCGACCGAATTCGAGAACGCGTACGCCGTCC
This sequence comes from Gemmatimonadaceae bacterium, assembly GCA_035493635.1. Classification (GTDB taxonomy): domain Bacteria; phylum Gemmatimonadota; class Gemmatimonadetes; order Gemmatimonadales; family Gemmatimonadaceae; genus JAQBQB01. Next base: position 16,425 of record DATJHY010000255.1, on the reverse strand, counting down.
CCATTCGGTAGCCGAGGTCCGCGAATGCGCTGTCGGCACCGAACACCTGCGACCGCGCGTCGGCTTGCGGCTTTGCGAGCGGCGGCTGCGCCGGCGGAGGCTGCTCCGGAATCACCGTCGGCTCCGGCGACAGGGGCCCGTTGATCTCGGCGTAGGCGGCGATTTGCCAGGACCGGCCCGCGTCACGCCGCCAGTATGCGATGTAACGCTCGAAGCGGATTGGGGAATCCGCCGCCCCGCGGGCCACGATGCCGAACGTGTACGCCGAGCGCAAATCGTCTGAAATGCCGCCGCCCTCCGGCTGCCACGAACTCCTGATACCCGGTGTATCCGGCGTCGCCTTGAGCAGAGCGCGGACCGCGTCGCTGCCGTACGCCGCCGGCGCTCCGGCTCGAAGGTAGATCGCGTCCGAGCTCATCAGGCCGATCATCGCGTCCACGATGCCGTGAGCCGCCGCGCTGTCAGTCCGCGTTTCGTCGAGGGCGAACAGGCTGTCTCGCGCCGGGCCACGCACCGTCACTGGCGTAGGGGGCGTGCGGTGTCCCGCGCATGCGGCACAGAGGGCCAACAGGATTCCGAGCGAGCGCATCCGCATTGCTCCACGCTAGCCCGGCCCAATCACCGGCGCCAGGGTTGCAGGTTCGACTGTCGCGCCACCGCTCCTTGGGCCGTCGAGGACGAGCTCTCCGGGACGACGGGCTGCAACGGCTCGGACCGACGCCGGGGACGAACCCCGCGATGCGATCGCCGACTCGCGCTCAGTACCACCCGATCGGCTGCTCGTTGAGGTTGATGTGGACCTGCTTCACGTGCAGGTACTCCTCGACACCCCAGACGCCGAGCTCGCGGCCGATCCCGCTTTGCTTGTAGCCGCCCCAGGGCGCCTCGACGTACGTCGGCTGCATGTGATTGACCCACACGATCCCGGCACGCAGCCGTTTCACCGTTCGCATTGCACGAAAGATGTCGCGCGTCCAGACCGCGGCCGCGAGCCCGTACGGCGAGTCGTTGGCGATCCGGATCGCGTCGTCCTCGTCGTCGAAGGGAATGACGGCGGCCACGGGGCCGAAGATCTCCTCCCGGGCGATGCGCGCCGCGTTGTCGACGTCGTAGAAGATCGTCGGCTCGACGAACAATCCTCGATCCAGCCCCCGACCGCTGGCGCGCCCACCACCGACGGCGAGCTTCGCCTCGCTCTTTCCAATTTCCTGATAGGCGAGGACTTTCTCGAGCTGCTCGCGGCTGACGAGAGGCCCCATCTTGGTCGCGCGGTCTATACCGGGCCCGAGCTTGATGGCTCGGGCTTTCGCAACCATGGCGTCGAGCACGTCCTTGTAGATGGAACGCTCGACGAGGATACGGCTACCCGCCGAGCAGACTTCGCCCTGGTTGATGAACAGACCGAACAGCGCGCCGTCGACGCTCGCCTCGAAATCGGCGTCGGCAAAGAGAATGTTGGGCGACTTGCCGCCCAACTCGAGCGAGATCTTCTTGAGCGTATCGGCCGCCTCTCGCATGATGATCTTGCCGACCTCCGCGCTCCCGGTGAACGCGATCTTGTCGACGTCGGGGTGCGCGACGATCGCCGCGCCCGTCGCGCCGTATCCGGTCACGATGTTGACCACGCCGGGCGGGAGCCCCGCATCCTCGAGATGCCGCGCCAGCTCGAGCACGGTGAGCGGCGTCTGCTCGGCGGGCTTGAGCACCATCGTGCAGCCGGCGCAGATCGCCGGCGCGAGCTTCCACGCCGCCATGAGCAGCGGATAGTTCCACGGAATGATTTGACCAGCGACGCCGATCGGTTCACGGAGTGCCAGACTCAGTGCATTGTCGGGCACGGGCACCACGTCGCCGTGAATCTTGGTGGCGAGTCCGCCATAGTACTCGAAGCACGTCGCGACGTCGGCGATGTCGAACTCGGATTCGACGATCGGCTTGCCGTTGTTCATTGTCTCGAGCTCGGCCCACTCCGCGGCGTGCTCGCGGACAATCTGCGCGAGGCGAAACAGGATCCGGCCGCGCTCCTGCGCCGTGACATCGCGCCACGGCCCGGACTCGAAGGCTCGCCGCGCCGCCAGCACCGCGGCGTCGACGTCCGACGCATCACCATCGGGCACGCGCGCGATGACTTCCTGTGTCGCGGGATTGATGACGTCGATCGTGCGACTGGACCGTGAGCTGGTGAATCGGCCGTCGATGTAAAGGCTGTAGGACATGCGGCGAATGTATCGCGAAACCCGATGGTCCGCGCTCTCGTATCGATGGAGGAGCCGAACCCACGACAACCGCGAGAATCATCATGCCCGACCTCGCCCGCGAGCTTCAGCACGCCTGGCGCCGGCTCCGCCGCGCGCCCGGCTTTACCAGCACCAGCGTCTTCGTGCTCGCGCTCGGGTTGGGCGCGGCGACCGCCATGTTCGGAATCCTGTACGGCGTCGTCCTGCGCCCGCTTCCCTTTCCCAGCCCTGACCAATTGGTCACCGTCACGCACAGCATCTCCGTCGCTGGCATCTCGCGGGTCGACGAATCCGGCGGGACGTACCTCTTGTATCAGCGACACAACTCCGTGTTCAGCAAGATCGGAGCGTGGCAGGAGACGAGCGTCAATCTCGGGCCCGTGGTCGGTCGGGCCGGAAACGATGATGCGCAGCGCATCGGCGCGGCCGCCATTACCGCGTCGCTGTTCCCGACGCTCGGCGTGTCGCCGGAACGCGGACACTCCTTCACGACGGAGGAGGATCGGCCGGGCGCACCCCGCGTGATCATCCTGTCGTACGCACTCTGGCGGCAGAAGTACGGCGGCGATCCATCGATCGTGGGAAAGCATATCGTGATCGACGGCGTGCCGTGCGAAGTCGTGGGCATCATGCCGGCATCGTTCCGATACCCGTGGGCTTCGACACAGCTCTGGTATCCCGTCCAGTTCGATCCCGCCAACTCGGATCCGCTTAGCTTCAACTTCACGGCCGTCGCACGGCTCAAGCCGGGCGCGACGACGGAAACCGCGAGGGCCGACCTGGCGCGATTCACTCCGCGGCTGCTCGACGAATTCCCGTTTCCGATTCCGAAGGCGATGTTCGAGAAGGCACACCTGACTCCGGTGGTGCGCCCGTTGCGCGACGTCATGGTGGGCGACGTGAGCCGGCTGCTCTGGGTGCTGTTCGGCGCCGTTGGGCTCGTCCTGCTGATCGCGTGCGCGAACGTCGCAAACCTGTTCCTCGTGCGCGCCGAGGGGCGTCATCGCGAGTTGGCCGTGCGGAATGCGCTGGGCGCGAGCCGCGGCGCGCTGCTCGTGCAGTATCTGTCCGAGAGCGCACTGATCGCCGCGGGCGGCGGTGTGCTCGGACTCGCCATGTCGTGGAGCGCGATTCGTCTCGTCCCGACGCTTCCCTCGGGAATCGACGTTCCTCGGGCGAACGAGGTGCGACTCGATCTGGCGGTATGGGCGTTCGCCGCCGCGGCGACCCTGCTCTGCGCGCTGGCGGTGAGCCTCGTGCCGCTGCTCCGCACCCGGCGCATTCCGATCTCGACCGTGCTCAGGGACTCAGGACGATCCGCGACGGCGGGCGCCGAGCGGCATCGGACGCGAAGCACCCTGGTGATCGCGCAGGTGGCGCTCGCGCTGGTGCTCGTCGCGGCATCGGGGCTCATGGCGCGCAGCTTCAACCGCCTTCGCACGGTGGATCCCGGGTTCGACCCCACGCGTGCCGTGTCGCTCCAGATTTCGCTGCCGACGGCGAAATATCAGTCGACCAACGCGCGCGCGGCGTTTTTCACGGAACTCGCCTCGCGGGTGCGGGCGCTTCCTGGCGTCGAAAAAGTCGGCATCGGGACGACCCTTCCGCTTTCCGGCGACCAGAATACCAGCGCGTTGTTCGTCGAAGACTACTCGCGCGACCCCAACGCGCTGCCCGGCGTGCATGTGATGCTTTGGTCAACGCGCGACTACTTCTCGTCGATCGGCATTCGTGTGCTGTCGGGCAGGATGTTCAGCGAAGGCGACGTGGCGCATCCAGCGTTGGAGCTCGTGGTGAGCCGTGCATTCGCCGAGAGATACTGGAAAGGCGCTTCCGCACTGGGCAAGCGGGTACGGAGAGACGCGGGGTCTCCGTGGTACACGATCGTCGGCGTCGTGAACGACGTGCACATGGAAGGGCTCGAACTCCCGGCCGAGCAGACTGTGTACTTCCCGTTGATCGAGGCGGATGGAGATACCGCAGCCGGCGTTCCGCGGAACGTGGTCGTGACGGTTCGCGCGGCTGGTGATCCCGGGTCGGTGATCGCGTCCGTACGGCAGGTCGTGCACGCACTCGATCCACTGCTGCCAACGCACCATGAACGCACGATCTCCGCGCTCCTCGCCAGCGCGACGGCACGCGTTCGCTTCCTGATGGTGATGTTGGGCGCGGCGAGCGGAATCGCGCTCGTGCTGGGGGCAGTTGGCCTGTACGGCGTGATGGCATACGGGGTGAGTCTCCGCCAGCGCGAGATCGGCGTCCGGATGGCACTCGGCGCGCGGCCGGCCGACGTGAGCCGGATGATCTCGCGACAAGGTCTGGTCCTCGGCGCGGTCGGCGTGGCAATCGGACTCGCCTCGGCACTGGGCGTGACGCGCCTGCTGCGCGGCATGCTCTACGATGTGAGTCCGACCGACCCGCTGACTCTCGCGAGCACATGTATCGCTCTACTCGCCGTGGCGTTGATTGCATCGTGGCTGCCCGCGCGCCGAGCAGCCGGAGTGGACCCGGCGGTCGCGCTGCGCAGTGATTGATCGGGCGAGGCGTGGTCGTTACTACAACGACAGCTACAACTGCAACTGCAACTCCAACTGCAACTCCAACTGCAACTGCAACTACTCGACGCAGAGGCGCAGAGAAAACAGAGAGTCGCAGAGGACTGCCGATGGGCGCGACGGCGTCATGCGCCACGAGCCCGGACGAACTCTTTGTTGGAAACGGCCGCTCGGGACGTTACCAGAACCATCCCGAGCGGCCGTTCCAAAAGATTCCCGTTCGTCCGGGCTCGTGGTGAGCGGCGGTATCGCGGCGCACGGAGCACCTCTGCGTCCCTCTGTGCCCTCTGCGTCTCTGCGTTGAGCTGTTGCTGTTGCTCTTGAGTTGCTGTTGCTCTTGAGTTGCTGTGGCTGTTGAGTTGCTATTGTAGTTGTTGTTGCCGCCAACGTGCAGTCTGGCCGTCACTCACTTCGCCCACGGAGCCGCGGTGCGACGCGGACTGCGGTGCCGTAGCACAGAACCTCCGAGACGCCGGTCATGATCTCGGTGGCGTCGTAGCGAACGGCGAGGAGAGCGTTCGCTCCCAGCGACGTCGCGTGCTCCACCATGTGGGCGAAGGCGTCGGCCCTGGTGCGCTCGCACATCTCGGTGAGGAGCGAGATGTCGCCACCGAAAATCGTTTGCAGCTTTGCGCCGAACAAGCCGATGACCGAGCGCGACCGAACGACGATGCCCCGAACGATGCCATAGGTTTGTGTCACGTCATATCCGTCAATCGCGTTCGCCGTCGTCGTGATGAAATCGGCGGATGAGAGCGGGCTCATGATCGGTCCTCGTCGTTGGGGGTCGCCGAATCAGCGCCGAAGCGGTCGCTCCGGCAAGGGCCCGCCTCGTAAGATTTCAAACAAATCCGCTTGGTCCGTCAATTCTCTGTGTGCCCAAATCGGCGCGTCGGCGCCTGTGGCCGCCTCCGCGCCCCCGCGCGCGCTGATGCCCGACGCGCACATCGCGCCAAGTGGCAACATTGTGCTCTGGCGATCCCAATTCCATAAACGCAGTTTAAGGGTCTGATGGATCTTCGCGATCGACTTCAGTCCGCACTTGGGGACGCGTACCAGCTGGACCGCGAGCTCGGCGGCGGCGGCATGTCCCGTGTGTTCTCGGCGGTCGAGACCAGCCTGGGGCGCACCGTGGTGATCAAGACGCTCCCGCCCGGACTCACGGCCGGCTTGAGCGCCGAGCGCTTCCGGCGCGAGATCCGGCTGCTCGCGAACATGTCGCATCCCAACATCGTGCCGATCCTGTCAGCGGGCGACCGCGAAGGTCTCCTGTACTACATGATGCCTTTCATCGCGGGCGAGACGCTGAGGCACCGTATGCAGAAGGACTCGCCTCTCCCGATCGACGAGGCGGTGGCCATTGCGACCGAGATTGCCGAAGCGCTCGACTACGCGCATCGGAAAGGGATCGTCCATCGCGACATCAAGCCGGAGAACATTCTCCTCGTCGACAACCACGCCATCATTTCGGACTTCGGCATCGCACGCGCGATCACTCGAGCCGTGGGCGAGGAGTCGCTCACCGGCACTGGCATGATCGTCGGCACGCCGGGTTACATGAGCCCGGAGCAGGCCGCGGGCGAGCGTGACCTCGATGGACGAGCCGACATCTATGCCCTTGGCTGCATGCTGTACGAGATGCTCACCGGTGGACCGCCTTTTGGCGGCAAGAGCGCCGCGGTCATCGTGGCGCACCACATGACGACACCAGCGCCGTCGGTCCGACTGTCGCGCTCCACCGCGCCTCCGGCTCTCGACGCCGTGATCCAGCGGGCGATGGCAAAAGCGCCTGCCGACCGGTACGCGACGGCCGCCGAGTTCGTTCGTGCGCTGCGACTGGAGCCAGAGCAGGGGCCGCTTGGTTATCTGGATCACATTCGCTTGAGGTCGGCACGACTCATGCGCTGGTTCATGCCGCGCGGAAACGGAAGTACACCCGAACGTTGACGGCGAACCAGGGCCCGTCCCCATGGGGTAGACGGGCCCCGCGTTGGCGTGTATCACTATGAATTCAGCTCGTCGACCCTGCGCGGCTGGAGCCTCCCGCGGGTCGGCGTCATTGGCGACCGTCTCAGTCCCGGCAGCGTGTCATGCTTGCTGTGTTCGTGGTCATTTTGTCGATTGCGGCGGTGATCGGCGCGGTCGTCCTGGTCGCCTTCTGGCTGACCAGTCGATCAATGGCCAGACCACGCCGGTACGTGCCGCTCGTCGTGCCCGTTCGCGAACAGGCGATCGAGCCGGCCCTTCGCAAGATCCCACCGGTACGAGTCGCCCGATCCAGCAACGGTAATGGCTCGCAAGTCTCTGATTCGGAGCAACATCCGACATCGGGTGCGGTTGTCGAGACCGTCGTTTTCCACGACGCGTACGTCGAGCCTCCTGCTCGGACCTCGAAGCATGCCGAAACGGTGCGGTTCCGGCGCCCGGTGGAGGAGCCGGTTCAGCTGCTTCCCGGCCGGCTCGAGGTGGTGAGCGGAGAGTCGAGACACCGCGAGATCCGGTTCGTGCGGGTACCGGGCGAGCCGCTGCAACTCGTGGTAGGTCGCGATCCCGGCGGCGCCTCGCCGCGGCACGTTACCTTGCAGTCGAGCACTGTGAGCCGCCAGCACGCCCAGTTCAATTTCTCGGACGGCAAGTGGGCAGTGGCCAACCTCTCGCACACCAATCCGGTGATCGTCAACGACGAGCACCTGAGCGAGTCGGAGGGCGAGCGGACGCTCGTTGACGGCGACCGAATCGAGCTCGGCGAAGTCGTGCTCCGGTTCCGGGCCCATTGAGCACTCTTGACCATGCACCGCACGACCACCTCTCCAGCGCTGCGCCAGTGACGTCGAAGCCGCGAACGCCCACGGCCCTCAAGGGCGAATACGAGATTCTGCGCGAGCTCGGACGCGGTGGAACGTCGGTCGTGTACCTGGCCCGGGAGATCGCGACCGGTGACGAAGTCGCGATCAAGCAGATTCGCGCCAAGTACATCGAGGACGAGGAAGCCGTCGCGCGGTTCGCGCGCGAAGCACGCTTCGTCGCCCAACTCGCGCACCCGAACATCATTCCGGTACGGCGGGTGCTCGACCTCAAGCGGGGCGGGGTGGCACTGGTCATGGACCACGTGCCCGGGCGTACGCTCCGCGATTTGATCCGCGAAGCGGGACCGCTTCCGCCGGAGCGCGCCGAGCAGATCATGCGCGACGTCGCCGCGGCACTCGGCGTCGCCCACGGGATGGGCATCGTGCACCGCGACGTGAAGCCGGAGAACATCTTCGTCGACAACTCCGGCCGCGCGATGCTCGCCGACTTCGGTCTGGCCCGGGCGATGGACGGCGACCTGCAACTCACCATGGCTGGTGTGGCGATTGGCACGCCGGCGTACATGGCCCCTGAACAGATCGACGGCAACGACCTCGACGCCCGGGGCGACATCTATAGTCTGGGCCTCGTTGCGTGGGAGATGCTGACTGGCAAGCGGCCGTGGGAGGGCGAGACCCTCTACGCGATCCTCTACCGCCAGAAGTACGAGCAACTTCCCGACGTGCGTGCGATGCGCCCAGACGTGCCTGACCGGCTCGCCGACGCCATCGCTGTGGCCATCGAGAAGAATCGCGACTCGCGGTGGCAGGATGTGAATGCGCTCGTCGCGGCGCTCGATCACGGCGCGGGAACCGTGGAACGGCGCCTCGCCCCGCGCACACCGGTGTCGACCGAGACGCTTCGTTTCGAGCGTCCTGGCGCACCGGCCGCATCGGCGCCCCCGATGGTTGCTGCGGTAACAGCGCTCACCCCGGTGACGCCGTCGACTGCCCGGGCCGCATTGCCGTCGGAGATGCCGATCGCGGAGGCTCTGGCGTCGGTGGCCGCGGAGCTTGCCGCCGACCGTCACGATGCCACTGGCGGATCGCGCCGGCGGAGCGTGATGATCTTCGGCGGCCTTGCCACCGTGGCGGCGGTAGCGTTGATCGCCGCGGCGACGCAACACTGGTTCAAGCCACAGGCTCCGCCGCCGCGCATGATCGTTCAGGCTTCTTCACCCGGAAACGTCGAGAGCTCGGCACAGCCTTCGCCGCTCGCGTCACACACCGATTCGGTGAAGGCGATCGGACCGAGCGTCGCCGTAGCCTCGCCGAGCAGCGAACCGTCGGCGCCACTCCAGCTCACACCCGCGGAGGAGAGTCCCCTTCGTGAAGGCGCCGCGACGCCCGATTCATCGGACGCCGGGCGGCAGACGGTGGCGAAAGGCGCGACACAGCAGGCCACGCCAGCCGCGACAAGCAAGACCGCTTCGCCACCGGCTCCCCCTCCGCAATCGCCCGCCCCGTCCGTGACAAGCGCACCGGCTCCGCTGAGCCGGCCGGCCGTTACCGTGGCGGGAGCGCGCGCCACTGTGATCGCCGGCGGCATGCACACGTGTTTCGTCGGCGCCGAAGGGAAAGTGTTCTGCTGGGGCGCGAACGATCGTGGTCAGTTGGGCAACGGCGGCACGACGCGGTCGGCATCGCCGTCGGTGGTCGCGATCGATCTCCGTTTCACGACGATGGCGGCGGGGCTGTCGCACAATTGCGCGATCGCCCGGGGAGGCAGCGCCTGGTGCTGGGGCGCCAACGATCACGGTCAGCTCGGCGATCGGACGACCGCGCAGCATAGCATGCCGGCGCGCGTGTCGGGAAATCGGTCGTTCACGGCCATCACGGTGGGTGCCGCGCACAGCTGCGCACTCGATGATGCTGGCGGCGTGTGGTGCTGGGGCTCGAATGAGCAAGGCCAGCTCGGCGCCTTCGGTGGCGAAGGAACAGCCGAAAGCGGCACGCCGCTCGCCGTCGCGTGGAGAGGGCGGTTCGCGATGGTCGCCGCGGGATGGAACTTCACCTGCGCGCTCGAGGTTTCTGGTCGCGCGATGTGCTGGGGCGATGGCGGCAGCGGCCAGCTTGGCGATGGCTCGACGAGCGATCGTCGCGCTCCGGGGTGGGTAAACGGCGATCGGACGTTCACGTCGATTGCGGCGGGCAGCGCGCACGCCTGCGGCGTGACGCCCGAAGGCGACGTGTACTGCTGGGGGCGGAACAACGGGGGGCAGCTGGGTGACGGGTCGCGCGTTGATCACGCGACGCCGGTCCGCGTGAAGAGCTCGGAACATTTCGTGGCCGTCGCGGCCGGCGCCGTCCACACGTGCGCGTTGACGGCCGCGGGCGAAGCGTTCTGCTGGGGACGAAACAACTACGGACAACTCGGTGACGGTGGTGCGGGCGATCAGACGGTTCCCGTCGCGGTCACCGGTGGACACACCTTCGCCTCGCTACGCGCGTTCGGATCGCACACCTGCGGCACGACCACGTCAGGCGAGGCATTCTGCTGGGGCTACAACCTGGAGGGGCAACTCGGCGACGGAACTCGCATCCACCGCACGCGACCCGTGTACGTCGAGCCGCCCGGTGGTGGATGACCATGGACTCATCTCGCGTACCTTCACGCTCGATCGCCATCGCGCGACGTACGGTCACCTGGTTGGTGGCCGCCGTCGTCGGATGTTCCGGCGCGACCGTCACCGATTCCGTTGGCGGTGGTGACATCGCGTCAATCGAAGTGACGCCGCCCTCGTCCTCGCTGGCGCTTGGCGCCCAACTTCCGCTCCAGGCCGTGGCGAAGGATCCCGACGGCAAGATCGTCAGCACCGCATCGGTCGTCTGGAGCGTCAAGGATCCGACGATCGCGAGCGTGTCCAACGCGGGCGTGGTCACCGGACTCGCGCTCGGGACGACGCAGGTCGCGGCGAGCGCGAGTGGAAAATCGGGCATCGCCGCCATCACGGTGCAAAGGACTCCGGTCGCGAGCGTCATCGTGCGGCCGAATCACATCGATGCGTCCCCCGGCGCGCACACGCCGCTCACCGCCATCACGTACGACGGGGCAAACAACATTCTCAGCGACCGCGCCGTGATTTGGACGAGCAGCAACGACGGCGTTGCAACGGTGAACGCGTCGGGCATGGTCACCGCCGTGGCGCCCGGCAACGCGACGATCACCGGGACCGCCGAAGGCAAGAGCGACGCCGCGACGATCACAGTGACGCAGGGAGCCGTGGCGACCGTCGCGGTCACCCCGAGCCCACTCACGATCACGGTCGGGCAGACGAGCCAACTCACAGCGACGCCACGCGACGCGAACAACAACCCCGTCACCGGCCGGCCGGTGTCGTGGTCGAGTGACAACACCGCCGTCGCAACCGTGTCGAGTACAGGGCTAGTGACGGCCGTTGCCGCGGGGACGGCGGCGATCACGGCAACGGTGGACGGTAAGACCGGGACGGCCGCAATCACGGTCTCGAACGTGCCCGTGGCGAGCGTGACCGTACTACCGCCCAGTGCGAACATGGCGAAGGGGTCCAGCACTCAATTCAGCGCTGTCCTGAAGGACGCCAACGGCACTGCCTTGACCGGCCGCCTCGTCGCGTGGTCATCGAGTGACGCATCGGTGGTGAGCGTGAGTGAATCCGGCCTCGCAACGGCGGTGGGCGCCGGTACCGCGACGATCAGCGCCACGTCCGAGGGCATCACTGGTACGGCCGCGGTGACCGTGTCGGTCGTTTCGGTCGCGAGCGTGACCGTGACACCGTCGCCGGCGACGGTGTCACCTGGCGGAACGGTAGCGCTCACCGCGACCGTCAAGGACGCCGGCGGCAACGTCCTGACGGGCCAGATCGTTGCGTGGTCGACGAGCAATCCCGGCATCGCGACCGTTTCGTCGACGGGTGTCGTGACGGGCGTGGCAGCCGGCACGGTGACGATCACGGCAACGAGCGGTGGCAAGAGCGGAACTTCGACGGTGACCGTCGCAACGTTGCCGGTTGGCAGCGTAACCGTGACGCCCTCGCCGACGTCGATCATCATCGGCCAATCGACCACGCTCACGGCGACCGTGAAGGACGTAAACGGCACCACGGTCACGCGCCCTGTTACCTGGAGCTCGAGCAATACCGCCAAGGCCACAGTGAATTCGAGTGGCGTCGTGACCTCGGTCGACACGGGCAAGGTGACGATCACGGCGACGTCGGAGGGCGTGTCGGGCACGGCGTCGGTGACCATCCTCCCTGTTCCCGTTGCGAGCGTGACCGTGAGCCCGGCCACGGCGACGATCGGTGTGGGCAAGACGGTAACGCTCGGAGCCGTCACCAAGGACGCGAACGGCAACGTCCTCACCGGCCGCACGATCACGTGGAGCACGAGCGATGCGACCGTCGCCACCGTCTCGTCGACCGGCGTCGTGACGGGCGCGGGCAGCGGCGGAAAGACGGCGACGATCACGGCGACGAGCGAAGGCAAGAGCGGGACGGCGACGATCACGGTCACGCTCGTGCCCGTCGGCAGCGTGACCGTGACGCCATCGCCGGCGAGCGTCATCATCGGCCAGACGACGCAGCTCACGGCGACCGTCAAGGATACCAATGGCCTGGTGGTGACGGATCGCGCGGTGACGTGGACGTCGAGCAACACTGCCATCGCCACCGTCTCGTCGACCGGTCTGGTGACTGGAGTCACGGTCGGCGGCCCAATCACGATCACTGCGAAGGCCGAGACGAAGACAGGCACGACCTCGCTGACGGTGACACCCGTTCCCGTGGCAACTGTCACAGTGCAGCCGCCAAGCGCCACCATTCTGCAGAATCAGACGACGACGTTCAACGCCGTCACCAAGGACGCGAACGGGAACGTGGTGACGGGACGCACGATCACGTGGAGCTCGAGCAGCACGACCGTGGCGACCATCAACTCGAGCGGAACGGCGACTGGGGGCGCGGCGGGTGTTACCACGATTACCGCGACGAGCGAGGGCAAGTCCGGCACGGCGACCCTCACCGTGAACCTGGCGACCGTGGCGAGCGTCATCGTGTCCCCTTTCACAGCGGTGGTCTCCAAAGGTCATCAGGTTCAGCTCGGCGCCGCGGCACAGGACAGCAATGGTCAGACGCTCCAGGGCCGAACATTCACGTGGACGTCGTCCAACACGAGCATCGCGACCGTCTCGTCGTCAGGCCTGGTGACGGGCGTCAGCGCCGGCATCGTCACGATCACCGCCACCGAGACGGTCAGCGGCAAGTCGGGCACATCCACGATCACGGTCGGAAAGTGAAGCTCCACGCTCCGATGCTCGTCGCCATGCTTGCGGCGTTCCCGCTCGCCGCTCAAGTGCAGAGCGGCGGGCCACGTGAATCGTTGAAACAGAGTACGCTCACGGCGCCGCCCGCGCCGGCGTGCGCCTCGTCGACCGCGCGGCCCAACGCGCCGACTCCAGAGCAGCGACGCGCGGCGCGCCAGCTCGCGCAGCGTGGCCAGGAGGCATCGATCCTCGGCGACAGCGTCGGCGCGCTCGGCCAGTTGCGGCAGGCCGCCACGCTCGACCCCACCGACCCCGACCTCGCGTATCAACTGGCCCGCGCGTACGAGACCGCGGGCGCGGGCGCCGACGCCGCCAAGGAGTACTGCCGGTTTCTGACGCTCGCGCCCACCGCCCCGGAAGCGACGGAGGCTCGCGAGCGCGCGCGGATCCTCTCGCCGCCGCGGCCAGATCCCACGATCGTGGCCGCGACCTCGGCGTTCAATCTCGGCGTGAACGCATACAACAACGGTCAGCTGGTGCAGGCCGAGGTGCATTTCAGCACGGCGATCCAGAATCACTCGTCGTGGGCCGACGCCTACTACGATCGCGCGATCGTCCGGGCGGCGACCGGCGACAAGGACGGCGCCGTAGACGATTACACGCGCTATCTCGGGCTTCGCCCCGACGCGCCCGATCGCGCGCAAATACTCTCACGCATCGACGCCCTGCGGCGGCCTGGTCTGTCGCCAGGCCAGGCGCTGTCGCTCGGCCTCGTCATTCCCGGGGGCGGCCAGTTCTACGTTCGGCGCCCGGTTCGTGGCGTGCTGTCGCTCGTCGGTTTTGGCGCGGGGCTCGCGGCCGCGCTGCAGCAGAAGACCAGCGTCGTCACGATAGACACGACGTTCAGCGGACCATTCGGCACGACCTATCCAGGTACGGTGAAGCACGTTCGCAAGGAGCGACCCTACCTCGTGCCTGGCGCGGCCGTCGCCGGCGGGATTCTCCTCGTGAGCGCGTTCGACGCGTTCGCGTACAGCCACAGTCTGAAAGCCGGTCCCCGGCGCGTGTCCGTGAGCATCGGGCCGGCCGCCGGCGCGCTGGCGGCACGCGTCAGTCTGCGCTGACGCGCGGCACGGTCACCACTCGGTCAGCTTCCCGGCGCGGATCTCGATTGCGTCGGCGCGGCGCAATCCGCCGATCTGGCCACGCCCCAACAGCGCACGATGCGGCGACTGGTCGATCGCGCGCTCGAGATCCCAGAGCTCGTCTTTCGCGGTGATCCAATCGCCGTTCCACGAGCGGAGATCGAACGGACGCGAGTAGCTGCGCAGTGTCTTCTTGCCGGTATCGGTGAAATACTCGTGAAAGTACGACGCGGCGAGCTCGCGGACGTCGCGGTAGATCGGCTCGCGATAGCGCAGCACGGCGTGGTTGGTCTTGGTGATGCCGCCCCAATAGCCGTCCTTTCGGTAGAGCGCGACCAGATGGTCGACGTCGTCGCGCGTCGTTTTCAGATCGAGGATCAGCGGCCGCTGCCCGTGCATCCAGAGCGCGAGGGCCGCGACGAGCGCGCCCTCCATGCAGTGCGCTCGATTCCGCCGCAGCGTGACGAGCGGCGAGCTGCACGTGTCGCCGTGCCGCTCCTTGTTGATCGGCACGCGATCGAGAAAATCCTGAATCTTGCGCGGGGTGTCGAGCGCGCGGAGGACCTTGAACTCGGGATGTTGGAGAGCGTCCGGATGCATCGCGGAAAGTTACGATGCCGGGATCGTCTGCGCGGCGTTCGCCTCCGCCGATCGTCGCCACCGCTGGCAGCGCGAGCGGCGGTCTCCAAAAAAAGATGTTCGTCTGAGCGCGTTGCGCGACGCATCTTTCTGCGCGCGCGGTTCGATCCGTCACATCCGTACGATCCGCGTCCAAAGCAGTTTTCTCGCTTCCCTCCGTTGGGATGGTGCATCGTGCCTCCACATCCGCTCGACCACGTCCCTGAACTGGCCGGCCTCGCCACGTATGCCGAAGCGGCGCGGATCGGCTATTCCGTGGATGAGAACGTTCGCCGCTTGCTCCGCTTTCATTGGGTGGAGCGCCGTCTCATGGCGCTGCTCGTCGCGCGAATTCCGGCCGAGCCGGTGTGGGAGGTGAAGTGCGCGCTGGCGCTCCATCAATGGCAGTCCGCGGAACACGTGGAAGCAATCCGCAATCGCATCGCCGAGATGCGACGCCCCGTTCCTCGTCTCGACATTTCGCCGGACCCGGCGCTCGACACTTTTCTCGACGAGCTCGCGCAGTCCGCGAACACGGCCGAAGTCCTGGTCGGAGCATACCGGATCGCGTATGAGAACTTGGCGGAGGCGTATCGCGAGCACCTCGCGAAGACCAATCCACTCGTCGATCAGCCGACGTGTCGCGTGCTGCGGACTGCGCTCGCCGAGATCGACGACGCGGCGGGCTGGGGCCGGCGCGCGCTCGAAGCACTCATCGCCGCCGATGCCAGCGCGGTACGCGTCGCCGACGACTGGTCAGCACATCTCCGGGCGTACCTGGAGGCGGTGGGCGGGATCTGCGGCGATCAGCCGACTGGCACGACGCAAGACATTCGGCTCGCCCGCGCCTTCACGCCGCGCCAGCCCGACCTCGTGCCGCGGCGCGATGAGCGATTCCAGGGATCCTACAACTTCACGTTCCCGCCGCATGACGTGTACAGCACGCCTGGCGTGCCTGCTGACGAGCGCAACCTCGCGCTCCTCTGCAAGCGGACGCTGGAGATGGACGTGCCCGAGATGATTGCGTCGTTCATGACAGAGCGCGCAAATGAGTCGTGGGAGTTCTACCACGATTATTCGCGCCAACTGTGGGACGAAGCACGTCACGCGATGATGGGTACCGTCGCCTTCGAAGCGCGCGGCGTGGACTGGAAGCGCGAAATCCCGCTGAACGTCGGGTTCGCGCTGCGGCTCAACCGGCACGCCGAGCCGCTCGAGCGACAGATAGTGCTGTACGCCATCGAGCAGTCGCTCATGCCCGGTGAGACTGGCAAGCGCTTCGAGTACGAGACGGCGAGAGCCGCCGGCGACGACCTGTCAGCGTACTTTCACGACTATGATTGGGCCGACGAGGTGCTCCACGCGCAAATCGGCCGGCGCATGCTGCGGCGCGACGGGATCACGAGCGAGCAGGCAAGCGAGCGCGCGCAAGCCGTGCACGAGCGAACGTGGGCCGCGCTCGAGCAGTACAAAGCACTGGGCGAGCAGCGGAACTGGTGGCCGCAGTTCGTCAGGCGCGTGCTCGGGCACGAGAGTGCGGTGCCCGAGCACCCGAGCGCCGGTCCGCCCCGGATTCTCGCCGAGTGAGCGGCCGCGTGGCCGCCCAACGTCTCCCGGCTCGCCGTTATCGGCGCTCGGCCGGTACGATCTCGACTTGCCGCCGGACGCCGGCGCGATACGTGACGATCTCCGTCGCCATGCCGATCGCGCTCTCGGTAAGCCGGCGGTGCAGGTCGTCGACCGTCGTCACGGGGACTCCGGCCACGCTCACGATCAAGTCGCGCG
>DATJHY010000254.1:0-17619 GCA_035493635.1 Gemmatimonadaceae bacterium | reverse complement strand
TCGCTGCCGTCCGCGTTCATCACGTAGATCTGTGTGTGCCCGAGCACTCGCCTGTGGAACACGATCCGGCGTCCGTCCGGCGACCACGCCGGGTGCGCGTCCTCGCCGGGACTCTGTGTCAGCCGGACGGGGTTCGTGCCGTCGGCGTTCATCACGTAGATCTCCGGGTCGCCGTCCCGATCGCTGTGAAAGGCGATGCGCCGTCCATCCGGCGACCAGGCGGGATGTTGATCCTTGGCGTCGTTGAACGTGAGTCGCGTGAGGTTCTTGCCGTTCGGGTCCACGGTGTAGATCTCGGTGTTGCCGTCTCGCGCGCTGTTGAACGCGATCCTGTGGCCATCGGGTGACCACGCGGCGTCCATGTCGGCGGCCGGATGATCAGTGATCTTCGTGAGCCCCGAGCCGTCCGCGTTCACGATGTAGATGTCGGGCTTCGCCCAGCTCTGGAAGGCGATGCGTCGTCCGTCGGGAGACCACGTGGGCCTGCAGGCCGCCAGTCCAGCCTCGGTCAAGTTCGTGATTCTTCGCTGCCCGGTCCCGTCGGCATTCATCGCGAAGATGTCCATGCCGCCGTTCGCACGATACGTATACGCGATGCGCTCGCCGTCCGGGGACGACACCGCCTGGCTCTGAATGCCACCCGCGTGCGTGAGTCGTCGCTGATCGGCGCCGTCGGGTTTCATCGCGTAAATCTCGGTCGTACCCAGGTCTCCCACGGCATCCGGCCCATCGCGGTCGCTGACGAACAGGATGCGCGAGTCATCCGCGTTGCCCTGTTGTGTCGGTGTCGGCGCAGCCGATTTCGCGCTCGCCTCGCGCTGCGTCGGCGCGGCCATGGCTTCGTCGAACGCGCGCGTCACCGAGGTCGCACCGGCATTGGTGCCGCCGCCATCACGCGCGCCCGCGCCAAGTAGCGCCGCTGATACGAGCCGTTGATACAACGTCTCGCCGTATCGCAGGAGGGAATCACCGCGCGCGTTGTCTCCAGCGCTCTTGAGCGCCGTGGCAAGGGCGAAGACCGCGCCGGCCACGTCGACGTGCTCTTCGGGATGCGTCTGCCGCGCGAGTGAGAGCGCGTCCTCGAATAGCCGGGCCGCGCCGGAAAAGTCGCCGGCATCGAGGCGGGCGTGCGCGAGTGCGCTCGTGCTCTGCGCGAGGTCCACACGGCCCTCGTCGCCCCGGGCCCGATCGATCGATATTGCGGCTCGGGCAAGCGACTCCGCCTCCGCCAGGCGTCGTTGTGCGCGCCGCACGGCGGCCAGCCCGACGAGTGCTCGCGCCTCGTCGGCTCGGCGCGTGCTACCTGCTTTGTGGTTCAGCGCGGTCGCTTCCGCATAGGCCAGTTCCGCAGCGCCGGTCTCGCCCTGCGCGAGCAGCGCGTCTCCGAGAACGCGCGAGCCATCGGCGATGTCGGCGTCGCGACGCGGCCGCAGCGGTCGCAGCAGCGCGAGTGAGCTCTCCGCCAGCGCCCTCGCCTGAGCGGGCAGGCTGAGGACGACGTAGGCACGGGCCATCGCGACCATCAACTGGGCACGACGGTCGGGGTCGGGGACTCGTCTCTGATCGACGCGCGCCGCGGCGCTGTCGAGGTAGTCGCGCGCCGTGACGCCGCGATCGGATGTGCTGCGCGTCGTCGTCTTGAAGAGACCATCGAGAAAGCCGACGACGCGAACTGCCTTGTCGCGCTCGGAGGTGATCCGCAGCGCCTGCGCGCGAATCCGCGCCGCCTGCACGACCGCAACGCCGCTGAACGCGAGCACGAGGGACGTCACGCCCACCGCCGCGCCCACGGCGATGCGATGGCGCCGCAGGAACTTCCGAGCGTGGTACGAACGGCTTCCAACACGCGCCGTCACCGGAAGACCCGACAGATGCCGGCGCACGTCCGCCTCCAGCTGCTCGGCCGTCGCGTAGCGGCGGCTCGGCTCCTTCTCGATCGCCTTGAGCACGATCGCGTCGACGTCGCCTCGAAGCCGACGCTCGAGGCGCGCCGGCGTCGCGTCGCGCCTCGACGCGATCCGCTCCGGAGTCGTCGCCCCGTCGCCGCGCGGCGCTGTCACCGTTCGTGCGACCGAAAGTGACGGGCGAACAGCGTCCTGCTCGAGCACCGCGCGCGCGACCTCGTGATTCCCCCAACTGGAGAGCTGGTACGGATACCTGCCCGTGAGCAGAACGTGGAGCAGCACGCCGAGTGCATACACGTCGGTCGCCGTCGACACCGGAGCGCCGCGCAACTGCTCGGGGCTCGCATAGAGCGGCGTGAGAATCTGCTCCCCCGTCATCGTCAGCTCGGCGGCGGCGGCGTCGCCGAGCAGCTTCGCGATGCCGAAATCGAGCAGTCGCACGCGGCCGTCCTGCGCCACCAGGATGTTGGCCGGCTTGAGATCGCGATGCACGACCAGATTCCGGTGCGCGTACTGAACTGCCTCGCACACACGGCAGAAGAGCTCCAGCCGCCCGTCGATGGAGAGCGAGCGCTCGTCGCAGTAGCGGTCGATCGGCAGCCCGTCGACGAACTCCATCGCGAACCACGGCAGGCCTTCCGGCGTGATGCCTCCGTCCACGAGTCGCGCGATGTCGGGGTGGTCGAGCGCGGCGAGGATCTGACGTTCGTCGAGAAAGCGCTGCATTCGGCGAGCATCTCCCGCGCTCCAGGGCGGCAGCACCTTGAGCGCGACGAGCTTCTCGAACTGGCGATCGGACCGTTCGGCGAGATACACCGCGCCCATGCCGCCGCGCCCGAGCTCGCGGACGATCCGGTACGCGCCGAACATTGCCTGCGGCCGCTCGGGCGACTGCCCGTCGTGCTCGAGTCGCTCGACGATCGGGGCGGCGAATTCGGCGATGTCCATGTCGAGCGACGACGTGGCGTCGGCGCTGGTGAGCAGCGCGCGCAACTCGGCGGCGAGAGCCGGCTCTTCGTTGGCGCATTGATCTACGAACCCGGCTCGCGCTTCTGGCGCGAGCTCGAGCGCGCGATCGGCGGCATCCAGAACGCGCCGCCACCAATCCGAGGAATGAGCCTGAGTCACTGCAACGCCCGATTCAACCAACCCTTTGCCTTCGCCCAGTCGCGCTTGACCGTGCGGACCGTCACGCCCAGCACCTGCGACGTCTCTTCTTCGGTAAGACCGCCAAAGAACCGGCACTCCACGACGCGAGTGAGGCGCGCGTCGATCTCCGACAGCCTGGTCAAGGCGTCGTCGAGCGCGATCAGCGTGTCGGCGCGATCGTCGGCCACGAGCATCGCGTCGCTCAGGCTCAGGCGTTCCTGCGATCCGCCGCGCTTCTCGGCGCGATATCGTCGTGCGTAGTCGACGAGAATCCGACGCATCGCCTGCGTGGCGACGGCAAAAAAGTGCGAGCGGTCCGCCCACTCGACGCGTGTCTGATCGACGAGCCTGAGATACGCCTCGTGGACGAGCGCCGTGGTGCCGAGTGTGTGGTCGGTGCGCTCACGCCGCAACTGACCATGCGCGATGCGCCGCAGCTCGTCGTAGACGAGCGGATAGAGTCGGTCGAGTGCGTTGGGTTCACCCTCGCGGCAGGCGAGGAGCGTACCCGTGATGCTCGCATCGTCCATCGGTCGGCACCTCCAGACTTCGCCGAGGATTCTTATCTATCGGTCGTCGACGGGATCGGCAACCACCGGCCGCGGCCGGGTCGGCCCGGCGTGCTCCATGGGGCACGCGGAAAACGACGCTCGTCGGCTCGATCGACCACGGTAGATTCCTCCGCGCCACACCATACGAGTTCCACGATGCCTTCTGTCGCGTCTCCCGAGCTTCTCGTCCTCCAGGAAGTCGTCGCCGGCCGCTATTCGATCGAACACGAGCTCGGGCGAGGCGGCATGGGGATCGTGTTTCTCGCCCGCGACGTCGCCCTCGAGCGACCGGTCGCGATCAAACTGCTGCCCCCGCACCTCGCCGCCGACGAGCGCATGCGCGCGCGCTTCGTGCGCGAGGCCAGGACCGCCGCCCGGCTGTCGCACCCCAACATCGTGCCGATCCACAGCGTCGAGGAGCACGACGACGTCGTGTTCTTCGTGATGGGCTACGTCGACGGTGAAACGCTCACGGCGCGCGTGCGCCGCACCGGCCCGCTGAGCGCCAGCGATGGCAGCAGGCTCATTCAGGAAATCGCATGGGCGCTCGCGTACGCCCACACCGCCGGTGTGATCCATCGCGACGTGAAGCCCGACAACGTCCTCATCGAACGGGCAACCGGACGCGCGATGCTCACCGATTTCGGCATCGCCCGCGTCGCCGACGGCTCGTCCGCGACTGGGCTGGGTGAAATCCTGGGCACCGCGCAGTTCGTGAGCCCCGAACAGGCCTCGGGCAGCGTCGTCGACGGACGCAGCGATCTCTACTCGCTCGGCGTCACCGCATTCTTCGCCCTCACTGGCCGCCTCCCGTTCGAGGCGCCGACCGCGATCGGTCTCCTCGGCATGCACCTCACGCAGCCGCCACCACCAATCGCGACGGTGCGCGAATCACTGCCGCCCGGATTGTGCGTCGCGATCGACCGCTGTCTGGCCAAGGACCCGGCCGATCGATTCGCGACCGGCGAACAGCTCGCGGACGCGATCGCCGACGCCCGCGGCGCGGAAGTGCAGGTCGCGCCCGCGGTGCGTGCGTTCCTCCGCGACCGAACGCGCGCAGGCGCCGAGCTCGCGCTCTTGTACTTCGCCGCGATGTACCTGAGCGCCTTCGCGCACCTGCCGCTCGGACGAGTGGCCGGACCGCTGGCGCTCCTCGGCATTGCGAGCGTCGCCCGCCTCTTTCGCACCGGGCGGCGTTTGGTCTCCAGCGGTTACGGATTCGAGGACGTACGCACCGCGCTGCAGGCCGAATCGGCGAGCCGCCGCGAGGAATTGGGGATCGCGCATCTCACCGCAGCCGACGAGACTCGATTGCGAACGGCCGCGCTCACGCGAGCGTTTGGCATCGTCTCGACGCTGATGGGCGTCGGCACCGTGATCCCATCGCTCCTTCGCGGCCGAACGACTGCGGCACTGCTCGGCGGAGCGGGAATTGTGGTTGGCCTGTTCCTGATGCGCCGGGCCGGACCCATGCCGCCTCGGCAACAGCGTCGAGGACAATTGGGCCGCTGGTTCGATCAACTCTGGCAGGGCAGGATGGGCGAGTGGTTCTTCAGGGCGGTCGAGTCGCCCCTCCCGTCGCTGTTCACGCGCAGCGGCTCGCGGCCCGCCGTGGAACGCCCTGCGCTCGCCAATGTCGCGTTGGCGCCCGCGGTTGGAACGCACACCGAAGTACTGCTGGCCCGAGCGGCGGACGATCTCTTCGACTCGCTTCCTTCCAGCGTACGCGCTCAGCTCGGGCCGGGGATCGAAATCGTCGAGCGACTACGCGACCACATAACAGCGCTGCGCGAGCGTGAGGAGCAACTCGCTGGGGCGCTCGCGCAGGCGGGAGAGCTGCGCGCCACCGCCGCGCCGGGAACCGCGGGAAGCGCCGCGCAATCCCTGATAGACCGTGGCGCCGAGCTGGTGAACGACCTCGAGCGGGCGCGCGACGATGTGGCGGGCCGGCGCGCCGCGGCCGTCGCGGCCCTGGAGAACATTCGGCTCCAGCTGTTACGGCTGCGAACCGGCCTTGCGTCGCCGGCCGATTTGACCGCCGATCTCGACGCGGCGCGCGACCTCGAGCGTCACATCAGCGCCATCGTCGAGGTGAACGACATCAGTCCGTGATCGCGTCCGGCCGCGGTTCGCCGGAGGCGACAGCGCCGTCGCCGCGCCGACTTCCGCGCGACTCGCGAACCAGACGCAGGCAATCCGGTCGCGAGTAGTGCCCCGACACGTCGAGCGCCATCGACTCCTCGATCGTGCGCGCAACGTCGAGCGTCGCCACGAGGATCTCCTCGCGATCGTACACCGGCTCGATGACGTATTGTCCGTCCGGCCCGATGATCGCGCTGCCCCCACGCATCACCAGCACGTCGGGCGCGAGCCGCTCGCCCGCGACGGGCAGTGCGGCGGGCAGCGTGCGCGCGCGCATGAGTGAACCAGCGGCCAACACGAAGCACCGTCCTTCGAATGCATAATGCCGGCTGGCCACGTGATTCAATTCCTTCACGGTCGGCCAAACGGCAACGTGCACATCCTCGCCTTCTTCGTGCATCGCCTGTCTGGCGAGCGGCATCCAGTGCTCCCAGCAAATCAAGCCGCCCACGCGCACGCCGCTGGCGTCCACAGCCCGCAGGCCGTCGCCGTCACCCAACCCCCAAACCATGCGCTCGGTGTGGGTCGGCATGAGCTTTCTGTGATGATTCAACAATTGGCCGTCGGGGCCGTAGGTCAGCAGAGTATTGTAGAGCGTGCCGTGGCCAGGGCCGCGATCCACGCGCTCCGACACGCCGATGACGATCGTCGAGCGCAGTCGCGCCGCGAGTCGAGAAAGCTGTTGGTGCGCGGGCCCGTCGGCGACGACGCTCTCACCGGCGTAGCGCGCGTACGCGCCCTTGACCGCGGGATCATCCCACAGGTTCACGCGCTCGCAGATGTCGAGCCACATGGGATAGTGGGGAAGCCACGTCTCCGGAAACACGATGAGCCGGGCACCGGTGTCGGCCGCCGCCTCCGCGCGCGCAGTCGTCATCGCCAGCGCTTCCTCTAGCGTGGCGCTCTGTTCGGCCTGAACGATGGCAGCACGTATCGATGGGAACACGCCGGCACTCCGGAACGAGGGGATACGATGAGGAGACGCTGCTCGTCGCCTCGATCGTATCCCACGAGATCGCGCAAACGATACGCGCTTCGTCAGCCAACTACGAGTGTCGCCCGCCGACCAAGCGGCTAGTGCTGTCCGCCCCTCCCCCCCAGGCGAAGCCGAGTCCGAACGACATCCCGAAGCCACTTACCCTGGACGTCGATGCGTCGGTGTCGACGAAACGCTGAACGGCATGGTAGTGGCCGTCGACCGACAGCACGAAGTGGCGCGCGACGAACCAGTTGACGCCGGCGCCTAGGCGTGCCCCGGCGTGCGTTTCCGTTCGAGCGCTTAGATGATCGAAGAGCGCGTCGGTGAAGAAGTGCATGTACGGGCCGGCTGCTGCCGACACGTATGGCCGGAACGCCGGCGTGATCGCCAATGCGCGCGGCGAGTAGCTGAACCCGAACAACACGGGAATGGTTGCATTTGCCTGGGCCCCGGCGCCTACGCCGCTGGACGCGCCCACCATTGCGGTGGACACCTGGATCGCAACCTCCGGACGCACCCAGTGACTGAATGCGAGCGAAGCGACCTCGCTCGTGGTACTGGCGCTCGCCGATGTCGGTGAGACCGATGCCTGGCTCGAACCGGTGAGGCCAAATCCGAAGCTGAGGTTCGTGCGCCCGTTGAGATTGAGCGAGTCGACTGTCGACTGCGCGAGCCCCGTGACAGGGAAGCTGGCGATGACGAGAAGTGCGAGCCTGAGGCGCATTCGGTAAGCTCCAGGAAGGGTGGTATCAGAATACGAATGCGTCATGACGATGCGCTGTTCCCAGGCTCGCCGATCGGTCGACTTGCAGATAAGGCCGATGTCGTGCGCGCGCTCGACTGCCCCGAGCGCGCGGTCCATGTCGCCGAGCAGGCCGTAACCCCAGGCCATGCCCGACGGCCTCCCTATTTCGCCGCCGGTGGATTCGGTATCGAGATGTCGCGATGCAACAGCCACTTTCCGCTCGGACCGCGCTTCCAAACGATCAGATAGCGGTTGTCCGAGACCATCGGCGCGGGCTTTCCTTTCTCCTGATAGCCCATCCGCCAGGACCCGTGCTCGAGCGCCAGATCGCCGTTTGTCTCGAGCGATTTCATGACATGCGAATGCTCGGTGACCTTGCCGCCGTCCGTGAAGGCTTTGATCAAGGCACCGATGGCGCCTCTTCCCTCCGCCGTTGGAAACCCGGGGTCGACGAATACGGCGTCGTCCGTGTACATGGCGGTGAGTCCTGCGGCATCGCCCTTCTTTGCCTTGGCGCCGAACTCTGCCCACAGACTGTCGCTGGTAGTTCGCGCCATGGCGGTTCTCGCGGTGCCTTGTTGCTTGGCCCCTTGGCCGTGCGCGGCTGACGCACTTACGAGAACGATGAAGAGCGCCGCGGCAACTCGCTGAGTCGGTAACATGATGCCCTCGCGTGAGTGATTAGGAACTGGCAGTTGGATCGGACCGCCAGATTCGGCAGCTATGGCTTGGGATGCGTCATTACGTGATACATTCGTCCGACGCCGTCGGATTGTCGCTTCCAGTCGATCAAGTAAATGGTCGCTTCGGAGACGCGAGCGTCTTCCGCACCGCGCCACGCACGGCGCGGCTCGGCGCCGACTGCCCGAGTTCAGGAATTGAGTGGAGCGTCGAAGTTCCACGTGTCCGACGCGCAGAGCCAGCCGCCGTCGGCGCGTTTGCGGTACGTTGCCGAGAACTTGCCGATCGCCGACACGGAGTGTCCCGGCGCCGGTTCGATCGTCATGCGGAACGACCCGCGGACCCACGCCAGTTCCGGCTGCCCCTCGCCCGCGATGACCGTCGCCGTGAATGCCGTAATCGTCGGAAATGCCTCGAGAAACGCGCGTGCCGCCGGCTTGCCGACGACAGAGGGCGCGTCGGGCGGGAGGAATACGACGTCATCGGTCAGAAGCGCGATCAGGCCATCCCAATCTCGCGCGAGCGAGACGCGAACCCATTCGTCGGTGATTCCCTGGATCTGGGCGATGTCTTCAGTGGAGAGCCCAACGTGCATCGCGGCGGTAGCCATACGACCTCCCGAATGATGGAATGTGAAACAGCCCATACAGCTACTTGCCTATTTCTGCATCGACGGATGTTTCGGGATGGATACTTCGGGAGCCGCCGCGGCGCCGACGCTGCCGCGCTTCGCGTGACGCGCGGCGCCGTCCCGGAGCGATGTCGGCGAGTGGCTCGCAGCGTGGGCGAGAGTCGCTCCACGAACCCTTCGATCACACGGGAGATCGAGTCGACGGCGTCGTCGGACATTCGACCCTCGCAAGGCGCGATGGCCAGGGAGAATGGCAAGCTGGGGGTTTTAGCGTAGCGCCGTCCGCGGATTCACGCCAGAGGGCCGGCGGCGCCAAATGGGAAACGCCCGATTACAGTCGCACGCAGGCGTCATCATCGCGGCTCGCCAGACGAACGAATTGCCACGGTTCTCTCCGAGCACAATCTTCCGACCGGTCCGCCAGCCCAGGCACCGATCACCGATGTCCTCACCCGGTGTCCGCCTCCGGCAAGCTTTCGCGTTATTGAAGTCCTCTCATCGATCTCACCGACGGCCTGCCCCGATGACCGCCACCCAAGACCTCGTCGCCCCCACGGCCTACACGCCGACCTCGAGCCCGACCGCCGAGTCGTCGCCCGATCGGCGCTGGCACCCCGCGACGCTCGTCGCCTTCCGCTTCTGCTTCGTCTACTTCGGGCTCTACGTAGTACTCACGCAGATGATCCAGGGCATCATTGCGATTCCCAAGCTCGACTTCCCCGAGCTTGGGACGCTCGCCCCTCTCCGCGCGCCCGTGAGTTGGGTCGGCGCTCACGTTCTCGGCATCGCGAAGCCGTTTCCGCATGCGCTCACCGGAAGTGGCGATCGCACCTTTGATTGGGTGCAGTCGTTCACCTTCCTGCTCGTCGCCGCGGTTGCCACGATCGTCTGGTCGGCGGCAGCACGGCATCGCGCCAATCACACGCGCCTCTACGCCTGGTTCCGACTGTTCCTCCGCATCGCGCTCGGGACCACGATGCTGACCTACGGCTTCATCAAGCTCATCCCGCTCCAGATGCCGGCGCCCACGCTCGGCAGACTGCTCGAACCGTTCGGCAATTTTTCGCCAATGGGCGTGCTGTGGGCGTCGATTGGCGCCTCACGCCCTTACGAGATGGTCGTCGGCACCGCCGAGGTGATGGGCGGACTGCTCGTGATGATTCCGCAAACGTCGAGGATCGGCGCGATCCTGTGTCTCGTCGACGCGGCCGACGTGCTCGCGCTCAACATGACCTACGACGTGCCGGTCAAGTTGTTCTCGTTCCACCTCGTGCTGATGTCGATCTTTCTGCTCGCCATGGACGCGCGGCCGCTGGTGAACCTGTTTCTGCTGGGCCGAGCCGACGCGCTGCGTCCTGAGCCAGCCGTAGCGAAGTCGCCGCGCGGTCGGCGCATCAGCACGATCGCGCAGATCGTTTTCACGGGATACGTGGCCACGCTCTTCGCGTGGGGAAACGCAAAATCCTGGACGCAGTACGGAGGCGGCGCGCCCAAACCGCCACTATATGGTATATGGGAGGTGGGCGAGATGACGGTCGATGGCGTGTCACGGCCCGCGCTCCTGGGCGACACGCTTCGTTGGCGTCGGACGTACGTGCAGCGCGCGGGTCAGATGGCCATCCAGCGCATGAACGACTCCGTGTACGGCTACGTCGCCAAGCTCGACACGACGGCCAAAACGATTGCCCTCACCTTTGCGCGTGATTCCACGCTGCCCAAGCAGACGCTCACCTATTCGCGGCCCGATGCCGATCATCTGATGCTCGACGGCCTGTTCTTTGGACACACGGTGCACGCCGAGGCGAAGTTGCGGCCGGCGAACACGTTTCTGCTCACGACGCGCGGTTTCCACTGGGTCCAGGAAGTGCCGTTCAATCGCTGAGCACAGCAGCGCGCTGGCCTCTGCCGGCCAAGCTGTGCGCGGCCCTCTTGCCTGTAGTGTGTCTACATGGTACGATGTAGATCGTCTACACCCAGCAGGTCGAGGCCATGCCAAAGGACCCGACGCTCTCGCGTATCGAGCTGCTCCAGGGCACGCTCGACTTCATCATCCTCCAGACCCTGCGCTGGGGCCCGCGCCACGGCTACGGTATCGCGCAGACGATCCGCGCCAGCTCGAACGGCGCGCTCCAGGTGGAAACCGGCTCCCTCTACCCGGCGCTCCACAGGCTGGCCAGGAAGAAGTGGGTCTCCGCCGTATGGACGACATCGGAGAGCGGGCAGCGCGTTCGTGAGTACACGCTCACGGCTGCCGGCCGTAAGCAACTGGCCGCCGAGAGCTCCAAGTGGGAGCGGCTCGCCCAGGCGATCGGGGCACTCATGCAGCCGCCCGCGCCGGAGGGAGATGCATGAGACTCCCCCGGCTTCGACGGCGCGACGATCTCGACCACGAGCTCGACGACGAGATCCGATCCCACTTCGCGATGGCCGTCGCGGACCGCGTCGCGCGCGGCGACTCGCCCGAAGCGGCGGTGGCCGCGGTGCGTCGAGAGTTCGGGAACGTCACACACGTGAAGGAAGTCACGCGCGAGACGTGGGGCGGGATGTGGCTCGAGCGACTGTCACAGGACGTTCACTACGCGCTTCGATCACTTCGCCGCGCACCCGTGTTCGCGTCGACGGCCATCCTCACGCTCGGCCTGGGGATCGGCGTGACGACGGCGATGTTCACCGTCGTGCGCAGCGTGCTGCTTCGTCCGTTGCCCTTCGCGGGGCCGGACGAGTTGTTCGCGATCTCGTACATGCCCGACCGAATGCCCGGCCTGTCGATGTACGATCGGGACTACGCCGACTACGCGCGCAGCGCGCGCGCATTCGCGGCCACGACGAGCTTCCGCACCTTTCCCGCGACGCTGCTCGGCGCGGGCGAACCAGCGCGCATTCCGCTCGCCGCGGTGACGCCAAGCTTCTTCGCCACGTTGGGCGTGCGCCCGCGGCTCGGGCACGAGTTCGCGGCTGGCACGGACCAGCCCGGTGCCAACGACGTCATCATCATCAGTGCGAGGCTGTGGCGACAGCGTTTCGCCGGCGACACCGCGGTGCTTGGCCGATCGGTAACCATCGATGGCCGTCGCCGGACGATCGTCGGCGTGATGCCCGATGGATTCGACTTTCCACGGCATGCTGCCATTTGGGCGCCGCTCCTCGTGCCCACCGACCGCGGGAACGGCTGGATCCAGTCCGTGATCGGGCGACTTGCGGCCACCACGACGATCGTGCAAGCGGCCGCCGAGCTGAGGACGTTTGCGCGGAGTGAAGAGCAGAGCCCGGCGCCGAACCGGCGCGAGCACATGCTGACGACGATCGTTCCATTACGTGAGGCGCTCGTTGGGGATGTTCGCACGCCGCTCCTCGTGTTCTCGCTCGCCGTGGGGCTGCTGATGCTCATCGCCTGCGCCAATGTCTCTAACCTGATGCTGATGCGCGCCACGACCAGGCGACACGAGCTCGGCATCCGAGCCGCCCTCGGCGCCGGACGCGCGAGGCTCGTTCGGCAGATGCTCACCGAGAGCCTCGTCGTTGCGGCGCTGGGCGGAGTGGTGGGACTGACGATCGCGCTCGCCGGAGTGCGCGTACTCCTCGCCCTTTTGCCCGTGGGCATCCTGCCGCGCGCCGCGGAGATCCACGTCGACCCATTGGTGATCGCGGCCTGCGTGGTCATGTGCGTGCTCACCGGCTTGCTGGCGGGAACGCTGCCGGCGATCACCGCCTCGGGTCGCGATCCGCGCGATGCGATAAATGACGCGGTCCGCACGACGACCCGCGCGCCGTTCCGGCGATTGTTCGTCGTCATGGAGACGAGCCTCTCGCTCGTGTTGCTCATCGGCGCGGGACTCATGATCCGCAGCTTCGAGCGCTTGCGCTCGGCCGATCTGGGCTTCACGCCCGACGGTCTCGTCACGGCGACGATCGATCTTCCCGAGACCAGGTACCGTACGGCTGACGCGGCGCGGGACGTGACGACACGCCTGCTCGCGCGCATTGCGACAATCCCCGGCGTGCGCACCGCCGCGGTGGTGAATTGGCTGCCGCTCGACTCGGCGTACATCCTCGGCGACTTCACGCTGCGGAGCGGTGAGCCTCTGCCGCCGAACTACGGGGTGCTCAAGCCGTGCGTCAGCGCGGGGTACTTCGATGCGATGGGGATTCGCGTGCTCGAGGGGCGCGGCTTCCAGCCATCCGACGTCGCGAGCAGTGAGCACGTCGTCGTGATCAGCAGGTCGATGGCAAAGACGCTATGGCCGAACGGCAACGCGGTGGGACAGCAGCTCACCTACTGGGACAAACCGGGGCCGGATGACTGGATGCGCATCGTCGGCATCGTCGATGACGTGACGCGGAGCGGTCCGCACGACGCGCCGATGCCGGCGCTCTACCGTCCCATCGCGCAGGTCCAGGAGCTCTTCTTCATCAACCACCTGACGTTCGTCGCGCGGACGACCGACGATCCGGCCGCCGTGATCGGCGCGATGCGCGCGGCGGTATACGGCGTCGATCCCGAGCAGCCGATCGCGTCGATTGCGACGATGGACTCGCACCTCAGCGCCGTGATGGCGGAGCCGCGCTTTCGATCGATCGTCGTGCTGGCGTTTTCGGTGATGGCGCTGGTGATGGCGGCGGTCGGTATCTACGGCGTGCTGGCCTACGCCGTGAACGAGCGCACCCGCGAGCTGGGCATTCGCATCGCGCTCGGCGCCTCGCCGCGCCGAATCGTCGGTGCCATGCTCGGCGCGGTCGCGGCGTCGGCGGTGCCGGGCGTGTTGATCGGACTCGCCGGCGCGGCAGCCACGGGTCGGCTGCTTTCGAGTTTTCTCTTCGAGGTGAAGCCGACCGACCCGCTCACGTACGGCGCGGCGAGCGCGGTGATCCTCTTGGTCGCATTGGCGGCAGGCCTCGGGCCGGCGCGGCGCGCGGGACGGGTCGATCCGGTGATCGCGATGAAGTGACGCTGGGGGACGTCGATCCCAGGAAACCCCAGCGGGCAGGTCGGGTGTCGAACCTCCATGCTCTCGATCCCTTCGATCCTCGCGCTGGCTGTCGCGTCCGTGTCCGCTCGTCCGCCCGTCACGGTCACGTGCGCCGCGCCGCCGGTCGCGACGACCGCGCTCCCCGCCACGCTGCCCGTCGATGTATGGAACAACCACATCTACGTGAAGGTGTGCATCGCGGGGCGCGAGCTGGATTTCATTCTCGATACCGGCGCCGGCAGCACCTCGCTCGACCTCAACACAGCGCGGCAGCTCGGTGTCGGTCTCGGGCAAACGTTGACAGTGGGTGGTGCGGGCGCGGGCCGCGTCGAGGGCGCGCGGATCCAGGGAGCCTCGGTCACGCTCGCCGGAACGTCCATCACGCAGCCAGTGGTCCTCGCGATCGACCTCTCGCGGCTACCGCCGCGTGAAGCACACCGGATGGACGGCATCCTCGGCGACGATTTCATCGAGCGCAACGTGCTGGCAATCGACTACGCACGGCGTGAGCTGCGAATCTACGATCGCGACTCGTTTCACTACGACGGCCCCGGCACGGCCGTTCCGCTCACGCTGATCAATCGTTTTCCGCACATCGACGCGGCGGTGAAGCTCGCCGACGGCGAGACGGTGCCGGGACGGTTCGTCATCGACGTCGGCTCGGGAGCGGCGCTGAGTCTGGCGAAGCCGTTCGTCGACGAGCACCGGTTGCGCGAGCGCGTCGGGCCGACGATTCGCCGCTCCGCCTCCGGCGGCATCGGCGGCATGACGACCACCGAGTTCGGGCGCGTGGCAACGCTCTCGATCGGCAGCGTGGACCTGTCGCGCCCCGTCGTCCAGCTCTACGGCGACTCGGCGGGCGTCTTCTCGCGGAGCGGGCCATGGGTCGGCAACATCGGTGGGGCGATCCTGCGCCGCTTCACGCTCTTCCTCGACTACCATGCGAAGCGCATGATCTTCGAGCCGAACGGCACATTCAACGAGCCGTTCGAGGCCGACATGAGCGGCGCCGCGCTGGTGATGGACGACTCGTTGAAGACGATCATCGTCGACCGGGTCGAGCCATCGTCGCCCGCATCGGAGGCGGGGCTCGAGCGCGGCGACGTCGTCGTGGCCGTGGACGGCGCGCCGGCCGGACAGCGCGAGTTGGGCGAGCTGCGCGAGCGGCGCTTTCGCCGGCCGGGCGAGCACGTGAGGCTGACTGTGCGACGCGGCACTGAGACGAAGGAGATCGAGATCGTGACGCGCCGGCTCGTCGCGAATGGTCCGCCTAGCGAACGACGGTCGGCTCGCCGGACGTTGAAGAATCTGTGAATGCGATGTTCAATTGTTGACTCGAGCAGCACCTTGCTGGCGGGACATCCGTAGCAACTCGCCTACCGGCGGTCTGTTCGCCTGTGGCCTTGTCGGCCGACCGAGGCGGCGGAAGATGGCGAGTCCCAGGAGGGCGAACAGCGTCCCCATCGCCGCCATCATCACGCTGCCCCACGTCCATCCCGGCTCGAGGACCGAGCGCTCGGGGCGCATGGGATCGTAGTGGATCGTCACGACGGTTCCGCGACGGTATCGTTGGAGCAGGCGCTGAGAGTCGTCGTATCCGCTTCCGCGCGTGAGCCGGCCGAAAGAGAGCTTGTCGCCGACGAACGACTGACCACCCACGTTGTACATGTACGCGACGTGCGCCGAATACCGTGTCCCGCTGTTCCTGCCGCTGCCCGAGCTGCTCACCAACCGGGTGTCGAGCACAGTTCCGGCCGCCGTTTGCCAGGTGCTGCTCAGGACACCGGCGTACCAGTCGGCTGCTCCTTGATAGGCGAAGAACGAGCCCAGTCCTCCGAACATGAGCAGGAAAGCGAATCGTATCAGCGTCAGCAGGCCGGTGGGGGTTGGTTTCGGGAACGAGGAAACCGCTGGCGAGGGCGGGGAAGTCTCGACCGCTGAGCCGCCGCGCGCCTTGGCCGCCTTCTGCGCTTCCTGAATCTGAGTGCAGACGTTCCGCGCGTCCGGGATCATCTCGAACATCGGGAACTGCGCCCGGGCCATCGACGGCATGCTCACGAACATCGTGGTGATGGCGGCCGGCACGCCGAACGCAATGTTCCCGCTACCGTCGGCCGCTTCGACGACGCTGACCTCGCCGAGCGTGGCAAGGGGCAGGGAGGTAGGTGCCCCGGATCCGTTGGCGATGATGACGCGGTCGGACGTGAGGCCGTAGACGGTGCGGCGGCGTCGGCGCGCGGCCGTCACCAGCCGCCCGAATGTGAAGAAACAGCCGATCGCGATGAATCCAGCGCCGAAGGCCTGCATGAACAGCGGGCCCTTCGACCGCACGACCGACATTTCCCAAAAAGCGGCGAACGCGGTCCACATGATCCCGAACGGGACGACGACAAAGTCGAGCGGGCCCAGAACGATCCCCTGGCGTGGCGTGCCGGCCCAGAGCTGCGTCTCGCCGCGATTCAGGTCGAAGCGAATGTCTTGACAGGACACCGGCGAGACGGGGTTGGAGTCACGACGTGTATCAGAACGAGCATGCGCGTTCACGAATGCAAGCGTACAAACGCGTACTAACACGAGTACACGGTGCCAATGGCAAAAGTCCGGACGACAGTTCCTTGATGATCAACGAGCGACGCGCGCCG
The DNA here is from genome assembly GCA_035493635.1 of Gemmatimonadaceae bacterium. GTDB lineage: Bacteria > Gemmatimonadota > Gemmatimonadetes > Gemmatimonadales > Gemmatimonadaceae > JAQBQB01. The sequence goes on along the minus strand of DATJHY010000254.1, from coordinate 1,228 downwards.
ATCGTCACGGGCAGCCGATGCCTGCGGCCGAAGCGGGTGACGCTCGTTACGACCATGCCGACGCTCGAATCACCCGGCCTGCATCGAATCGATGCTACACGATCGGGCGAGCCTACGCATGTTGCCGCCCGTGCAGATCGAATCGGCAGTACCCGTCAACACCGCGCCCGAATCGGCCGCTCTACGCGCCGCCGCTCCGTTGGCGTTGGCTCGCGAGGTGACCCGCGACTACCTGGTGCACCACCGGTTGTGTCCGAAAATGGTCCGCGAAGACGGGACACTGATCGTGGCGGGGACGAGCGACGCCCTCCTTGGTGGCATCGACGACATCGCGTACGCGTACGGAGCTCCGGTGACGTACGAAGCGGTCGAGCGATCGGAGCTCGAGCAGTTGATCGAGCGCCTGACCACCCGCGCGGAACGAGATCTCGAGTTGGCGCGCATCGACACCAACAGCGACGACCTCGCGACCGATGTCCGCGACATGGCGAATCAGCCGCCGGTGGTGCGGTTCGTGAGTCTGCTGGTGCGCGACGCGCACGATGCCGGCGCGAGCGACATTCATCTCGAGGCGACGCGCACTGGCCTGTCGGCACGCTTTCGGATCGATGGCGTGCTCGTGCCGGCGCCGGAGCCGCCGAGCGACATGCACCATGCCGTGGTGTCGCGCATCAAGCTGCTCGCCGAGCTGGACATCGCCGAGCGGCGGCGGCCGCAGGATGGGCGCATACGGGTGAGGCTGGAAACGCGCGAGCTCGATCTGCGCGTCTCCACGATTCCAACCATGTACGGCGAAAGCGTCGTGCTGCGACTGCTCGACCAGGGCGGTCGCCCCATCACGCTCGACGAGCTCGGGATGAACCCGACCGTTCTCGCGGGTATGTCGCAGCTCTCCGCAAAGCCGCACGGCATGCTCCTCGTAACCGGGCCAACCGGCAGCGGAAAGACGACGACGTTGTACGCAGCTCTTCAGCGACGCGACTCGGCGCGCGAAAAGATCGTGACCGTCGAAGATCCCATCGAATACCAGCTTCCCGGCATCACGCAGATGCCCGTGCACCGGCAGTCGGGGGTCACGTTCGCCGCCGCGCTTCGCGCGATCCTGCGACAGGATCCCGACGTCGTGATGATCGGCGAGATGCGCGATCAGGAGACGGCCGAGATCTCGATCCAGGCGGCGATGACCGGCCACCTGGTCTTCAGCACTCTCCACACCAACGACGCGATC
>DATJHY010000253.1:0-2308 GCA_035493635.1 Gemmatimonadaceae bacterium | reverse complement strand
TGGCTGCACCGCGCGCCGTAGTCGGCAACAGCACGCGGCGCGACTGAGCGCTCAGTCGCGCCGCGTGCCAGCAGTTCAGTGTACGAAGACCGTGAGCCCAAATCGGGCGCCGACGTCGTATCCCTTGAGGCTCTCGCGTGGACTGATGTCGCCACTCAGCTCTGAGTGCGTGTAGTAGAGCTCACCAGTCAGGCCAACGTGGTCGGCGAGGAGGCGCGTCAAGCCGAGGGAACCGTCGATGGTGAGCAGACGGTTGCTCGTATCGAACGTCGCCGTCGACGCGACGCCGCCCGGCGAGACTACTACAATGTTTTGGCGGCTGTCCTTCTGCCATTGCGGCTCGACCGCCGCACCCACGAACCAGAGCCAGTGCGAGGTGTCGGCGGCAAAATAGTATCGCGCGGCCGGACCGAGGCCGTAGCTGTAGCTGTGGCCCGACGGGTTGCTCAGGTGCGAGTAGGAGAGAGGGAGACTTGCACCCAGCGCGAACCGACTGGTCAGAAATACCAGCCCGGTCGGCCGGACTCCGATGTGCGTGATGTCGGCGTCGATCGCGTCGGTGTGCGATCGCCCGAGCGAGCCGCTTCCGCCGATGATCCAGCCGCCGGTATGCGCCGGTGATTGATGCTGCGCACGGACACGCGTGGACGCGAGGGCGAGAAGCCCCAGGGCGGCGGTGGCGATTCGACGAGCTGATGGCATCTGGATCTCCACGCTGAAAGAGGGATTCTGTCGACGTAGATACGCATGCTGGCCGGTCAAGGTTGCAGAGGCCTCGTTCGCGCGCCTACGAGAATCCTGTAATGCGGCGTATGGCCGGTGCGAGTTGCCCGATGCGCGTGACGGCGAGCTATGGCGCGGCTCATAACCAGATCCCTTCGATCGGGTACGCGTCCCATTCGGGACGTGCAAGGGTTTCGTCTGGTGTGATGCGGACTCGCGACTGGGGCGAAATACTTCCGCGAGCGCACAACGAGCCGGCGCGAGGCAGCACCGATAGCCACCGGAGGCCGAGCCCCATGATCAAGCCCCTCCCCGTCATCATGCTTTGCCTGCTCGCGTCGAGCACGCGGGCGCAACCCGCGGCGGTCATGTTCCGCGGAGACGCAGCGCACAGCGGTCAGTATGCGGGCGGTGGTGAGCGAATCGTGGGACTGCAGTGGCGGTTCCCAACACAGGGCGACGTCATGGCCACGCCGCTCGTGGCGCGAGGCGTGGTCTACGTCGGCAGCGGCGATGGCAAGATGTACGCGCTCGACGAGCGCAGTGGCGATGTGCGCTGGGCCGTGAGCATCGGCGCACCCGTTCAATCGTCCGCGGCGCTCGTGAACGATCTCGTCGTGGTCGGCTCGCGCGACGGACACTTGCACGCGCTCGACGCGGCGAACGGGAAGCAACGGTGGCAGCTCGCGACCGGCAAGGACCTGCCGCTGCCGTGGGGACACGAGAGTGGAGACGTGTGGACGTCGTCGCCGACACTCGCTGCCGGCAGGATCCTGGTCGGTGGCGGCGACGGCGTGGTGTACGCAATCGATCCGGCGCGCGGCGCGGTCCTGTGGAAGGCGCAGACGGGCGGTCGCATCCGCGGCACGCCAGCCGTACACGACAATCGCGTATTCATCGGCTCATTCGACGGACGGGTATACGCCTTCGACCTGCATGACGGTCGCCGGATCTGGCGCTACGACACCGAGGGCGTTGGGCTCAACTCCGCCAACTTCGGATTCGACCGCCGGAGCATACAGTCGTCGCCGTCCGTCGGCGACGGTATGGTGTACATCGGAGCGCGTGACGGCTTTCTCTACGCGCTCGATGAACGTACCGGCGCGCTCCGATGGAAATTCGATCACAAGGTGTCGTGGGTGAATTCGTCGCCCGCCTTCGCGGAGGGTGTCGTCTACGCCGGGAGCTCGGACGGACACTTCGTACAGGCGGTCGACGCGAAGACGGGCCGTGAATTGTGGCGCGCGAATGCGATCGGCACCGTGTGGTCGTCTCCCGCACTCACCGAACGGCACGCGTACTGGGGCGACGGGACCGGCCGCATCTTCGCTGTCGACCGATCGAACGGGACGCAGCTGTCCGTGTTCCGCACCGGCTCGACGATCCACAGCTCGCCGACGATCGAGGGCGATCTTCTGTTCATCGGAAGCGGCGACGGCGGGGTGTACGCGCTACGGCTGGGTAGTGCTGCCGCCGCCCCGATGCGCGCCGTGTTCTTCGATTCGACGTACCTGCGAGTTTCGCAGGTTCAGAACGCGGGCGACGTCGCGCGGTATCTGATCGCCGGCGGGTACACGAAGCTCGA